>JBDSKZ010000038.1:0-30360 GCA_039916625.1 Pedococcus sp.
GTCGAAGGCCTCGCCACTGGCGGCGTCACCGTACTGCGGCACGATGTCGCGGATCTTGGACTTCGGCAGCGGTCGACGCGTGTAGAGCAGGCAGAGCACGAGGTTGAGCAGGCGCTCGGTCTTGGCCGCGGGGCCGGTGGGTGAACTCACCCGCCCGACGCTACCGGAGTGGTCGGCGGCGTCCGTGGCTAGTCTGCGTGTCGTGATGCAGTGGCGCGATGGCACGGTTCAGCAGGTGCGTGGCCGGTGGCCGGGCGCCGTGGAGTATGCCGTGCAGCTGGCCACCGAGGACGGTGACGAGGGTGGCCTCGTGCGCGCCCTTGCCTACACCGCCCTCGTCGGTGAGCTCCAGGTCGGCGACCGGGTCCTGCTCAACGCCTCGGCGCTGCTGCGTGGCCTCGGCACCGGTGGGCTCGCGTTCGTGGTCGCGGCACCGGACCGGCTGCCGGCTGACCCGCCCGCGGGCGCCGGACACATCGTCAAGGCGCGCTACACGCCCCAGCAGCAGATCTTCATGGCCGTGGACGAGCAGGACAGCCCGCATCACGCAGCCCTGACCTCCGGCGCGGCCGATGCCGGCGACCTGCGCGGGATGCCCGTGGTGGTCGCCGACCTGCACTCCGCCCTGCCGGCGGTCCTGGCCGGGCTGCGCACCGAACGCCCCGACGCCCGGGTCGTCTACCTCATGACCGACGGGGGCGCCCTGCCGATCGCCTTCTCGCGCGCGGTCGCCGGTCTCACCGAGTCCCAGTGGCTGCACGGCACCGTGACGGTCGGCCAGGCCTACGGTGGCGAGTACGAGGCGGTCACGCTGCACTCCGGTCTGCTCGCGGCCCGCCACGTCCTGGGTGCCGACGTCGCCGTGGTGATCCAGGGTCCCGGCAACGTCGGGACCGGTACCACCTGGGGCTACACCGGCGTGGCGGCGGGCGAGGCGCTCAATGCCGCCTCGACGTTGCGCGGGCGCGGGGTGGGCGCCCTGCGCGTCTCGGACGCCGACCCGCGCGAGCGGCACCGCGGGATCTCCCACCACAGCCGCACGGCCTACGGGCGGATCTGCCTCGTGGCCGCGGAGCTGGTCGCGACCCTGCCCACCTCCGAGCTCGGCGAGCTGGTGCTGCGTCAGGGGCAGGAGCTGGTCGCCGGGGCCTTCGGCGCCGTGCAGCTGGCACAGGTCGAGGAGGACGGGCTCGACGAGGCGCTGCGGGCCGTCCCCGTCCGGCTCTCGACGATGGGCCGCGGCCTCGACGAGGACCACGCAGCGTTCCTCTACAGCGCAGCAGCCGGGCGGTATGCCGCCCGGCTGCTGGAGAGCTGACGCACTGGACTCAGTGCGCCGCGGGCGTGGTCGTCAGCGGACGTCCACGAGGTCCACCACGAAGATCAGCGTCTCGCCCGGCTTGATCGCACCACCGGCGCCACGCTCGCCGTAGGCGAGGTGGGCAGGGATGACCAGCCTGCGACGGCCGCCGACCTTCATGCCGACGATGCCCTCGTCCCAGCCCCGGATGACCTGACCGACGCCGAGGCGGAAGTCCAGGGGCGAGCCGCGGTTCCACGAGGCGTCGAACTCCTCGCCGGTGGAGTGGGCCACACCCACGTAGTGCGCGGAGATGGTGTCGCCGGCGCCGGCTTCCTGGCCGTCACCCTCGCTGAGGTCCTCGATGACGAGCTCGGTGGGGGCCGCGTCGCCGGGGAAGTCGATCTCGGGCTTGGTGGTGCTGGGGTCGAAACCCATGCTGCTGCTCCTTGGGGTGGGGGGTGCGGGTGCGGGTGGTGCGGCTCAGTAGGCCGCGAGGATGTCGACGACGAACACCAGGGTGTCCGTGCCGCTGATCTTCGGCGGGCTGCCGGCCGCGCCGTAACCGTCCGCCGGCGGGACGACCATGAGGACGCGGCTGCCGACAGCCTTGCCGACGAGCTGGGCGTCCCAGGCCTTGATGACCTGCTGCTTGCCGATGACGGTCTCGAAGTAGCCCTTGGGGGAGGTGGCCGAGGAGTCGAAGACCTTGCCGTCCTTCCAGAGCGCACCGGTGTAGGCGACGCGGATGGTCTGGCCGGCCTCGACCTTCGCGCCGGCGCCGTCGATGAGGTTCTGGCCGACCGTCTTCGTCGGGGCCTTCTTGCCCTTGGGGATGGTGATGGTGGCGGCCTTGCCGCTCTCGACCTTGACGGCCGGGAGGTCGGCGTCGGGCTTGACCTCCGTGCCCTCGGCGCTGGCCAAGGGCTTGGTCACGGACACGACGTCCATGAGGAAGACGACGGTGTCGGTGGCGCCCACCTTGATGTCGGTGTTGCCCTGGGGGCCGAAGGCGTCCTTCGGGGGGACGGCGACGAGCACGCGCGAGCCGACCTTCTGGTTGGCCAGGCCCTTCTTGAGGCCGGGCAGGAGGTCCGCGGTGCCGAGGCTCAGGCCGAGGTTCTGCTTGCCGTAGTTGGTGTCGAGCACCGAGGCGTCCTTCGCGTTGATCAGCACGTACTTCACGCTGACGATCTCGTCGTCCTTGACGACCGGGCCGTCACCGGCCTTGACGACGCGGGTCGTGGTCTCGGTGACGGACAGCGGCTTCGGCGTGATGGCAACGGTCGGCGCGGTGGTGTCGCTGCCTCCGGTCACGGTGATGCCGTCCAGGGGCGAGGCCTTGGGGGCGTCGCTGGTGCCACAGGCCGTCAGGGCCAGGAGGGCGGTCAGGGCCGCGACCATCACCGGCAGGCGACGGCTGGGACGTGCAGAGAGGGAACGCACAGACACGGTGGCGACTTTCGCTGGGGGCGGTGGAACAGGCAACCACCCTAACCGGGCAGGCTGGCAAAGCCCGAAACGCCCGCTGTGTGCCACCTGGCGGCAGTCAGCCCCGCATGCCCTCGATGAGGCGCTCGACGCGGGCGTCGACGGCCGCGAACGGATCCTTGCAGAGCACCGTCCGCTGGGCCTGGTCGTTGAGCTTGAGGTGCACCCAGTCGACGGTGAAGTCCCGGCGGTGCTCCTGGGCGGCCTTGATGAAGTCGCCGCGCAGCTTGGCCCGGGTGGTCTGCGGCGGCACGGTCTTGGCCTCGAACACCTCAGGGTCGGTGCACACACGAGCGGCCCGACCGTGCTTCTGCAGAACATAGAACAGGCCGCGCTGGCGGTTGACGTCGTGGTAGGCGAGGTCGAGCTGCGCGATCCGCGGATGCTCCATCGGCAGGTCGTGCTTGGCCATGTAACCGGTGATGAGCTTGTGCTTGATGACCCAGTCGATCTCGGTGTCGACAAGGGACAGGTTGCCGGTGCCGACGGCGGTGAGGGTGCGTTCCCACAGGTCGAGGACCTGCTTGTGGATCGGGTTCGCGAGGCCCTCGCGGTCGGCGTACGCCTGCGCCCGCTCGAGGTACTCGGACTGGATCTGCAGCGCGGACAGCTCGCGACCGTTGGACAGCCGCACCGTCTTGCGGCCGGTCATGTCGTGGCTCATCTCGCGGATCGCGCGGATCGGGTTCTCCAGCGTCAGGTCGCGCACCACCATGCCCGCCTCGATCATCCGCAGCACGAGGTCGGCCGAACCGACCTTGAGCATCGTGGTCGTCTCGCTCATGTTGGAGTCACCGACGATGACGTGCAGGCGGCGGTACTTCTCGGCGTCGGCGTGCGGCTCGTCGCGGGTGTTGATGATCGGGCGCGAGCGGGTCGTGGCCGAGGAGACGCCCTCCCAGATGTGGTCGGCTCGCTGGCTGACGCAGTAGGTCGCGCCCTTGGACGTCGTCACGACCTTGCCCGCGCCGCTGGTGATCTGGCGGCTGACGAGGAACGGGATGAGTACGTCGGAGAGCTGCTGGAACTCCCCCGCCCGGCCGACCAGGAAGTTCTCGTGGCACCCGTAGGAGTTGCCTGCCGAGTCGGTGTTGTTCTTGAAGACGTAGATCTCGCCTTCGATGCCCTCTTCGGCCAGTCGTTCCTGGGCGTCGGCGACCAGGCCTTCGATGATCCGCTCCCCCGCCTTGTCGTGCATGACGAGCTGGCGGACGTCGTCGCACTCGGGCGTCGCGTACTCCGGGTGCGACCCCACGTCGAGGTAGAGGCGGGAACCGTTGGAGAGGAAGACGTTGGAGGACCGACCCCACGAGACGACCTTGCGGAAGAGGTAGCGCGCGACCTCGTCGGGAGTCAGCCTGCGCTGCCCCTCGAACGTGCACGTGATGCCGTACTCGTTCTCGATCCCGAAGATCCGACGGTCCATGGACCCACTCTAGGCTCGAACTCCTTGCGGACCGCGGCGAACGCCCACCAGTCCCACCCTGCGCTCACCGCGAACATCCTCGACTCCCGACCACCGGGCTGGTTGTGTGGCGCCCACGCGGATCTTGGTTCTGGGTGGGACGGCGTGGCTCGGTCGGGAGGTCGCTGCGCAGGCGGTGGCCGCGGGCCACGAGGTCACTGCTCTGGCCCGTGGGGTGTCTGGTGGCGTCCCCGCGGAGGTGTCGTAGGTGCGGGCCGACCGGTCTGCGGCAGGGGCCTACGACGCGGTGTCCCACCAGGATCTACGCCTCCCACGACCACCCCGGCGTGGACGAGTCGGCTCCCCTGCTCGACCCCGTGACCGACGACGACGAGCGGTGGCAGACGTATGGCGCGCGGAAGGTGGCGTGCGAGCAGGCGGTGCTCGGCGCCCTACGGGACCGGGCCCTGGTGGCCCGCTCCGGCCTGATCGCTGGTCCGGGCGACCACACTGACCGGACGGGCTACTGGCCGTTGCGGTTCGCGCGTCCGGCCACGACCGACGGTGCCGTCCTCGTGTTGGTGGAGCTCGCCAGAACCACCCGTTGAAGAGTTGAGCCAGCACACTCCCCGTGCCGCGATGTGGCGTCAGGACCCATAGGGCGCGGGTCGTCAAGTGCGTAGCGTCAGCGCCTGAGCACAGCGGCCGGGGGTTCCCGGGCCGACTTCAGCCGGGAGCCGCGACGGTGCGGCGGTGTCGAGAGAGGACCAGCGTGCGACCGCTGACCGAGCAGGTGGCCGTCGAGGGAGGGTCACTCACCGTCCACCGCCTGACGCGGGCGCCCGAGGGTGCCCCGGTCGTCGTGGCGCTGCACAGCATCTCCTCCAACGCCCTCGCGTGGGCCCCGGTGGCTGACCGGCTCGAGGGGCGTGCGCACCTGCTCGCCCCCGACATGCGTGGCCGGGCGGAGAGCTCGCACCTGCGCTCGACCGGTCTGGCCGACCACGTCGCCGACGTCCGCGCCGTCATCGCCCACCTCGAGCTCGACCGCCCCGTGCTCGCCGGCCACGACATGGGGGCCTTCGTCGCCGCCCTCGTCGCCGCCACCCATCCCCAGCACGTCGGGGCCGTCGTGCTCGTCGACGGCGGGCTGGCCTTCCCCTCCCCCGGGTCGTTCGACGTCGACGAGGTGCTGCACAGCATCATCGGGCCGGCGATGGACCGCCTGTCGATGACCTTCGACGACGAGGCTGCCTACCTCTCCCACTGGGGCGCCCACCCGGCTCTCGGACCACACCTCGACGGCCCTTCGGGTGCGGCGCTCGCGGCCTACCTCCTGCACGACCTCGCCGGTCCCCCCGGACAGCAGCGTTCCACCTCGTCGCTGGAGTGCGTCCGTGCCGACTGGGCCGACCTGATGTCCGACCCGGCCACCCTCAGCGCCATCCACACGATGCAGTGCCCGGCGACCCTCCTGCATGCCCGTCGCGGACCGCTCGCCCAGCCCGAGGGGCTCTACACCGCCGAAGGCCTCGCCGCGGCGCACCTGCCTCCTGATGTCACCGTCCGGGCGCTGGACTCCGACCACTACGGCGTGCTTCTCGACCCCGTCGCCGTCGCCGCCGTCGCCGACACCATGGCCGCCATGGCCTCCGTGTCCCGGTCCGCGGGTCCGACACCGCGACGAAGCAGCCGGACCTCGGTCACCTAGGCCGAGCGGTGGGCGGTGGTGCGGCCTACGTTGGGGGCATGGCACACCAGCGCGCGCCCGAGGTCCTGTCCGTCGACGTGGAGGGTGGCTCCATGCCGGCCGACCTCCATCTGCCCGAGTCCGGTGAGGGGCCGGGAGTCGTGGTCTTCCAGGAGATCTTCGGGGTCACCGACTACATCTCCTCGCGCGCCGCCGACCTCGCCGCGCTCGGCTACGTCGTCCTCGTGCCGCACCTCTACTGGCGGCTCGGCGACCCGGTCGTCGAGGAGGGTGGCGACGGCCTGCCCCGCGCCATCGACCTGGCGGGTCGCTTCGACTGGGAGGCCGGCGTCCGCGACGGGGTGGCGGCCCTGGCCGCCGTGCGCGACCGCGTCGAGGTCCGTGGCCCGGCCGGGGTCGTGGGCTTCTGCTTCGGCGGGGGTATGGCGTTCAACGTCGCTGCCGCCGCCGGGGCCGACCGTGCGGCACCAGACGCCCTCGTCAGCTACTACGGCTCGGCCCTGCCCAACCTGCTCGGTCTGGCGCCGCAGGTCACCTCCCCGAGCCTGCACCACTTCGGGCTCGAGGACGCCTACATCCCGGTGGAGACGGTCCGCGAGATCGAGGCCGCGGTCACCGCGAACCATGACGACGTCACGTTCCTGACGTACGAGGGCGCTGGGCACGCCTTCGACAACCCGGCTCCGATGTTCCACCACGAGGCCGCCTCGAGCCAGGCCTGGGTCACCACCCAGAGCTGGCTGCTCGAGAAGCTCCCGGTCCAGGGATGAGTCGGGGCGGCTACTCGGTCGGGCGCTGGGTCTGGGGGTTCGTCGACGTCTCACGCGGCGACTCCCCGGTGAGGGTGTCGTGGTGTCCGGGTGTCCGGTCGTCCTCGGCCGGGGCGTCATGGGTCGGGTCCTCGGTGCTCAGCAGGGCGTCGAGCAGGCCACCGCCGATCCGGCGGAACGTCCGTCGCGGACGCTCGCGGTCGAGCACGGCGAGCTCGAGCTGACCTGCACCGAGGGAGCGCACCGGACCACCCGCCGGGTCCTTGGCCAGCAGCTCCACGGCGAGGCGAAGCGCGTCGCCGAGCGACAGCCCCGGCGTCCAGCGCTCTTTCAGCCCGGTCTCGATGGGCTCGGCCGCGCCACCCATCGCGACGAACCCGCGCTCGTCGGCCACCGACCCGTCGTAGGTGAGGCGGTAGATCTGGTCCTCGTCGGCGGTGGTGCCGACCTCGGCCACGACGATCTCGACCTCGTAGGGCTTGGACTCCTGGGTGAACACGGTGCCCAGGGTCTGCGCGTAGGCGTTGGCCAGGCCGCGAGCGGTGACGTCGGTGCGGTCGTAGGAGTAGCCGCGCAGGTCGGCGTAGCGGACGCCGGCGACGCGCAGGTTCTCGAACTCGTTGTACTTGCCCACCGCGGCGAACGCGATGCGGTCGTAGATCTCGGAGACTTTGTGCAGGGCGCGCGACGGGTTCTCCGCGACGAACGCGATGCCCTTGTCGTAGCCGAGCACCACGACCGAGCGACCACGCGCAATTCCCTTGCGGGCGTAGTCAGCCCGGTCCTTCATCAGCTGCTCGGGCGAGACGTAGAACGGCATGCTGCTCATCGCGCGCCTCCCGGGTTGCCCTGACGGGCCGCGATGACGGCCTCGACGGTCGTGCGGAGCTCGTCGTCGGTACGGAACACCACACCCTGGCCACCCACGACGGCGACGGTCGGCCAGATCCGGCGCCCGACGTCGGGTCCGCCCGTGGCGGAGTCGTCGTCCGCGGCGTCGTACAAGGCCTCGACGGCGACCGAGACGGCACCGTCGACCGACAGGCCGGGACGCCACAGCTTCTTCATGGCGCCGCGCGCGAAGAGCGAGCCCGAGCCCACGCTGTGGTGGTCGTGCTCCTCGTAGCAACCGCCGGTCACGTCGTAGGAGAAGATCCTCCCCGTGCGCCGGTCGAGGTCGTAGCCGGCGAAGAGCGGCACGACGGCCAGGCCCTGCATGGCCATGGCGAGGTTGGCCCGGATCATCGAGGCGAGGCGGTTCGCCTTGCCCTCCAAGGACAACAGCGTGCCCTCGATCTTCTCGTAGTGCTCGAGCTCGACCTGGAAGAGCTTGACCAGCTCGATCGCGATGCCCGCGGTGCCGGCGATGCCCACAGCGGAGTACTCGTCCGCCGCGAAGACCTTCTCCATGTCGCGGTTGGCGATGAGGTTGCCCATCGTGGCGCGTCGGTCGCCGGCCATGATGACGCCACCGTCGTAGGTGACGGTCACGATCGTCGTGCCGTGCGGCGCCTCCAGGGTGCTTCCCACGGGCAGCGCCCGTCGCGACGGCAGCAGGTGCGGGGCGTGCGCCCCGACGAAGTCGGTGAAGGACGAGGAGCCCGTGGACAGGTATGCCGCGGGCAGCCTCCCCGCGTCCGCGCCTGTGGTCACTGGCCACCCTTCTGGACGAACCCCCGGACGAACTCCTCCGCATTGGACTCGAGCACGCCGTCGATCTCGTCGAGGACGCTGTCGATGTCGGAGTCGAGGGTCTCCTTGCGGGCGCTGGCCTCGGGCGCTGCCGGGGTGGGCTCGGGCGCCTCGTCGGGCACGTCGTCCCTGCGCTGTGGGCGGCTCTGCTCCTGGCTCGGCATCTGCGTGACCTCTTCCTCGGTGCTGCTGATGTGGCTGCGCGGGCGGCGTGCGCCCGTCCTGCTTCGACCCTAGTCCGAACCTAACCCGATGCCGAGGCCAACTCGCGCAGCAGGGTGGCGGCGTCCGGACTCCGGTCGAGCAGCGACCCGACGCTGGCCTTGGTGCCTCGCAACGGTTCCAGCATCGGCACCCGCTGGAGCGAGGCGTGGCCCGGTACGTCGAAGATGACCGAGTCCCAGGAGGCGGCCGCCACCTGGTCCGGGTACTTCTCCAGGCACTTGCCGCGGAAGTACGCCCGGGTGTCCTCAGGGGGTTCGCGCACCGCCGCGAGGACGACGTCGTCCGGCACGAGCTCCTCGAAGCGCCCGGCCCTGCGCAGCCGGTGGAACAGACCCCTGTCCGGGCGCACGTCGGACCACTGGATGTCGATGGCGCGCAGCCGCGCATCGGACCAGTCCAGGCCGTCCCGGTCGATGTAGCCCTGCAGCACCTGCTGCTTGCCGACCCAGTCCAGCTCACGGGCAGCCTCGGACGGGTCGCGTTCGAGCTTGTCGAGGACCAAGGCCCACCACCGCATGACCTCGACGGTGTCGCTGTCGCGTTCCGCGCCATACCGGTCCTGGAGGTAGCGCTCCGCTGCGTCGTGGTAGCGCCAGAGCAGCTGCACTGCCGTGAGCCTGGTGCCGTCGCGCAGCTCGACGAGCTGGCGGCAGGTCGGGTCGTGGCTGACCGCCTGGAGGGTGGCCACCGGTCTGGCGACCGTCAGGTCCTCGCTGATGGCGCGGTCCTCGATCATCGCCAGCACCAGCGAGGTGGTGCCGAGCTTGAGCAGGTTGGCGACGTCGCAGTGGTTGGCGTCGCCGATGATGACGTGCAGGCGGCGGTAGAGGTCGGCCACGGCGTGTGGCTCGTCGCGGGTGTTGATGATCGGTCGCTTCAACGTGGTCTCGAGGCCGACCTCGACCTCGAAGAAGTCACTGCGCTGGCTCAACTGGAACCCGGCCCGGCGCGAGTCCGTGCCGATGCCCACGCGACCGGAGCCGGTCACCACCTGGCGGGCGACGAAGAACGGCACGAGGTGGCGGACGATGTCGGCGAACGGCGTCTCGCGCCGCATGAGGTAGTTCTCGTGGGTGCCGTACGACTGGCCCTTGCCGTCGGTGTTGTTCTTGTAGAGGTTGACCCCCGGCGGCACCTGCGAGAGCCGTCGCACCGACTCCGCCATGATCAGCTCGCCGGCGCGGTCCCAGGCGACCGCGGCTCGCGGGGTGGTCACCTCGGGCGAGGAGTACTCGGGGTGGGCGTGGTCGACGTACAGGCGGGCGCCGTTGGTGAGCACGACGTTGGCCAGCGTCGGGTCCTCCTCGTCCGTCAGCTGGCTCGGGTCGGCGACGCCCCGACCCATCTCGAAACCTCGGGCGTCGCGCAGGGGCGCCTCGTCGGCGTAGTCCCACGACGCGTGCGCCGCCCTGATGCCCTGGGCCGACGCATACGCGTTGACCACCTGGCCGGACAGGACCATCGGGTTGGCGGCGGGGTCGCCGGGCACCGAGATGCCGTACTCGGTCTCGATCCCCATCACCCGTCGAACGGTCATCGGGTGAGCTCGTGGGGCTGTCCGGCTCGTACGTCCTGGCTCATGTCCACAGCCTAGGTGAGTTAGTTTCGGCAGATGCGTCACTCCCCCAGAGCGTTGTACCCCCAGACCGCCGCCTTGACCGCCCTGCTCGACCACTGGCTGCGCCCGCCGGTGGAGCGCCGCACCATCGAGCAGATCCGGTCCGACCGCGGCGTGGTCACCCCGGACCGACCGCCGTTCTCGTGGGTCACCGGTGCCGTCGACCGCTCCGTGGGCATCACGTACGGCACTGCCCCGGCCCGGGACGGACACTCGATCCCCCTGCGGATGTACCGACCACGTGCGGTCCGCGACACCGAGACCGAGGTCCCCGTGGTCGTCTTCCTGCACGGCGGGGGGTTCGTGCAGGGCAACGTCGTCATGTACGACCCGCTGTGCAGCCACCTGGCTGCGCAGGTCCGGGCCGTGGTCGTCAGCGTCGACTACCGGCTCGCACCGGAGCACCGGGCGCCGACGGCGGCGCACGACTGCATCGACGCGACCTCCTGGGTCGCCGGGCACGGTCAGGCGCTGCGCGCGGACGCCTCCCGGATCGGGCTGTGCGGGGACAGCGCGGGGGGCAACCTCGTGGCGGTCACCACGCAGGTGCTGCGTGACCGGGGTGACTCGCCGGTGCGCCACCAGGCGCTGCTCTACCCGTCGACCGACATGACGCTGTCGTCGCCGTCGATCCACGAGCTCGCCGGGGCACCGATGCTCACCCGCACCAGCATCGTCGCCTTCCGGGACCACTACGCCCCCGAGGGCGCGGACTACCGCGACCCGCTGATCTCGCCGCTGTTCGGGCGGCTCGACGGGCTGCCGCCGGCGCTGATCCAGACTGCCGACCGCGACCCGCTGCGTGATGACGGCTCTCGTTACGCAACCGCCCTGCGGGACGCGGGGGTGCCGGTCCGGATCACCAACTACGTCCGCGTTCCCCACGGGTTCGCGTCCATTCCCGGGGTGGTGCCGACCGCGGCCCAGCACCGCGCGGAGCTGGTTCAGGAGATGCAGTCCCACCTGTGGGACACGCGGGTCCCACGAGCGCCCTCCGGCGGTTAGTCTCGTCCTGCATCGCCGGTCGACCGAGGAGCATCATGCGGGACATCGTGGTTTTCTCCGGGAGCGCGCACCGCGCCCTGGCCCGCAGCATCTGTGACGCCCTCGGTGTCGACCTCTCTCCCGCCGAGATCACCCGGTTCAGCAACGACTGCCTCCAGGCACAGCTGCTGGCCAACTGCCGCCAGCGCGACGTCTACCTCGTCCAGCCGCTGGTGCCGCCCACGCAGGAGCACCTGATGGAGCTCCTGCTCATGGTCGACGCGGCGCGAGGTGCCTCGGCGGCGCAGATCACTGCGGTGATCCCGCACTACGCCTACGCACGCTCGGACAAGAAGGACGCCTCGAGGATCTCCCTCGGCGGTCGCCTGGTGGCCGACATGCTCGTCGCGGCAGGGGTCGACCGGGTCCTGACGATGACCCTGCACGCCCCACAGGTGCACGGGTTCTTCTCCGTGCCCGTGGACCACCTCACCGCGATCGGTGTCCTGGCCGACCACTTCCGGGCCGGCGACCTGACCGGCTGCGTCGTCGTCTCCCCCGACCTCGGGAACGCCAAGACGGCCACGCAGTTCGCGCGCCTCCTGGGCCTCCCGGTGGCTGCGGGGTCCAAGCAGCGGCTCGCCGACGACCGCGTCATCATCGACTCGATCGTCGGCGACGTCACCGGCAGGCGAGCGATCATCCTCGATGACGAGATCGCCACGGGCGGGTCGATCGTCGAGCTGCTGGAGCGGCTGCGTGACCTCGGTTGCACCGGGGCCGACGTGGCATGCACCCACGGACTCTTCGCAGGCAAGGCCGTGGAGCGGCTGCGCGACCACCCGATGATCGGTGAGGTCGTCACCACGGACACCGTGCCGGCGCCCGCGCACTGGCCCGAGCTGCGCGTGCGCTCGGTGGCCACGCTGTTCGCCGAGGCGATCAGGCGGATCCACATCGGCGAGTCGGTGAGCAGCCTGTTCGACGGCGTCGACCCGACCCTGTCCCCGCCCCAGGCCTCGTTGTTCGACACGGTGAGCGGGTGAGGCGTGCTGTTGGTGCGTTCCTGGCCGACGCGGCAGCCGTGCTGTTGTTCGCCACCATCGGGCGGGCCAGCCACGCGGAGGGCGTGACCCTGGGCGGCGTGCTCCTGGTCGCGTGGCCATTTCTCGTGGCGCTGGCCGTCGGCTGGGTCGTGGCGCGCGGCTGGGTCGGTGCCCGTGGTGGTGGGCGGACCCGTGCGCGGGAGGGGCGCGCGCGTGCGTCCTGGCCGGTCGGTGTGCCGGGCTCCCCCGTGGTCTGGCTGGTCACGGTGGTGGTCGGACTCGGGCTGCGGGTGGCCACCGGTGGTGGCTTCGCGTGGAGCTTCGCCGTCGTCACCCTCATCGTCCTCGGCCTGTTCATCGTGGGCCGGCGCTGTGTGCGCGAGGTGTGGCGCTTCGTCATCGAGGGGTTGGCGCGCTGGTCGCACGCGCGCGAGGTCGGTAGGACGAGACGTCGGCCGGGCGCGCGTCGAACGCCGTGAGCCGAGTTGCCACGCTCACGCCTCACCCCATTTGAGTTTGGTAAGCCTTACCTAATATCCTCCATCGCGTGGTCCCTTCCCCGGTCGTCGCCCCGGTCGTCGGCCCGGTCGTCGCCCCGGCCCGCAGGGCCGTCGGATTCGTGACGGCGCTGCGCTCACGCGGCGCCTCCCTTGCTGTCCACACCGGCTCACAGAACTTGACGTATGCGGCGTTGGCCGACCTCGTCGACGCCGCCGCCGCGTCGCTGGGCGGTGGCCGACGGCTCGTCCTGCTGGCTGCCGACAACACCCTGGACGCCCTCGTCACCTACCTCGGCGCCCTCGCCGCGGGCCACGTCCCGCTGCTCGTCCCCGGCGAGCGCCTCCAGCACCTCGACCGGCTCGCCGACGCCTACGACCCCGACGTCGTGGCCGGCCGTGGGACCTCGGGCTGGCAGGTCGTCGAGCGGCACGAGGGGGCCGCCCACACCCTGCACCCCGATCTCGCACTGCTCCTGCCGACGTCGGGGTCGACCGGGTCGCCGAAGGTCGTGCGCCTCTCGCACGCCAACCTCGACAGCAACGCCGAGTCCATCGGCGAGGCCCTCGGCGTGCGTGTCACCGACCGTGCCATCACCAGCCTGCCGCTGCACTACTGCTACGGCTTGTCGGTGGTGCACAGCCACCTCGCCGCCGGCGCGAGCATCGTCCTGACCGACCTGTCCGTGGTCGACCCGTGCTTCTGGGAGCTCGTCGACACCAGCGGCGCCACGACCCTGGCCGGGGTGCCGCACACCTTCGACCTCCTGGAGCGCAGCGGGTTCGCCGACCGCAGCCACCCGTCGCTGCGCGCCGTGACCCAGGCAGGCGGCCGTCTCGGCCCCGAGGCCGTGCAGCGCTTCGCCGAGCTCGGTCGCGCGCAGGGCTGGGACCTGTTCGTCATGTACGGCCAGACCGAGGCCACCGCACGGATGGCGGTCCTCGCGCCGGACCTGGTGGAGCACCGACCGGGCAGCGTCGGCGCCCCCGTGCCGGGCGGCACGTTCCGGATCGAGCCGCTGGGCGAGATCGAGTGCGGCTTCGGCGAGCTCGTCTACTCCGGTCCCAACGTCATGCTGGGCTACGCCCACACCGCCGACGACCTGGCCCGGGGCCGCGACGTGCACGAGCTGCGCACCGGCGACCTCGCTCGGTTCGGACCGGACGGCCTCGTGGAGATCGTCGGCCGAAGCAGCCGGTTCACCAAGGTCCTCGGCCTGCGGATCGACCTCGACCAGGTGGAGCGCGACCTGCGCGACACCGGGCACGCCACCCACTGCGTCGACCTCGGCGACGCGGTCGGGGTGCTCGCCGAGCGACCGGGGGTGGGCCCCGAGGTGACCGGCACGCTGCGCCGGCTGCACGGCATACCGGCGTCGGGGGTGGTCGTGCTCGACGGGCTGCAGGCCCCGCGCCTGTCCACGGGCAAGCCCGACTACCCCGGGGTGGCGGAGCTGCTCGGCTCGCACCGGGAGGCGGGGCTGGTCCCCGCAGACCCCCGCGGAGCCGAGGACGGTGACGTCGTCGCGTGCGTCGTCACGCTCTACCGCGAGCTGCTCGACGCACCGCACGCCACCGACCGCACGAGCTTCGTCGACCTCGGCGGTGACTCCCTGTCCTACGTCGAGGTGTCGCTGCGACTCGAACGGGTCCTCGACGCGTTGCCCGCCGGCTGGCACCTCCTGGCGCCGCGGGACCTCCCTGTCGCCGACCCGTCGGCAGTGCGCTCCCCGCGACGCCGGCTGCACCGCGTCGAGACGAGCGTCGTGCTGCGAGCGGTCGCGGTGCTGCTCATCCTGGCCAACCACACCCACCTGTCCTTCGTGCCCGGCGGCGCCCACACCCTGCTCGCCCTCGCGGGGTTCAACCTGGCCCGCTTCCAGCTGACCCACCGCTCCCGCCGCGAACGCGCCACGGGGATCGCCCGGAGCGCCCTACGCATCTGGGCACCGAGCGCGGTGTGGATCGGTGTCGTGGCAGTGGTCGCGGGCACCTACGACTGGCGCAACGTGCTCCTGCTCAACCAGGTGCTCGGTGACTGGGCCACCTGGACGGACCACTGGCACTACTGGTTCATCGAGGCGCTGGTCGCTCTCCTGCTCGGCACCGCGGCACTGACGGCGATCCCTGCCGTGGACCGCTGGGAGCGCCGCTGGCCGTTCGCCTTCCCGGTCGCCCTCGTGGGCCTGGGCCTGCTCACCAGGTATGCCGTCGTGGTCCCTGACGCCGGGCCCTACCGCGGGGCCAACGCCTACGTGCTCATCTGGCTCTTCGCCACTGGCTGGGCCGCTGCCCGGACCTCGACGACCGCCCAACGGCTGCTCGTGTCGGCCATCCCGGTGCTCACCGTGCCGGGGTTCTGGCCGGCCATGCCGATGCGCGAGGTCACGATCATCGTGGGCCTGCTCGTGCTGGTCTGGGTACCGACGATGCTGCTGCCGGCCGTCCTCGGCCGGGCGGCCGCGCTGGTGGCGAGCGCGAGCCTGTTCGTCTACCTCACCCACTTCGTCGTCTATCCCCGCATCATGGGGATCAGCTCGGTGCTCGCGATGGCCGCCTCCATCGCTGTCGGCTTCGCCTACTGGCGGGTGTGGCTGCGCGTCGAGTCCGTGGCAGGGGCGACGCTCAGAGGTACTGGCCGGTATTGGCGACGTTGTCGATCGACCGGCCGGGCTCGGTGCCGCTCTTTCCGGTGACCAGCGTGCGGATGTAGACGATCCGTTCGCCCTTCTTGCCGGAGATGCGGGCCCAGTCGTCCGGGTTGGTCGTGTTGGGCAGGTCCTCGTTCTCCTTGAACTCGTCCACGCAGGCCGCCAGCAGGTGGTCCACGCGGATGCCCTTGGCGCCGGAGGTGAGGAAGTCCTTGATGGCCATCTTCTTCGCGCGGTCCACGATGTTCTGGATCATCGCGCCGGAGTTGAAGTCCTTGAAGTAGAGGACCTCCTTGTCACCGTTGGCGTAGGTGACCTCGAGGAAGCGGTTCTCCTCGATCTCGGAGTACATCCGCTCGACCGCGGCGGTGATCATGGCGTCGACGGTCGCCTGGGCGGAGCCGTCGTGCTCGGCCAGGTCGTGCGGGTGCAACGGCAGGTCTGCGGTGAGGTACTTCGTGAAGATGTCGCGCGCGCTCTCGGCATCGGGCCGCTCGATCTTGATCTTCACGTCGAGCCGCCCGGGCCGCAGGATGGCTGGGTCGATCATGTCCTCGCGGTTCGAGGCGCCGATGACGATGACATTCTCGAGGCGCTCGACGCCGTCGATCTCGGACAGCAGCTGCGGCACGATCGTCGTCTCGACGTCGGAGGAGACCCCCGAGCCACGCGTGCGGAACAGGCTGTCCATCTCGTCGAAGAACACCACGACAGGCGTGCCGCCCGAGGCCTTCTCACGGGCCCGCTGGAAGATCAGCCGGATGTGTCGCTCGGTCTCGCCGACGTACTTGTTGAGCAGCTCGGGGCCCTTGATGTTGAGGAAGAAGGACTTCCCCACCGGCTTGCCCTCCTTCTCCGCGACCTTGCGGGCCAGCGACGAGGCCACCGCCTTGGCGATGAGGGTCTTGCCGCACCCGGGGGGGCCGTAGAGGAGCACTCCCTTCGGAGGCTTGAGCTGGTGCTCGGTGAAAAGGTCCGGGTGGAGGTAGGGCAGCTCCACTGCGTCACGGATCGCCTCGATCTGGCCGGCGAGGCCACCGATGTCCTCGTAGTCGATGTCGGGGACCTCTTCGAGGACCAGCTCGGACACCTCGGCCTTGGGGATCCGTTCATAGACGAAACCGGAGCGCGACTCGAGCATCAGCGCGTCGCCGACCCGGATCGGCTCCCCCTCGAGGGAGTCGGCCATGCGCACCACCCGCTCCTCGTCGGCGTGCGACACGACCAGGACCCTGCCCTCGCCGAGGAGCTCCTTGATCATGACGACCTCGCCGATGCGCTCGTAGCCACAGGTGGCCACGACGTTCATCGCCTCGTTGAGCCGCACCTCGCGCCCGCTCGACAGCTCGGCGGGGTCGACGGCCGGGCTCACGGCGACGTGCATCTTGCGCCCACCGGTGAGGATGTCGACGGTGGCGTCGTCATAGGACTCGAGGATCACGCCATACGCAGCTGGCGGCTGGGCGAGCCGGTCGACCTCTGACTTCAGCGTGATGATCTGCTCGCGGGCCTCCTTGAGGGTGCGCACGAGCCGTTCGTTCTGGGAGGAGATCGTGGCCAGGTTGGACTGCAGCTGCAGCACCTTGGTCTCTAGCTCACGCGAGCGTACGGGGGCGTCGGCGAGCCGCTGACGCAGGGCGGCGACCTCCTCGGAGAGGAGTCCGGCCTGGCGGAGCTCGTCACTGTCGTCGGGGCGGTGGGGCTGGCGCTGGTCGGTCATGTCGACTCCCTCGGTGGCGAACCTCGGTCATCGACCGTGCGGGACGGCCGATAAGCAAACCTAACCCCGATCTACTCCGGGGGCGTGGAGGTTTGAGTCACAGAACGGCGAACCCGCCGGATCTTCTTGTCTGATGGGACGCGCTCACCGATGTCCTCGGGGGTGAACTCACCCTCACGGCCGAAGCTGGAGTCCTGAACGGGGGCCCCGTTCTCGTCGACCGAGCCCTTCCCGGGGCGCCGCTTGCGCAGCGGCGGGGTCACGCCCGGGGCGAGTCGCCGGGTGGTGATCAGGAAGCCGGTGTGGCCGTGCATGCGGTGTTGCGGGCGCACCGCGAGGCCCTCGAGGTGCCAGCCCCGGACGAGCGACTCCCAGGCCTCGGGCTCGGTGTAGCCACCGTGCTCGCGGACCCCTTCGGCCACTCGGGACAGCTGGGTGGCGGTGGCGACGTAGCAGATGAGGACGCCGCCGGGCAGCAGTGCGTCCGCTACTGCATCCAGACACTCCCAGGGGGCCAGCATGTCCAGGACGACGCGGTCGACGCTGGCTTGCGCGACGTGGTGCGGCAGCGCCTCGACGAGGTCACCGACCGTGACCTGCCAGGCGGGGTGGTCCTGGCCGAAGAAGGCGCGGGCGTTGCCCTTGGCGATGTCGGCGAAGTCCTCGCGCCGCTCGAAGGAGTGCACGTGGCCGCTCTCCCCGACAGCACGCAGCAGGCTCATCGACAGGGCGCCCGAGCCGACGCCGGCCTCGACGACCCGGGCACCGGGGAAGATGTCGGCCATGGTGACGATCTGCCCGGCGTCCTTGGGGTAGACGACCGCCGCACCGCGCGGCATCGACATGACGTAGTCGGACAGCAGTGGGCGCAGCGCGAGGTACTCCACCCCGGCGGTGTTGCGGACGACGGACCCGTCGGGGGTGCCGATGAGGTCGTCGTGCAGGAGGCGGCCACGGTGGGTGTGGAACTCGCGCCCGACCTCGAGGGTGATCGTGTGCAGTCGCCCCTTCGGGTCGGTCAGCTGCACCCGCTCGCCCTCCGAGAACGTGCCGCGGCGCAGGTCGGCTCCCGTGGCGGCGGGCAGGGTCTGGTCGGGGGTGCTGCTCATGGCGGCGAAGTCTAGTTCTCCGAGGCAGGTGCCCCCGACCGACGCGGGGCGAGGTCCGTTCAGCCGCCGTTGAGGGCGCGGCCGATGTCGGCGGCGTGGACGATGCCCACGACCCGGCCGTGGTGGACGACGGCACCCACGGTGATCCCGAACTCCTGCAGCGCGGCCACCGCGGGCATGACGTCGCCGGCGGGGTCGGCGTCGATGACCCAGCCCTCGTGCTGGTGGCTGGCGACGGCACTGACCGGCGTGTACGGCCGGGCGTCCGGCGGCACCGACGAGAGGTGGGCCGCATCGACGTACGCGGTGGGGCGTCCACGGGCGTCGACGACGACGAGCTCGCCGCCGGGGGTCGCGGGGAGCTGCGCCACGCTCGCGGTGTCAGGCACGGCGACGGCCGGGCGCATCACCGTGTGCAGCCGGAGGCGGCCGATCGTGGAAAGGGCGTGGCCGCGCCGGATCGACTCGGTGGCACCGGCCCACAGGATCGAGGCGATGAACAGGACCCAGATCTGGTTGAACCCGATCCCCTGCCCCATCGCCAGCGGACGGACGAAGAACCACAGGACGACGGCCAACGTCAGGAGCCGCCCGCTCCAGCCGGCCACGACCGACCCCTTGTTGCGGTCGCCGGTCATCTTCCAGACGAGGCACTCGAGCACCTGCCCACCGTCGAGCGGCATACCGGGCAGGATGTTGAGGACGGCGAGGGAGCCGTTGATGATGACCAGGCCCAGGACGAGCCGGTGGGAGACTTCTCCGGTCACCGCGGGCAGTGCCACTGCGGCCAGCCCGGCAAAGACCGCGTTGGACGCGGGACCAGCCGCGGCGACGAGGGCCATCCGCCCAGGGGTCGTGCGACCCGCCTCCATCGAGGTGTGCCCACCCCAGAGGTTGGCGACGATCCGGACCACCGGCATTCCGAACGCGCGAGCCGTCGCCGCGTGGGCCGCCTCGTGCACCAGCACGCAGACGAGCAGCACCAGCGCCTGGGCGAACCCGATGCCGATGCCGAGCAGCGGCCGGGTGTCCAGCAACGGCTGGGCCACGATCGCGGTGATGACGACGGCGATGAGGAACCAGCTCGGCGCGAGGTAGACGGGGATACCGCCGACGCGAGCGATGCGCACGCCGTGACCGCGGTCCTGCTCGTCCTCGGAGGCATGGTGCCCACGGGCAGCAGTCGTCATGCCCTGACAGTACGTGAACCCTCCGTACGGCCGAGCACGCACCGGTCCATACTTGACCGGTGCCCGACTCACCCACCTTCCAGCCCGACGCCACCGACCAGCTGAGGTCCGCCCTCACCGAGCGGATCCTGGTGATGGACGGCGCCATGGGCACCATGATCCAGCGCGAGGGCCTGGGCGAGGAGGACTACCGCGGCAAGCGTTTCGCCGACTGGGCGAGCGACCTCAAGGGCAACAACGACCTGCTGAGCCTGACCCAGCCGGAGATCATCTCCGGCATCCACACGGCCTACCTCGAGGCCGGGGCCGACCTCGTGGAGACCAACACCTTCAACGCCCAGAAGATCTCCTTGGCCGACTACGGCATGGCAGAGCTCGCCTACGAGATCAACCTCGAGTCCGCCCGCCTGGCGCGCCGCGCGTGCGACGCGATGACCGAGCGGACGCCCGACCGGCCGCGTTGGGTGCTCGGAGCCCTCGGCCCCACGAACCGCACGGCTTCGATCTCGCCGGACGTCGACGACCCCGGCACGCGCAACGTCACCTTCGACGAGCTCGTCGAGGCCTACACCGAGCAGGCCCGTGGCCTCGTCGACGGTGGCGCCGACGTGCTCATCGTCGAGACCATCTTCGACACCCTCAACGCCAAGGCCGCGATCTTCGCCCTCGAGACGTTGTTCGAGGAGCACGGGCGTCGGTGGCCGGTCATCATCTCCGGCACCATCACCGACGCGTCGGGGCGCACCCTGTCCGGTCAGGTCACCGAGGCGTTCTGGAACTCCGTGCGCCACGCCCGTCCCATCGCGATCGGGCTCAACTGTGCCCTCGGTGCCGAGGAGATGCGCCCGTATGCCGCGGAGCTGGCCCGCGTCGCCGACACCTTCGTGTCGTGCTACCCGAACGCCGGGCTGCCGAACGCGTTCGGGGAGTACGAGGAGCTGCCCGACCAGATGGCAGCCGTGGTGGGCGAGTTCGCCGAAGCCGGGCTGGTCAACCTGCTCGGTGGCTGTTGCGGCACGACGCCCGAGCACATCGCGGCGATCGCCAAGGCAGCCGCGGACCAGTCGCCGCGCGTGCCCCCGGAGGTCTCCCCCGCGCTGCGGCTGTCGGGCCTCGAGCCGTTGACGGTCACCGAGGAGTCGCTGTTCGTCAACGTCGGTGAGCGCACCAACATCACAGGCTCGGCGCGGTTCCGCAAGCTCATCCAGGCCGAGGACTACGGCACGGCCCTGAACGTCGCCCGCCAGCAGGTCGAGGCCGGCGCACAGGTCATCGACATCAACATGGACGAGGGGATGATCGACGGCGTCGCCGCGATGGACCGTTTCGTCAAGCTCGTCGCGAGCGAGCCCGACATCTCCCGCGTGCCGCTCATGGTCGACTCCTCCAAGTGGGAGGTCATCGAGGCCGGCCTCAAGTGCGTGCAGGGCAAGCCGATCGTCAACTCCATCTCGATGAAGGAGGGCGTCGAGCCGTTCGTCAAGCAGGCCCGGCTGTGCCGCAAGTACGGCGCGGCGATCGTCGTCATGGCGTTCGACGAGGATGGCCAGGCGGACTCGCTGGAGCGCCGCAAGGTGATCTGCCAGCGGGCCTACGACCTCCTCACGCAGGAGGTCGGCTTCCCGGCCGAGGACATCATCTTCGACCCCAACATCTTCGCGGTCGCCACGGGCATCGAGGAGCACGCGGCCTACGGCACCGACTACATCGAGGCCACCCGCTGGATCAAGGCGAACCTCCCCGGCGCCCTGGTCTCCGGTGGCGTCTCCAACGTCTCGTTCTCGTTCCGGGGCAACAACTCCGTGCGTGAGGCGATCCACGCAGTCTTCCTCTTCCACGCGATCCGGGCCGGCATGGACATGGGCATCGTCAACGCCGGCGCGCTCGTGGTCTACGACCAGGTCGACGCCGACCTGCGCGAACGGATCGAGGACGTCATCCTCAACCGTCGCGCCGACTCGACCGAGCGCCTGCTGGAGATCGCGGACTCGTTCAACACCGGTGACAACAAGCAGGAGGCCATCGCCGAGGAGTGGCGGTCGCTGCCCGTCGGCGAACGCATCACCTACTCCCTCGTCAAGGGCATCGACGAGCACGCCGAGTCCGACACCGAGGAGCTGCGCCAGGAGATCAGCGAACGCGGTGGCCGTCCCATCGAGGTCATCGAGGGTCCCCTCATGGACGGCATGAACGTCGTGGGCGACCTGTTCGGCAGCGGCAAGATGTTCCTGCCCCAGGTCGTGAAGTCGGCTCGCGTGATGAAGAAGGCCGTCGCCTACCTCATCCCGTTCATCGAGGACGACAAGACCGAGGCCGAGGTCGCGCAGAACCGCAGCAGAGGCAAGATCGTCCTCGCCACGGTCAAGGGCGACGTCCACGACATCGGCAAGAACATCGTCGGCGTCGTACTCCAGTGCAACAACTACGACGTGGTCGACCTCGGCGTCATGGTGCCTGCCCAGAAGATCATCGACGCCGCGAGAACCGAGAAGGCAGACGTGATCGGCCTCTCCGGGCTCATCACGCCGAGCTTGGACGAGATGGTCAACTTCGCCTCCGAGATGCAGCGCCAGGGACTCGAGCTGCCGCTGCTCATCGGCGGCGCCACCACGTCGCGGGCGCACACGGCCGTCAAGGTCGACCAGCAGTACCACGGCCCCGTCGTGTGGGTGAAGGACGCGTCACGCTCGGTGCCGGTCGTCTCCAGGCTGCTCGCCGACGACCAGCGCGACGCGCTGATGGCCGAGGTCAAGGCCGACTTCGACGCGTTGCGGGCGCGACACGCCGCCAAGTCGACCGAACGACCCCTGGTGTCCATCGAGGTGGCCCGGGAGAAGGCGACGCCGATCGACTGGTCGACCTACCGCCCACCGGTCCCCCACCTGGTCGCTGCCCAGGAGAAGGAGCTGCTCAGTCGGCAGTCGGGGCACCGCAACCCGACCGTGACGCAGTTCGTCAAGACCTTCACCGACTACCCGATCGATGAGCTGCGCGACTACATCGACTGGGGTCCGTTCTTCCTCGCGTGGGAGATGAAGGGGCGCTTCCCCGACATCCTGCACAACCCCGCGACGGGTGAGGTCGCGTCCCGGCTCTACGAGGACGCCCAACGGATGCTGGACCGCGTGGTCGACGAGAAGTGGCTACGGGCCAGCGGGGTGTTCGCCCTCTTCCCGGCGAGCTCGGTCGGCGACGACATCGAGGTCTATGCCGACTCCTCACGAGAGACGGTGGCGACCACGCTGCACACGCTGCGCCAACAGGGGCAGCACCGTCAGGGCGTGCCCAACCGCGCGATGTCCGACTTCGTGGCCCCCCGGGACACCGGGCTGCACGACCACGTCGGGGCGTTTGCTGTGACCGCGGGGCTCGGGTCCCACGACCGGGTGACCCAGTTCAAGGCCGAGAACGACGACTACTCGGCGATCCTGCTCGAGTCGCTGGCCGACCGGCTCGCCGAGGCGTTCGCCGAGCGGCTGCACGAGCGGGTGCGCCACGACTTCTGGGGCTACGCGCCCGACGAGCACCTGCGCAACACCGACCTCATCGACGAGAAGTACGTCGGCATCCGTCCCGCCCCCGGCTACCCCGCCTGTCCCGACCACACCGAGAAGCAGCTCCTCTGGGACCTGCTCGACGTGCAGGAGCGCACCGGCATCGAGCTCACCGAGTCGATGGCGATGTGGCCGGGTGCCGCGGTCTCGGGCTGGTACTTCTCACACCCGCAGTCGCAGTACTTCGTCGTCGGCCGGCTGGGACGCGACCAGGTCGAGGAGTACGCCGAGCGCAAGGGTTGGACGCTGCGGGAGGCCGAACGTTGGCTCAGCCCGAACCTCGGCTACCAGCCCGAGGACTGAGCTCCCCCTCCCCTCGATTCGAGGTGAACACGCCGGTGTTTGCGGGCGCGTTCACCTCGACCGGTGAGAGCGGTGCGCGGGTATGGCGCGGCCGGCGCGGCAGTGTCGGTCGCGCCACCTAGAGTGCGGCTCATGGTTCCCGCCCTGTCGCCGAGCCGTGCGTCGGACTTCAAGCAGTGCCCTCTGCTCTACCGGTTCCGCACGATCGACAAGCTGCCCTCGCCGCCCAGCCCTGCTGCGGCGCGCGGGACGCTGGTCCACGCCGTGCTCGAGCGGCTGTTCGACCTGCCGGCGGACGACCGGACGCCGGCAGCCGCGCAGGCTCTGCTGGGTCCGCAGTGGACGGCCCTGGTCGAGCAGGAGCCCGAGCTCGCCGCGATGATCGCCGACGACGCCGAGCTCACGCAGGAGAGCTGGTTCAGCGACGCACAGGCCCTCATCGAGACCTGGTTCACCCTGGAGGACCCCACCCGCCTGGAGCCGGCCGAGCGCGAGCTCTACGTCGAGACCGAGGTCGACGGCCTGGTGCTGCGCGGTTACGTCGACCGCCTCGACGTCGCCCCGGACGGGGCCATGCGCGTGGTCGACTACAAGACCGGCCGGTCCCCGAGCGAGCTGTTCGAGGGCAAGGCACTGTTCCAGATGAAGTTCTACGCCCTGGTGCTCTGGCGACTGCGCGGCGAGATCCCGCGCCTGCTCCAGCTCGTCTACCTCGGCAACGGTGAGGTGATGCGCTACGCCCCGGACGAGCACGACCTGCTGAGCCTCGAGCGCAACCTCAAGGCGGTGTGGACGGCGATCGAGCGGGCGGCCACCACCGGCGACTGGCGGCCGAAGACGTCCAAGCTGTGCGACTGGTGCGACTTCCGCGAGTTCTGTCCGGCCTGGGGTGGGACTCCCCCACCGCTGCCCGAGAACGCCGCGCTCATCGCGCTCAACCCCGCGGTGTCGGGTCAGGTCGAGCCCACCGACGAGTGAGTCCTGCTGTCGGGTGCTACTGACGCGCTCCGTCGAAGATGCTCAGCAGGTCGGCCGGGGTGAAGCCGCGCAGGCTCGGCACCTGCACCGCCCCGACGGTCACCGGCACCGGAACGACGTGCGGCACCGCGATCGTGGGCACGCCTGCGGCGACGGCCGAACACACTCCGGTCGGCGAGTCCTCGATGGCCACGCAGTCCCCCACCTGGACGCCCAGCGCCCGGGCTGCTGCGAGGTAGGGCTCCGGATGGGGCTTACCGTGCTCGACCTCGTCGCCGGTGATGACGGCGGCGAAGGTGCCCTCGGGCAGCGCCCCGACCACGCTGTCGGCGAGCGAGCGCCACGACATGGTGACCAGGGCGTTCGGGACACCGGCAGCGTTGAGCGCGTCGAGCAGCTCGACAGCACCAGGGCGCCACGGCACGTGCTCGCGGACCTGCAGGACCACGCGGCGCAGCAGCTCCTCGATGATCTGGACGGGCTCGAGCTCCACGGGGCTGTTGTCCCGGATGAACTCGGCGGAGACCAACAGGTCGTTGCCGACGAGCTGGTGGGCGTACTCGTCACTCCAGAGCCCCCCCGCCTCCTCGACGATCGCGTGCTCGGCAGCGATCCAGTACGGCTCGGTGTCCACGAGGGTCCCGTCCATGTCCCAGAACACCGCTGCCGGCAGTCCTGCCTTCGAGACGGCGGGCGACGTGCTGGACGAGGACATGGCTGACGTGGCTCCGCGCGGTCGGTGAGGGGTGGCTGGGACGGCGCGCCCGACTATACGCAGCCTCTCCGGTGGCTCCGTGTCACGGACCGTAGGCTGGGCCGACGAGGCGTGCCGCCGGCACCGGGCAAGGAGGAACAGTGATCGAGCTCGAGGACGTTCCGGAGCTGAACAACCCGGTCGTCATCGCCGCCTTCGAGGGCTGGAACGACGCCGGCGAGGCCGCCACTGCTGCCATCGACCACCTGATCGACGTGTGGGACGCGGAGGCCATCGCGGCGCTCGACCCCGAGGAGTACTACGACTTCCAGGTCAACCGCCCGCGGGTCGTCCTCGACGACGGTCGTCGCAGGATCCACTGGCGGACCACCCGCATCCTCGTGGCGACCAGCGACACCCTCGAGCGCGACGTCGTGCTGGTCCAGGGCATCGAGCCGTCGTTCCGCTGGCGCGCCTTCACCATCGAGCTGATGGAGTTCGCCCAACAGGTCGGGGCCACGACCGTGTTCACCCTGGGCGCCCTGATGGCCGATGTCGCCCACACCCGCCCGATCCCGGTCACCGCCACCTCCGACGACGACGACGTCCTGCACCGCTTCGACCTCGAGCCCAGCCGCTACGAGGGACCGACGGGCATCGTCGGCGTACTCGCCGACGCGGCGACCCAGTCCGGCCTGCAGTCGATCTCGTGCTGGGCCGCAGTGCCGCACTATGCCGGCCACTCCCCCTCACCCAAGGCGACCTTGGCGCTGATCTCGCGACTCGAGGAGCTCCTCGACGTCCCGATCCCGCACACCGACCTCAGCGACGGGGCGAAGGCGTGGGAGCGTGGGATCAACGAGCTCGCCGAGACCGACGAAGAGGTGGCGGAGTACGTCCAGTCGCTCGAGGAGGCCCAGGATACCGCCGACCTCCCGGAGGCCAGTGGCGACGCCATCGCTCGCGAGTTCGAGCGCTACCTGCGCCGCCGCGGCCACGACGGGGCGAGCTGACCGGTCAGGTCAGGCCGCTCAGACGCGGACGCCGAGGATGGCGTCGAGCGCTCGAGCCAGGACCCCGGCCGAGGTTGCGTCGCGCCCGCCGCGGGAGAGGCACTCCTTGGCCCAACGGTCCACGGCGTCGAGCGCTCCCGGGGTGTCGAGGTCGTCGGCGACGTGCCGGCGCAGCTGCTCGATGGTCTGCTCCGAGGCGGGCGCCGAGTTCACCGACAGGGCAGCTCGCCAGGTCTCGAGGCGCGCCTGGGCCTGCGTGAGCAGGTCGTCGGTCCAGGACCACTCGGTGCGGTAGTGCTGCGACAGCAGGGCCAGGCGGATGGCCATGGGGTCCACCCCTTCGGCACGCAGGGCCGAGACGAGCACGAGGTTGCCCTTGGACTTGCTCATCTTCTCGCCGTTGAGCCCGACCATCGCCTGGTGCGCGTAGGTCCGGGCGAACGGTCGTTCCTTGGTGAGGACGGCCGCCTGGGTCGCACTCATCTCGTGGTGCGGGAAGACGAGGTCGGTGCCACCGCCCTGCACGTCGAAGCTCATGCCGAGGTGGTCGAGCGCGATGGCGGTGCACTCGACGTGCCAGCCCGGGCGGCCCGTGGGCAGGCCTTCGACCGCCCAGGACGGTTCCCCCTCGCGGGCCGAGCGCCACAGCAACGGGTCGAGGGGGTCTCGCTTGCCGTCGCGGTCAGGATCGCCTCCGCGCTCTGCGTAGACGGCGAGCATCTGGTCGCGGGTCCAGTTGGAGACCGACCCGAAGCCCTCGTCGCTCGTGAGGTCGAGGTAGAGGTCGTTCCCCTCCGACTCGGCTGTCTCGACCTCGTAGGCGGAGCCCGACGCCAGCAGCACGCGGACCACTGCCGCCACTGGCTCGATGCTCTCCACGACGCCGATGTAGTGGTCCGGCGGCACGACGGCCAGCGCGGTCATGTCCTCGCGGAACAGCGCGATCTCCCGGTTGGCCAGGTCCTGCCAGGGCAGCCCGTCACGCTTTGCACGCTCGATCAGCGGATCGTCGACATCGGTGATGTTCTGGACGTAGTCCACCTCGTGCCCCGCGTCCCGAAGGGCGCGGCCGAGCACGTCGAACGTCACGTACGTCGCCGCGTGCCCCATGTGGGTCGCGTCGTACGGCGTGATGCCGCAGACGTACAGCCGGGCCGTCGGCCCGGGGGTCAGCGGTCGCACCTCGCCAGTAGCGGTGTCGAAGACCTCGACCGGGTGTCCGGTGCCGGGGACTGCGGGCAGGAACGGCATGGGCCAGGAGATCACAGCGGAACTCTACGATGACCGCTCACAGCGGCGGCCACGGGATGGCCGGCCACTGCCCGGACGGCATCGGGTATGCCGCCCTGTGCAGAAGGGTGCGTCCCCTCACGAGCAGTGCGGCGACCTCGTTGGTCGTCAGCAGTCCGTCGAGGTCGACACGCAGGGCAGAGTCCTCGTCCTCGACAAGCTCACAGACCGCGGCGATCCGGGCGAGCTCACCGTCCGGCAACGGCTCGCCCGCGAAGCCCCAGAGCACGGTACGGAGCTTGGGCTCCGCGTGCAGGCTGACGCCGTGGTCGAAGCCGCGCAGCCGGCCACCATCGCGCACGAGGTGCGACCCCTTGCGGTCGGAGTTGTTGATGAGCACGTCGAACGCGGCGACGGAGCGCGCCGAGGCGCTGTCCTCGTGCACGACGACGACGGGTTCTCCGAGCTCGTTCTCCCCTCGCAGCACCCGCAGCCAGCCGGTCGGAACCTGTTGCGGTGCAACGAGGTCCACGGGGAACTCGGGCTCCTCTCCGGGATCGCCCACCCACAGCTGGAGGGAGCCGAGCCCGTTCGGCCCGGAACGCAGGACGGTAGGCGGCACGACGTCCCAGCCACCGGCAGCACTGATGAGGTAGCAGGCGACCTCGCGACCGGCGAGCGTGCCGTCCGGGAAGTCCCACAGCGGTCGCTCACCCAGGACTGGCTTGTAGATGGCATACGGTCCGTCTGCGCCGACGCGAACCAGCACGGCGAGGTTGGACGCGTCGGCCAGTCGACCGACCACGTCGAGGTCGCTTCGCGACAGGACCTCGAGCAGGGCCGCGTCGCTGGACTGGCTCGGGCTCAGCGCTTGTAGCCGTTCGCACGCGGGCAGATGTGGCCCTCCACCTCGAGCGGCCCACCACAGAACGGGCACGGCGGGCGGCCTGCGGCGACGATCGACTGGGCGCGGCGGGCGAAGGCGCGTGCGCGCGCCGGGCTCAGGACGACCCGGACCTGCCGCGGCTCCGAGGCCAGCACCTCTGGGTCACCGGCCTCCGGCTCGTCCGGGTCCCGGTCGAGCGCCTCGATGATGACGACCTGCCGGTCCTCGTCCCACGCGAGCGCCAGCGTGTTGACCCGGAAGTCGTCCTCGATGGGGGTGTCCAGGGGAGCGTTGTCGATGACCTCGGCAGCGGCGTGGTCGCCGCCACTCCCGCCTGCGTAGCTGTCGAGGAGGTCGTTGATGCGGGTCGCGAGGACCCGGACCTGCTCCTTCTCCAGCGAGACGCTGCTGGTGCGGCGTCCTTCGCTCGCCTGGAGGAAGAAGGTCCGCTGGCCGGGGGGGCCGACGGTCCCGGCGACGAACCGGTCCGGCGGGTCGAACTCGAGCAGCGACATGGACAAAACTCTAACCGGCTCCCCCGCCGACCTGCGCGTCACCCGTGGGTGGGCCCTCGGGTGCGGCGACGAAGCGCTGCAGGTCGGGGTTGAGCTCGTTGGCCGCGAGCAAGAACGTGTGCCGGCCGCCGTAGCGGATCGCCGAGACCGATGCCGGGTCTGCGGTGTAGCGCTGGAAGTGACCGAGCCCGGACCCGGTTGCCTCGGCGAGCAGAGCCTTGACGAGGTCGCCGTGGCTGACCGCCACCCACACTGCGCGGTCACCGTGTTCGGCGGCGACCTCTGCATCGATCCGCCGCACCGCCGCCACGACCCGCTCGCTCATCTCGAGCAGGCTCTCAGCGGCATGGGTCGCATGGTGGGGAAACCGCGCCGTCGCAGGGTCGTCCTGGACGGTCGCCCACAGCGGTTCCTTGGCGAGCTCTGCGAGCTTGCGTCCGGTCCACGCACCGTACGCACACTCCTGCAGGTCGTCCTCGACCCGCACCGGCACGTCCACGGCCTGACCGAGCTGCGCCGCGGTCTCGAGGCAGCGCTCCAGCGGGCTGCTCACGACGCACACCGGGGCCACGCCCACGAAACGCTGACCGAGGCGCTGCGCCTGCTCGCGACCCCGGTCGGTGAGGTGGATGCCCGGCAGGCGCCCGGCGAGGATTCCCTCACCGTTCGCGCTGGAGTGACCGTGACGGACGAGCAGCAGGGTGGGCACCCGCGCACTCTACGGCCGGTCGCTCGCCCCGGCCGCGCGGACGTGGTGGAGTAGCCCCGTGATCGTCGACCAAGCCATCTACCGTGACGGAGAGCGTCAGCCCTGCGGGGACCTCAGCGACGCGCTGGAGGACCTGCGCAGCGGCGACGACCCGCACGCGTTCCTCTGGATCGGCCTGAAGGACCCCACCGATGTGGAGTTCGCCCTCGTCAACGACGAGCTCAAGCTCCATCCCCTGGCGGTCGAGGACGCCGTCAAGGGCAACCAGCGGCCCAAGGTCGAACTCTACGACAACACGATCTTCGTGGTCCTGAAGACGTTGCGCTACCTCGAGGAGACCAGCGACGTCGAGACCGGTGAGGTGATGCTCTTCGTGGGCGACCGCTTCGTCGTCACCGTCCGCTACGGCGAGCTCAGCCCGCTCGCCACGGTCCGCAAGCGTCTGGAGGCGAGGCCCGAGATGCTGCGCCACGGGGAGATCTCGGTGCTGCACGCGGTGATGGACGCCATCGTCGACAACTATGTCGAGATCGACGCCGAGCTGCAGACCGACCTCGAGCAGATCGAGGCAGAGGTCTTCGGTGGCCGCGGACACGCCAGCACCGAGCAGATCTACAGCCTCAAGCGCGAGGTCGTGGAGTTCCGCCGAGCTGCGAACCCCCTCGCGTCGCCGCTCAACATGCTCCACGACGGCTCGCGCTCCCCCGTGTCGGTCAAGGAGATGCGCCTGCTCTTTCGCGACGTCGCCGACCACCTGCTTCGGGTCATCGACCACGTGGAGTCGTATGACCGACTGCTCACCGATGTCCTCAACGCCCACCTCGCACAGATCACCGTGCAGCAGAACAGCGACATGCGGAAGATCTCGGCGTGGGTCGCCATCGCTGCGGTGCCGACGATGGTCGCCGGCATCTATGGGATGAACTTCGACAACATGCCCGAGCTGAAGTGGCAGTACGGCTACTTCGCGGTCCTCACCCTCATGGCCGGCACCTGCCTGGCGCTGTACCGCGCCTTCCGTCGCTCAGGCTGGCTCTGACCGGGCTGGTGGAGGTGGTGAAGTGGCGAC
>JBDSKZ010000039.1:0-7510 GCA_039916625.1 Pedococcus sp.
GGTCGTCGTGATGAGCACGACGAGGAGGCGGTGGACGCCGATCGGCACGAGCTCGACGTGGCGCACCGACGAGCGCGACAGCGAGGGGTACTGCACGACGGCGACCTGGCGGGTCAGTGAGGCCAGGAGGCGCACGGTGCGGTCGACGACGTCGTCGAGGTCGACGGCACCCTCGAGGAACTGGCCGATCGCCCGCTGCTCGGCGGCGCTCATCGGCTTCACGGCCGAGAGGCGGTCCACGAAGAGGCGGTAGCCGGCATCCGTCGGCACGCGCCCGGCGCTCGTGTGGGGGGCGGCGATGAGCCCGTCCTCCTCGAGCACGGCCATGTCGTTGCGCACGGTGGCCGCGGAGACCCCGAGGTGGTGGCGTTCGAGCAGCGCCTTGGAGCCGACCGGCTCGGAGGTCTGCACGTAGTCCTGCACGATCGCGCGCAGCACGCGCAGCCGACGGTCCTCGCTCATGCGGTGGTCACCTCCGGACGGTCTCGACGGGCGGCATCGCGCGGGTGCTGGCACTCTCGCGCTCGGAGTGCCAATTCTACGGGCTGGGTGCGACGGGCGCGAATGCCGGTAACCTCGCCGCCGTGACGGACAGGTACGGCGACGACGTGCTCGGGGGTGACTGGCGACGCCCGGGCCGGGGTCGCTCGGTCGAGGTCGCCGCCGAGCCGGGGACGGTCGTCGAGGACGTGGAGACCGGCTGGGTCGGCGCCGCCGTGCGCGTGGAGAAGGCCGGCGGCATCCACGTCGTGCACCTCGAGGACCGGCACGGGCGCACCAAGGGCTTCGCCCTCGGCCCCGGGTTCCTCGTCGACGGCGCCCCGGTGACCCTCACTCCACCGCGCGCGAAGGCCGACGCCCGGCTCGCGCAGGCGCGTGCGGTGGCCGCCCGCACCGCCAGCGGGTCGCGGGCCGTCACCGGGCAGCGCGCCAGGGTCGCGAGCGGCTCGCGGATCTTCGTCGAGGGCAAGCACGACGCCGAGCTGGTCGAGAAGGTCTGGGGCGCCGACCTGCGCGTCGAGGGCGTCGTCGTCGAGATGCTCGACGGCGTCGACGACCTCGCCGGCGCGATCCGCGACTTCGCGCCCGGCCCCGGCCGGCGGATGGGGGTGCTCGTCGACCACCTCGTGCCCGGCACCAAGGAGCACAAGGTCGTCCAGGCGTGCTCCAAGGGCCCGTATGCCGCCCGCGTCCGGATCCTGGGTCACCCCTATGTGGACGTGTGGCAGTCGGTGCGCCCTGAACGCCTGGGCCTGCAACAGTGGCCGGTCATCCCCCGTGGGCAGTCGTGGAAGCACGGGATCTGCCACCACCTCGGCTGGCAGGCCGACAGCCAGGCCGACATCGCCCGGGCGTGGAAGCAGATCCTGGGCACGGTGCGGTCCTACGCCGACCTCGAGCCGACGCTGCTCGCCAGTGTCGAGGAGCTCATCGACTTCGTCACCGAACCGGGTCACTGACCGTTCCCTGCCTGCGGATCCGCCCACCGCGACGTCGGGGTCGACCCTGACCCGCCCCTGACACGCCCCCCTCCCGACCCCGAATGTGGTGTCCGTGCGACCAGGCATGCGTTTGACTGGAGGCACCCACCACCACGGAGGAACCATGACCGCGCAGCCCGGACCGCCCACCCCGCCCAACTACGGCGCGCCCGGTGCCCCGTTGACGCCCGACCAGGAACGCAACTGGGCGACCTTGTCCCACGTCGTCCCGCTCATCGCCATGGTGGTCAGCGCCGGCACCCTCGGGTTCGTCGGTTCGCTGGTGATCTACCTGCTGTACAAGGACCGCGGGCCGTTCGTGCGCCAGCACGCCGCGAACTCGCTCAACATCCAGATCATCACCGGGATCGTGCTGCTCATCTCGTTCCCGCTGATGTTGGTCCTCGTCGGGTTCCTGACGTACGGCCTCGCGCTGCTGTTCGCCCTCATCGTCCACATCCTCGCTGCCGTGAAGGCCAACAACGGCGAGTGGTACACCCCGCCGTTCACCCCGAGCTTCGTGAAGTGAGCTCGCGCTAGCGCAGACCGAGGAGCCGGCGCACCACGGTGTCGGCCAGCAGGCGGCCCTGCCTCGTCAGCACCACCCGCTGACGGCGCAGGGCCGCTGTCGCGTCCACGAGCTCGTCGGCGATCAGACCCGCCACGGCGGTGCGTCCCTCGGGTCGGAGGTCATCGAGCGGCAGCCCCTGGACGAGGCGCACCCCCAGCAGCACCCGCTCGTCGTACCGCTGCTCGCCGGTGAGCGTCTCCCGCCCGTGACCCGGACTCGTGCCGGCGCCCACGCGGGCGGCATAGGCGTTGGGGTGCTTGACGTTCCACCACCGCACGCCACCGACGTGGCTGTGCGCGCCGGGGCCGATGCCCCACCAGTTGCCGTCGGCCCAGTAGCCCTCGTTGTGGCGGCAGCGGGCGCCCTCGCGGGTGGCCCAGTTGCTCACCTCGTACCAGCCGTACCCAGCGGAGGCGAGGTGCTCGTCGGCGATCTCGTACTTCGCTGCCTCGTCGTCGTCCTCGGGTGCGGGGACCTGGCCGCGGCGGACCTGGGCCGCGAGCTTGGTGCCGTCCTCGACGACGAGGGCGTAGGCAGACACGTGGTCGGGCGCGAGGTCGGTCGCCGTGCGCAGGCTGGTGCGCCAGTCCTCGAGGCTCTCCCCCGGCGTGCCGTAGATCAGGTCGAGGCTGACCTGGAGCCCCGCGGCCCGGGCCGCGTCGACCGCGCGGGCGACGTTGGCGGGGTCGTGGGTGCGTTCGAGGGTCCGCAGCACGTGCGGGACGGCCGACTGCATGCCGAGCGAGACCCGGGTGAACCCCGCGTCGGCCAGCTCCCGCAGGCCGTCGGGCGTCACGGAGTCGGGGTTGGCCTCGGTCGTCACCTCCGCGTCGTCGGTCAGGCCGAACCGGTCACGCACACCGTGCAGCATCGCTGCCAGGTCGGTCGCGGCGAGCATGGTGGGGGTGCCCCCGCCGACGAAGACCGTCTGCACCGGTGGCCGCCTCTGGCCGAGGACCGCCGCCGCGAGGTCGAGCTCGCGGACCGCCGCGCCGGCGAAGGTCGCCACACTTGCGCCGTCGTTGCCGAGCTCGGGCAGGGTGTAGGTGTTGAAGTCGCAGTAGCCGCAGCGCACCGAGCAGAACGGCACGTGCAGGTAGATCCCGAACGGTCGGGACGGCAGGGTCGCCAGCGCCGACTCGGGCAGGACGCCGTCGGCCGGCGCGGGGTCGCCGTCGGGCAGGGCACTGGGCATGCGGCCATCCTCTCAGCCGTGGCCCCGGCTACCGTCGTCGGATGCGCCACCTCTGCGACGCCGATGTCGAGGCCCTGCTGCCCCCTCCTGCCGAGGCGGTTCGGCTCGTGCACGAGGCCCTCGTCGCACTGTCCAGGGGCGAGGCCGAGGTGCCGGCCAAACCTGCGGTCCACGCCGCCGGGGGCGCGTTCGCGAACGCCATGCCCGCTGCATACCCGGCGCGAAACCTGTTGGGCTGCAAGTGGATCAGCATCTTCCCCGAAAACCCCTCGCAGGGACTTCCGACCGCCAGTGGCCTGATGGTGGTCAACGACGCGCAGACAGGAGTACCGCGCGCGGTCATGTCGGCGGCCGCCCTCACCGCAGCGCGGACCGCCGCCGTGAGTGGAGCCTGCATCGCTGCCCTCGCCTCCCCGGACGCTTCCGTTGCGTTCACCGGTGCCGGCGTGCAGGCTCGCTCGCACCTGCGCGTGCTCGCCGCGCTGGGCCACCGAGACGTGATGGTGTACGCCCGTCGCCAGGAGGCGCGTGAAGGCCTCCTGGCCTGGGCCGCCGAGCACGTACCCCAGGTCGGCGTGAGCGTGACCGGCGACGTGCGCACGGCCGTGGAGGGGCGGCCCGTGGTCATCACCGCGCTGTCGATCGGCCTTTCCCGGGCCGAGCTCGCCCCCGAGTGGATCGCCGGGGACGCGCTCGTCCTGCCGCTGGACTACGCCAGCTCGGTCGGGCCCGACCTGGCCGGTGGCGCGCTCGTGGCTGCCGACCACCTCCCCCAGTTCGAGGCGGTCCGGGCTGCGGGAACCCTGGGCGACTACCCGCAGGCGTCGCGGTGGACGGGCCAGCTGCTCGAGGGCGGTCGTCCGGACGGACGGGTCGTGTGCCAGAACCTCGGCAACGGACTGAGCGACCTGGTGGTCGCTGCCGCCGTCGTCGACTCCGCCGAGGAGCAGGGAGTCGGGCAGCTGCTGTCTCCCGGTCCCGCGTAGGGTCCGAGGGTGAGCACCTCCCGCTGGATCGACCTCGACGGCGTCGTCAACATGCGTGACGTCGGCGGCCTGCCCACCACCGACGGGGGCACCGTCGCCATGAGGCGGCTGCTGCGTTCGGACAACCTCCAGGACCTCACCGAGGCCGATGTCAAACATCTCCTCGAGGTCGTGGGGGTCAGCGACATCGTCGACCTGCGCAGCAACGTCGAGGTCCACATCGAGGGCCCGGCTCCGCTACAGGTCCGCGGCCTGGCCACCCACCACCGCTACTCGCTGTTCCGCGACGACGAGCGTGAGATCACTGCCGAGGACGCCTTGGTCCTGCCGTGGTCGAAGGAGAACCAGAAGGACGCGGACGCCCGACCCCGGCTCGACGACGACTACTGGGCCAGCCACTACCTCGGCTACCTCGCCAACCGCCCCGACTCGGTCCTGGGTGCGCTCGAGGCCATCGCGCAGGCTCCCGGAGCGACCATCGTGCACTGTGCCGCCGGCAAGGACCGCACCGGCACCGTCGTCGGTCTGGCCCTGTCGGTCGCCGGGGTGTCCGACGACGACGTCGTCGCCGACTACCTGGCCACCGGTGAGCGCATCGAGCAGATCGTCGGTCGGCTGATGACCCGCCCCGCGTACGGCGAGGTGCTCAAGGACCAGCCGATGGACCACCACCGCCCCAAGCCCGAGACGATGACCCGCATCCTGGCCGTCCTCACCGAGCGCCACGGCGGTGCCGGCGGCTGGCTGACGGACCAGGGCTGGAGCAGCGACCAGGTCGAGGAGCTCCGCGGCCGCCTGCGCGCATGAGTGCCGGCGCAGGCGCGGCCAAGGACCCGGACGGCGCGTTCGGAGACGCCAGGCCTCGAGGTCGGCGCAGGGCCATGCGTGTCCTGCTCGTCGACGACGGCCATCGCCTGCTGCTGTTCCGCGACAGCGACCCCGGCCTCACACCGGTGCCCCACTGGTGGATCACGCCGGGTGGCGGCGTCGAGCCCGGCGAGCAGGACACCGAGGCCGCCGTGCGCGAGGTGTTCGAGGAGACCGGGTTTCGGGTCACGCCCGAGGACCTCGTCGGTCCTCTCGCGACCCGCGTCGTCGTGCACGGCTACAGCGACGTGGTCACCACCCAGGACGAGCTGTTCTGGTTCGTGCAGGTGCCGTCGTTCGAGGTGAACACCGTCGGCCACACCGAGCAGGAGCTGCTCACGATGACCGACCACCACTGGTGGACCCGCGACGAGCTCGCCACGACGACCGAGGAGGTCTGGCCGCGCGGCATCCTCGCCCTCTGGTCGCTCGCTGATTCAACGGTCACCGCCACCGCCGACGTCACTGCCACCACACCGTCCCCGGTCGACCTCGGCACCGTCGAGGAGTCCACCGTCCCGGTCCACCCGACCCGTCCGGTCAAGCCGGTCTGAGGGCAGACCCTACTTCTTGGACGCGCCCGGGTCGTCGTTGGACAGGGCGGCGATGAAGGCCTCCGGCGGAACCTCGACGGAGCCGATGTTCTTCATCCGCTTCTTGCCGGCCTTCTGCTTCTCCAGCAGCTTGCGCTTGCGACTGATGTCACCGCCGTAGCACTTGGCCAGGACGTCCTTGCGGATCGCGCGGATGTTCTCGCGGGCGATGATGCGCGCGCCGATGGCAGCCTGGATCGGCACCTCGAACTGCTGGCGCGGGATGAGCTCCTTGAGCTTGCCCGCCATCATCACGCCGTACGCGTAGGCCTTGTCCTTGTGGACGATCGAGGAGAAGGCGTCGACGGTCTCGCCCTGGAGCAGGATGTCGACCTTGACGAGGTCGGCCACCTGGTCGCCGTCGGGCTCGTAGTCGAGCGAGGCATACCCACGGGTGCGCGACTTGAGCTGGTCGAAGAAGTCGAACACGATCTCGGCGAGCGGCAGGGTGTAGCGCATCTCGACGCGCTCCTCGGACAGGTAGTCCATGCCGCGCAGGCTGCCGCGCTTCTGCTGGCACAGCTCCATGACCGCACCGATGAACTCGCTCGGCGCGAGGATCGTGGCACGCACGATCGGCTCGGTGACCGACGAGATCTTGCCGTAGGGGTACTCGCTGGGGTTGGTGACGGTCAGGACCTTGCCGTCGTTCATCGTCACCTCGTACACGACGTTGGGCAGCGTCGAGATGAGGTCGAGGTCGAACTCACGCTCGAGGCGCTCGCGCACGATCTCGAGGTGCAGCATGCCGAGGAACCCGATGCGGAAGCCGAACCCGAGGGCCGCAGACGTCTCGGGCTCGTAGACCAGGGCCGCGTCGTTGAGCTTGAGCTTGTCGAGGGCGTCGCGCAGGTCGGGGTAGTCCGAGCCGTCGATGGGGTAGAGCCCCGAGAACACCATCGGCTTGGGGTCCCGGTAGCCGCCGAGAGCCTCCTTGGCCGGCTTGGCCGCGTTGGTGACGGTGTCACCGACCTTGGACTGGCGCACGTCCTTCACGCCAGTGATGAGGTAGCCGACCTCGCCGACGCCGAGCCCCTTGGCCGGAGTCGGCTCGGGCGAGCTCACGCCGATCTCGAGCAGCTCGTGGGTCGCGCGCGTCGACATCATCGCGATCTTCTCGCGCGGGTTGAGGTTGCCGTCGATGACCCGCACGTAGGTGACCACGCCACGGTAGGTGTCGTAGACCGAGTCGAAGATCATCGCGCGGGCCGGCGCGTCAGGGTCGCCGACGGGCGGGGGCAGCTGGCGGACGATCTGGTTGAGCAGCGGCTCGACGCCCTCGCCGGTCTTGCCCGACACGCGCAGGCAGTCCTCGGGCTCGCAGCCGATCAGGCCGGCCAGCTCCTCGGCGAACTTCTCCGGCTGCGCCGCAGGCAGGTCGATCTTGTTGAGCACCGGGATGATCGCCATGTCGTTCTCCATGGCGAGGTAGAGGTTCGCCAGCGTCTGGGCCTCGATGCCCTGTGCGGCGTCGACGAGCAGGACGGCGCCCTCGCAGGCGGCCAGCGACCGGGACACCTCGTAGGTGAAGTCGACGTGCCCCGGGGTGTCGATCATGTTCAGCGCGTAGGTCGTGCCGTCGAGCTCCCACGGCATGCGCACGGCCTGGCTCTTGATCGTGATGCCGCGCTCGCGCTCGATGTCCATCTTGTCGAGGTACTGCGCGCGCATCGCCCGGCCGTCGACGACGCCGGTGACCTGGAGCATCCGGTCGGCCAGCGTCGACTTGCCGTGGTCGATGTGGGCGATGATGCTGAAGTTCCGGATCAGGTCCGGCGGCGTTGCGTGCGGCTGCAGCGCGGTGCGGGCCATCGGGG
>JBDSKZ010000040.1:0-15754 GCA_039916625.1 Pedococcus sp.
CGCGGCACTCCTGTCGGGGGGGACGCCTTCTCAGGCAGCCTTCGCGGCCTTCACCGCGAGCACGGCGCAGTGGGCGTCGAGCAGGATCTGCTGGGAGGTGCTGCCCAGGAACAGCTTGCCCACCGGCGAGCGCCGCCGCATACCGATGACGATGAGGGCGGCGTCCTCTGCCGAGGCCACCCGCAAGATCTCCTCGGCCGGGGCAAGGACCCCGGTGGCCTGCACCACCTCGTGGTCCAGACCCGTCTGCTCCAGCTCGGCCCTGATGGCGTCGAGGTCCTGCGCCGTGGCAAAGCTCGGCGTCGTGAAGTCTCCGCTCTGACCGGTGTTGACCACGACGAGACGCGACCCGAGCAGCGCGGCCTCGCCCTTGGCCCGCACGAAGGCAGCGATCCCCTCCGGCGTCGGGATGTAGCCGACGACCACCGTGCCCCTCACGACGAGCCCTCGAGCGTTGTGGCGCCCGTCATGATGGCGACGCCCTCACCCATGTCGTGCGTCTGGGGCGTGATGACCCCGGCCCGGCCACCGAGCCGCTGGATGTGGATGCGGTCGGCGACCTCCCACACGTGCGGCATGTTGTGGCTGATCAGGATGATCGACAGTCCCTTCTCACGCAGCTGCTTGACCATGTTGAGGACCATGCCGGACTCCTTGACGCCCAGCGCCGCCGTCGGCTCGTCGAGGACGACGACCGTGCTGCCGAACGCCGCGGCCCGGGCCACCGCGACCGCCTGGCGCTGCCCACCGGAGAGGGTCTCGACGGCCTGGCTCATGTTCTGGATCGTCTGGATGCCGAGGTCCTGCACCGACTGCCCGGCCCGCCGTTCCATGCCCTTCTTGTCGAGCATCCGGAACACCGAACCCAGCACACCCTTGCGGCGCTCCTCGCGAGCGAGGTAGAGGTTGCTCGCGATGTCGAGAGCGGGAACCACCGCCAGCTGCTGGTAGACCGTCTCGATACCGGCCTCCCGGGCGTCCTGCGGCTTCCTGAAATGGACTCGCTTCCCGTTCATCGTGATCTCACCGGAGTCGGGGACATACGCCCCGGTGAGACACTTGATCAACGTGGACTTGCCGGCACCGTTGTCACCGATCACCGCGAGAACCTCGCCGGGATAGAGGTCGAGGTCCACGCCGTCGAGGCCGACGACCCGCCCGAAGGTGATGACCAGCTTGCGCGCCGACAGGATCGGCTGCTGGCTGTAGATGGACTCCTTGCCCGCGGGGACGCCCCCGTGGGCCACTTCCAGGGTGGGAGCACTCATCGGGGCCCCCGGGAAGTATCGGAGCGACGGAGGAGCGTAGAACTTTCTGGGGTGATGTTCATCGGGGTCCCCGCGAAGTATCGGAGCGAGGGACGAGGGTAGAACTTCGTGGGGTGATTCATGCCTTCACCTTCCTGATCCACTGGTCGACCGCGACGGCCAGGACGACGAGGATGCCGGTGGCCAGGACACGCCACTGCTGGTCGACGCCCATCTGGGACAACCCGAACTGCAGGGTCTGGACGATCAGGGCACCGATGAGGGTGCCGATGAGACGACCACGACCGCCGAACAGGCTCGTGCCACCGATGACCACGGCGGTGATGCTCTGCAGGTTGGCGTCGGGGAAGGCGTTCGGCGTGGCCGCGCCGGCCCGCCCGATGAGCACCCAGGCAGCCAGCCCGTAGATGAGGCCGGCGACCGTGTAGACGCCGAGCAGGATCCGCTTGCTCGGGACGCCGGAGAGGCGCGCCGACTCCGGGTCGTCTCCCACCGCGTACACGTAGCGCCCCCAGGCGGTCTGGGACAGGACGAAGCCCACGACCACGTACATCAGGATCACCACGACGATGCCCCACGTCAGCCGGAACCCGCCGATGCCGAAGCCCTTCCCGAGGAAGTTCAGCAGGTCGGGCAGGTGTGAGGCCTGGATGCTGGCACCACCGGAGTAGAGCAGGGCGATGGCCGTGTAGATGCTCAGCGTGCCGAGCGTGACGATGAACGGCGGAAGGTTGATCCGGGTGACGAGGAACCCGTTGAGGGCGCCTGCCGCCACGGCGAGGAGCACGCCGATGACCAGGGCGAGGACGGCAGGCATGCCGCCGTCCTTGGCCAGGGATGCCGTGACCATCATCGACAGCACCATGATCGCCCCCACCGACAGGTCGATACCTGCGGTGAGGATGACCAGCGTCTGTCCGACGGCGAGGGCCGCGACGATGGCCGTCTGCTGGAGCAGGATGCCCATCGAGTTCGGGGTCAGGAACGTGGGGGTCGCGATGAAGAACGCGACGAACGCGACCAGGAGCAGGAAGAGCGGGCTCAGCCAGGGGCGCCCGTGCAGCTGGTGCTGCACCCGTTGCAGGGGCGACTGCTGCCGCCGAGCGAACTCGGCGGCAGCCGAGGTGACCGTGGTGCTCATGGTCAGTTGCCCCAGCAGATCTTCGCGCCCTCTTCGGACGAGATGCTGTCAACTCCCTCGACCTTCGTGTCGGTGACGAGCGCGACACCGGTGTCGAAGAACTCGAGACCGTCGGTGACCTTCGGCTTCTCACCGCCACGGGCGATCTTGGCGATGGCCTCCATGCCGAGCGTGGCCATCTTCAAGGGGTACTGCTGTGCTGTTGCACCGATGACGCCACTCTTGACGCTGGCCACACCGGCGCAGCCACCGTCGACCGAGACGATCAGGGCCGTCTTGTTGGCGGCCTTGAGGGCGGCGTTCGCGCCGACCGCCGCCGGCTCGTTGATCGTGTAGACGAGGTTGATGTTGGGGTTCTTCGCGAGGCACCTCTCCATCGCCGTGCGGCCGCCGTCCTCGGCGCCGTTGCTGGGCTCGTTGCAGACGATCGTGTAGTCGCCGCCCTTGCCGCCGGTGTACTTGCCGGTCTTGGCCTCGTCACCGTTCTTCAAGGGGTCGGCGACGTCGATGCCCATGCCCTCGAGGAAACCCTGGTCGCGGTTGTAGTCGACCGAGACGATCTTGTCGCTGAAGAGGTCGAGCAGGGCGATGACGGCCGGCTTGCCGGCCAGCTGGCCGGAGGCCCACTGTCCATCGAGCTTGCCCGCGGCGCGGTTGTCGGTGGCGAACGTGATGTCGACGGTGTCGACCGGGTCGGGCGGGGTATCGAGCGCGATGACGAACAGCCCGGCGTCACGCGCCTTCTTGATCGCGGCGTTGACACCGGTGCTCATCGGCGTGATGAGGATGCCCTTGTCACCCCGCGCGATCGCGTCCTCGATCGCGGTGATCTGGCCCTGGTCGTCGCCCTCCTGCTTGCCCGAGGCGATGGTCAGCTTGACGTTGTTCTTCGCAGCGTCGGCCTTGGCGCCGTTCTGCATCGCGACGAAGAAGGGGTTGGTGGAGTCCTTGGTGATGAGGACGACACCGACGGGCGCCTCGCCGCCGCCGCCGCCGCTGGCGGTGTCGGTCGAGCTGGACCGGTTGCAGGCGCCGAGCGCGAACGCGGTCGAGGCAGCGAGGGCGACGGCGAGGCTCCGGCGAACCGCGGGGGTGTGCAAGGTGGTAACAGGCATTGGGATCTCCCCTTCCAGGCGGCTCCATCGCCGCGTGACAACGTTGTCAAGTGAATTTCTAGTCTGCTCTCGTGGATTTGTCAACGGTCGTTGTGCGTTCGTGAGAAAGTCCTGTAGAACTGCCTTCGTGATGATGACATCGTTGTCAGACGGCGACCGACGGCCGCGCGCCACCATGCGCGAGGTGGCTGCGCTCGCCGGGGTCAGCCTCAAGACGGTGTCGCGGGTGGTCAACCGTGAGCCGGGCGTCTCGCCCGGCGTCGTGACCAAGGTCGAGCGGGCGGTGGTCCGGCTCGGCTACCGGCACAACCTCGCCGCCAGCAACCTGCGCCGTGGCCACGGCAAGAGCGCCATGGTCGGTGCCCTGCTCCAGGACGTCAGCAACTCCTACTCCTCGAGCCTGCTGCGCAGCCTGGAGGACGCCGCTCGCGACCGAGACGTCGCCATCATCGCGTCGAGCCTCGACGAGGAGCCCGAGCGCGAGCGCTCGCTCGTCGAAGGGCTGGTTCGCCGACGCGTCGACGGTCTGCTCCTCATGCCGGCAACCGAACGCCACGACTACCTCGCCGACGACCTGCGCAGCGGACTGCCGATCGTCTTCGTGGACCGACGACCCAACGGTGTCGACACCGACTCGGTGACCGTCGACAACGCGCTGGGCGCACGGATGGCGGTGGAACACCTGCTTGCCCACGGCCACCGGCGGATCGCGTTCCTCGGGGACCTGCCCTCGATCCAGACGGCCCAGGCCCGCCACGACGGCTACCTGCGCACCCTGCGCGGGGCGGGCCTCGAGCCAGACCCCTCGCTCGAGGCGACCGCCCTGCGCTCCCCCGACGACGCCGCTGCCGCACTCACCCGGCTCCTCGACGGCTCCGACCCCCCCACGGCAGTGTTCGCCGCGCGGAACACGCTGGCCATCGGGGCGATCCGCGCGCTGCACCAGCGCGCACTGGCGGGTCGGGTGGCCCTCGTGGGGTTTGACGACTTCCCCCTGGCTGACATCGTCGACCCGCCACTGACGGTGCTGAGGCAGAACGTCGCGATCATTGGCTCCGAGGTGGCCAAGCGGCTCTTCGCCCGTATCGACGGTGACACCTCGGCCCCGAAGCACGTGGTGCTCTCACCCGAGCTCGTGGTCCGGGGCTCCGGCGAGATCCGCCCGAGCCCGTAGGCCGGGCCAGCCCGTAGGTCGGCCCAGCCGCGGGCTGGCCCGCCTAGGGGGTGGGAAGGCCCGCCTGTTCGCGCTGGGACGCCAGCGGGCGCACGGAGCCGCAGACCGGCACGGCGCCGAAGTCCTTGCGCTGCAACGTCGCCGGGTGACGCCTCTCCCGAGAAGCCGGGTCGGGCGCCTGCGCGTGGGCTGCCAGCGACCCGATCATGGACCGCGTCACGGCGAGCGGGCTCATGTGGTGCTCACGTTCGGGTTCTGCGGGACCGTCCCCTGCTGCGGGACCGTCCCCGGCTGACCGAGGCCACCCTGGCCGCGACCGCCGACCCCACCCTGGCCACGACCGCCGACCCCGCCGGGCTGGAACTGGCCCGTACCGCTCTGGGTCGACCCGACCGGGAGCGCTGTGGCCGCCCCGGCCGCCCCCATGGCGGAGATGCCGATGGCCAGTGCTGCGGCGATCGCCGTCTTGCGACCGGACCACACCGGCGGGTTGAGCGCGGGCGCCGTGCTGGGCGCGGGTTCACGCCGGTCAGGTGCGGTGACCTCAGGAACCGGCGCCGTGGCACACGGCACGGTCTGGGTGGTGGTCTTCGTCATGGGACGCCTCCGTCGAGATCCAAGATGGCTTGATTCCCTCGAGAGTCGGGGGGCGGCCTGTGCCCTGGCTGTGGTCAGGGTGTCGGGCGACTGAGCGTTCCGGCACCGGGGATGCCGGGCCCGCGACCCGACACAGGGACTTCACAGGACTCGCACAGTCTGTGCGTGGCCTATGCCCAGCAAACGGGTGTTGTCTAGGACCATGAACACGCAGCAGTCCACCTCGGCCAAGCTCCAGCGCGTCGACGGTTCCCCCGTGCGGGTCCTCGTCGTCGACGACGAGAGCAACCTCACCGAGCTCCTCTCGATGGCGCTGCGTTACGAGGGCTGGGAGGTGCGTACGGCGTCCAACGGCGCCTCCGCGGTGCGGGCGGCCCGGGAGTTCCAGCCCGACGCCGTGGCGCTCGACATGATGCTGCCGGACTTCGACGGCCTCGAGGTGCTGCGCCGGATGCGCTCCGACTCCCCGAGCGTTCCGGTGCTGTTCCTCACCGCAAAGGACGCGGTCGAGGACCGGGTCGCCGGTCTCACCGCCGGTGGCGACGACTACGTCACCAAGCCGTTCAGCCTCGAGGAGGTCGTCGCCCGGCTGCGGGCCCTCATGCGGCGCACCGCCGTCGTCACCGATGACTCGTCCAGCGTGATCGTCGTCGGCGACCTCACCATGGACGAGGACAGCCACGAGGTGACCCGCGGAGGAGACCAGGTCCAGCTCACCGCGACCGAGTTCGAGCTGCTGCGCTACCTCATGCGCAACCCCAAGCGCGTCCTTTCGAAGGCACAGATCCTCGACCGTGTCTGGAACTACGACTTCGGCGGCCAGGCCAACGTCGTCGAGCTCTACATCTCCTACCTGCGCAAGAAGATCGACGCCGGACGCGAGCCCATGATCCACACGATGCGCGGCGTCGGGTACGTCCTCAAGCCCGCGTCATGAGTCGTGCTGCCGCCCTCGGGATGACCCGTTCCCCGTTCCGACCGGCGGTCTGGTCGCTCAGCACCAAGCTCGTCACCACGGTCGTGGGGCTGTTCCTGGCCGTCACTCTGGCGACCTCTTCCCTCACCGTCCTGATGCTGCACGACTACCTGCAGGGCCAGCTCGACAGTGATGTGACCGCCAGTGTCCTGCGAGACGGCGGACGGGTCGACACGGACGGTGACGGCCGCGGCCCCGGTGGCGGAGCCGGTGGAGGAGGCGGTGGAGGAGGCGCTCCCGGTGGAGGTGGAGCCTTCCTCAGCCTCACCCTGCGCAACGGAGTCGCCCTGACCAACCGCGTCGCTGACGACGGGGGCTACGGCCAGCTCACCGCCGCCCAGGTCGCGCAGCTGCAGGACGCCAGCATCGGCGGCACGCCCAAGACCATCGGGGTCACGGACCTCGGCGACTACCGCGTCGTGGCGGTGCGGACGACCAACGGCAGCACCGTCATCAGCGGTCTGCCGATGGCCGGCGTCACGCAGACCATCAACACCGTCATCACCCTCATCGTCGGCGGCACCGTCGTAGGGTTCATCATCGTCGCGGCCAGCGGCCTGTGGCTGGTGCGGCGCAACCTCGCCCCCCTTCAGCGCGTCGCCCACACCGCCACCCAGGTCTCCCGGCTCAAGCTCGGCTCCGGCGACGTCGCGCTCGCCGAGCGGGTGCCGGGCGAGGACACCGACCCGCGCACCGAGGTGGGCCAGGTCGGCCTCGCCCTCAACAACCTGCTCGACAACGTCGAGGGTGCGCTGCAGTCCCGGCACGAGAGCGAGCAGCGGGTGCGGCAGTTCGTCGCCGACGCCTCGCACGAGCTGCGGACTCCGCTCGCCTCGATCAGGGGGTATGCCGAGCTGTCCCGACGCGAGCAGGAGCCCGTGCCCGCATCGGTCACCCATGCACTCTCGCGTGTCGAGTCCGAGGCACTGCGGATGCAGGGTCTGGTCGAGGACCTGCTCCTGCTGGCTCGGCTCGACGCCGGCCGCCCGCTCGAGCGCGAGCCGGTCGACCTGTCACTGCTCGCGATGGACGCCGTGAGCGACGCGCACGCCGCCGCCCCCGGTCATCGCTGGTTGCTCGACCTGCCCGACGAGCCCATCGAGGTCGCCGGCGACCAGGCCCGGCTGCACCAGGTGGTCGCCAACCTGCTCGCCAACGCCCGCACCCACACCCCCGACGGCACCAAGGTCGTGACCTCAGTGCGCCCCGACGGCGACTGGATCCGAGTCAGTGTCGCCGACGACGGCCCCGGCGTGCCTGAACCGTTGCAGCGCAACGTGTTCCAGAGGTTCACCCGTGGAGACGACTCCCGCAACCGAGCATCCGGGTCGACCGGACTCGGCCTGAGCATCGTCGACGCGGTCACCAGGTCCCACGGTGGTCGCGTCGAGCTCGCCAGCATCCCCGGTGACACGACCTTCACCGTCCTGCTCCCTGCCCACTGACCACCGCTGCCAACGGGCTGCCCAGCGCCTGAGGGCGAACGTCAGTCGATACTGGCCAGCTGGGTGCTCACCGGGCTCGAGGGGGGTGAGCGGTTCGTCTACGCCGATCCCGACGAGGACGGTTCGAAGCATTCCCGTCTCGCGCTGCTGGTCAGCCAACAGTTCGATGCCGAGGCCGCCTCCAGAGATGGCCGGCTGGTGAGGATGCCTGTGGGTGACTTCTACTCACCCCATGCTCCGGCCCGCATCACCGCCACGCCGCAGGCCGACGGGTTCGCGGCTGTGCGGCTCGCGACCCAGGCGAGCGCGGCCATGGGTCACTTGAGAAGGGAGCGGCTGATGGCCTCAGAGGAGGAGCTCGCTGGTCACGCGGGCTCATCAGTGCGGCTCAGGGTTGGCACAGCAACCACACAGCGGCCGGCCCGACTGTTGGTGCCATGGACACCATGACCCTGCACCGCAGCACATCCGACGGCACCCCGGCTCCCCCGGCCGCCGCCACGGCGCCCCCGGCCGCGCCCGGCCGACTCCAGCGCCTCTGGCGTGGCCACGAGGCGGACCCGTCCTGGGCGCGCCCCGCGCTGCTGGGCCTGCTGTTCGCGACCGCCCTCTTCTACTTCTACAACCTCACCTCGAGCGGCTACGCGAACTCCTTCTACTCTGCAGCGGTGCAGGCCGGAAGCCAGAGCTGGGAGGCGTTCTTCTTCGGCTCCTCCGATGCCGGCAACTCGATCACCGTCGACAAGCCCCCGGCAGCGTTGTGGATCATGGCGCTGTCGGTCCGCATCTTCGGGCTGGGCTCGTTCGCGATCCTGATGCCCGAGGTCCTCATGGGTGTGGCCACCGTCGGCGTCGTGTATGCAACGGTCCGCCGCCACTTCGGTGCAGCGGCCGGCCTCGTGGGCGGCCTCGTCATGGCGCTCACGCCCGTGGCGGTCCTGATGTTCCGCTTCAACAACCCCGACGCACTGCTGGTGCTGCTCATGGCCCTCGGTGCCTGGGCCACCCTGAAGTCCATCGACCAGGGTTCGTCGAAGTGGTTCGCCATCGTCGGCGTCCTCATCGGCCTCGGCTTCCTCACCAAGGCCTTGCAAGTCCTGCTGGTCGTGCCGGCCTTCGGCCTCGCCTACCTGCTGTTCGCCAACACGACGCTGCGTCGCCGCATCAAGGGCGCCCTGATCGGCACTGCGGCAATGGTCCTGTCGGCCGGCTGGTGGGTCGCGATCGTCGAGCTCGTCCCGGCGAGCATGCGCCCCTACATCGGTGGTAGCCAGGACAACTCGTTCTTGTCCGTCACCTTCGGCTACAACGGCCTCGGACGGATCAGCGGCGACGAGACCGGCTCGGTCGGCGGCGGCAACGGCTGGGGTACGACCGGTCTGGCCCGCATGTTCAGCTCGAGCATCGGGGGCCAGATCTCCTGGCTCATCCCCTCGGCGCTCATCCTGCTTGCGGTCGGTCTGTTCCTGCGCGGTAGGGCACCGCGCACGGACGCCCGCCGCGCGGCATACGTGGTCTGGGGCGGCTGGCTGCTGGCCACCATGCTGACCTTCTCGTTCATGGCCGGCATCTTCCACGAGTACTACACCGTCGCCCTCGCCCCGGCCATCGCCGCCATCGTCGGCATGGGTGCCGGCGAGGCCTGGGAGCACCGTGGTCGGTCGATCGGCTCGATCACCCTGGCGGCTGCGACGGCCGCTGCCGCGACCTGGTCCTTCGTCCTCCTGTCGCGCACCGACTGGCAGAACTGGCTGCGCATCAGCGTCCTCGTCGTGGGCCTCGCGAGCGCGCTCCTGCTCCTGGCGATCACCCAGCTGCACCGCCGGTTCGTCCCGCTCGTCGTCGCCGGCGCCCTCGTGGCCGCCCTCGCCGGTCCTGCTGCCTACAGCATCCAGACGGTGGCCACGGCCCACACCGGCTCCATCGTGACCGCTGGCCCATCCACGGGTCGTGCAGGCGGCGGGGGAGGTACGGCGGGTGGCCCTGGTGGCGGCGGCACCCCTCCCGGACAGGCCCAGGGCGGTGGTCAGGGCACGGCCCCCGGCGGCACGGCTCAGGGCGGCACGGCGCAGGGCGGCACGGCGCGGGGGGGCACCACCACCGGCGTCCCCCAGGGCGGAACGGCGGGCGGCGCAGGCGGCCTGCTCGACGCCAGCGTCCCGACCACCGAGGTCGTCTCTGCCCTGAGCGCCGACGCCGGCTCCTACCGCTGGGTCGCCGCGGCGATCGGCTCGCAGAGTGCGGCCGGGCTCCAGCTCGGCACCGGACTGCCGGTCATGGCGATCGGCGGCTTCAACGGCAGCGACCCCTCGCCCACGCTCGCGCAGTTCCAGGCGTACGTCGCGAACGGTGACATCCACTACCTCGCCGCCAGTGGCGGTCAGGGTGGCGGTCGGGGCGGCGGCAGCGACAGCTCGGGGAACGGGTCCCAGATCACCGCCTGGGTCGCCGCGAGCTACACCTCCGTCACGATCGGCGGCTCGACGTTCTACGACCTCACCCAGCCGCTGGCGGGTGCCACGCCCACCGGCACCCCCGGCGCGACCACGACCCAGACCACCTGAGAGGCACGACGATGAATGCCTTGACCACCCCAGCCCCCGTGCTCGACATCGTGATCCCCGTCCACAACGAGCAGCACATCGTGGCGGCCTGCGTACGGCGCCTGCACCAGCACCTCGTGCAGACCTTCCCCTACCCGTTCCGGATCACCGTGGCGGACAACGCCAGCACCGACGCGACCGTCGAGGTCGCGTCGGGGCTGGTGGCCGAGCTGCCGGGCGTGGCCATCGTCCAGCTGACGGAGAAGGGCCGGGGTAGGGCGCTCAAGGCGGTCTGGCTGGCCTCGGACGCGCCGATCCTCGCCTACATGGACGTCGACCTGTCCACGGACCTCGACGCCCTGTGGCCGCTGGTCGCGCCGCTGATGTCCGGGCACTCCGACGTCGCGATCGGGTCGCGGCTGGCCCGCGGCTCACGGGTGGTGCGTGGCGCCAAGCGCGAGGTGATCTCGCGCTGCTACAACCTGATCCTGCGCGGCGCGCTGGGCGCACGGTTCAGCGACGCACAGTGCGGGTTCAAGGCCATCCGGGCCGATGTCGCGGACGAGCTGCTCCCCCTCGTCGAGGACACCACGTGGTTCTTCGACACCGAGCTGCTCGTCCTGGCCCAGCGCTGCGACCTACGGATCCACGAGGTGCCGGTCGACTGGTTCGACGACCCCGACTCCCGTGTCGACGTGGTCGCCACCGCCCTCGATGACCTGCGCGGTGTACGCCGGGTCCGGCGTTCACTGGCCACGGGCGCACTGCCGGTGGCCGACATCGCGGGGCGCCTCGGGCGCGGTGCGCCGGGGGGCAGCACGTGGCAGCAGCTCCAGCGCTTCGCCGCGGTCGGGGTCGTCAGCACCGTCGTTCACCTCGGCCTGTTTGCCGCCCTGAGCACCGGGGTCGACTCGGCCCAGGTCGCCAACCTCTCGGCCCTGCTCGTCGCCACCGTTGCCAACACTGCCCTGAACCGGCGCTGGACGTTCGGCATCCAGGGTCGCGGGGCAGCCCGGCACCAGCTGCAGGGCCTGGTCATCTTCGGCATCACCTGGCTGATGACGGCGGGCGCACTGGGGCTGCTGCACCTCATCGCCGCTGCTCCTGCGACTGCGGTCCAGACCGCTGTGGTCGCCGTGGCCACCGCGGGGTCCACCGTGGTGCGGTTCCTGGCGATGCGCTCGTGGATGTTCCGGCCACCCACCCACGTCGGCGAGGGTCGGGAGCCGACGACCCCGCGGCATACTGATCGGGCGTTGACCTCGCTCTCGGCGGAGTAGGCGCCAGCGGCTCTCCACAGCCGCCACACCGACACGCGAAGGGCCCCGACACGATCGTGTCGGGGCCCTTCGGGGTGCTGCGGAGACGGAGGGATTTGAACCCTCGATGGGCGATAAACCCAAACCGCATTAGCAGTGCGGCGCCATAAACCGGGCTAGGCGACGTCTCCACGCCCGGAAACAGTCGACCGAGCCCGCACAGGCTATCCGGACGCCGCGCGCCGGAGCAAAGCGACCCCCCGACGGCCGGACGCGAGCCGACCCCACGATCAGCTGCAGATGTCCTGGTCGGCCGTGCGGGCGGCGATCGTCTGGGTGTCGGTCGGGTTGCTCGTGGCAGTCACCGACGGCTTGGGCAGCGGCTCGGTGCCCTCACGGTTGGGGATCTCCACGGCGTCCGGTGAGTCCTGCCCCATGCTGACCTCGATGGTGGTGCCGAGAGCCGGGTCCTGCTCGGTCTTCGCGCCGGGGAAGACGGCCGCCACGGTGCGGGCAGCTTCCTGCTTGCCGGGGCCGTATCGCACCAGCACGCCCGTGGTCTTGTCGCCGGTGCCGGTGAGATAGGTCTCGACCTTGAAGCCCTGGATGCTCAGGTCACCGGCCGCCTGCTTGGCCAGCCCCGCGACACCGGAGTCGTTGGTGACGCGCACGGCGATGTCGCTGGGGGCCACCGTCAGCGCAGCCGCGGTGGTCGTCGGCGCGGCGGTGGAGGTGGTCGTCGACGGGACCTTGGTGCCGGGCAGGGCCTGGTCCTCGCGGATCGACTTCCAGATCGACTGGGCGGAAGGCAGCCACTGGACGCGGTTGGGATCGGGCGCGTAGACGGTGGTCGGGAGCTTCACGAAGCGGATCTGGTCGGTGCCCATCGCCTGCACACTCTGGGCGATGTCCTTCATCTCACCGACGTCCAGGCTCTTGTCGGTGGTCATCGCCTGCGTCGCAGCGTCGAGGAAGCGGAACAGCCTGTCCGGGCGAAGCAGCAGGGAGGACTTGGTGGCCTCCTGGACGACCGAGGACAGGAACGCCTGCTGGCGGTCGATGCGGCCGAGGTCCGAGCCGTCACCCACGGTCTTGCGGACGCGGACGTAGCCGAGGGCCTGCTTGCCGTTGACCTTGCTCTTGCCGGCCGGCAGGACGAGGTGGCTGTCCTTGTCGTTGATGGGTTGGGGGGTGCAGACGGTCACGCCGCCGAGGGCGTCCACCATCTTCTGGAAGCCGCGGAAGTCGATGACGACGAAGTGGTCGACGAAGATGCCCGTCAACCCCTCGAACGTGCGGATCGTGCAGGCCGGTCCCCCCAGGGTGAAGTTCTGGTTCCACTGGCGCATGACGCCGTTCTCGACCGTGTCCTGCTGGTTGTTGCACTGGCGCGGGGCCATGGTCATCGAGTCACGCGGGATCGACACGACGATCGCCGACTTGCGGTCGGCCGACAGGTGGACGACGAGGTTGGTGTCCGAGCGGGCGCCGGTCACGCCGTACTCCGTCTGGCCCTGGCCGAGGGTGGTGCCCTCGCGGCTGTCCGACCCCATGACCATGATGTTGACGGGGGGGAGGTTCGTCACCGCGTCGGTCGTCGCTGCCGGCTGGGGACGGTCACCGAGAGCCTTGGTGATGTCGAGGCGGCTGATGTTGCCGTTGAGCTTCACGTAGGCGGCGATGCCGAGGACGAGGGCCACCGCGAGCAGCGCGGCCACCCCGATGAGCGACCGCCGCAACCAAGGGTGACGGTGCGACTGTCCCTGGTGCCGATGCGACCTGTCGCCGGTCGAACCGTCGTTCCGTGGTGCGCCGCCCCCCGGGGCACTTGCGTCCTGGCTGGGCGTGCCGCCCGGCACAGAGCCGTTGGTGGGCTCGCTCACGTGGACCTCTCTGGTTCGACTGCACCGCCTGCTGGTGGCGGGGGCGACGCATCGTCCCGCCGAGTGTAAAGGCGCAACCTGAGCATGCTGACGGAAATGCGTCTTCTTCCCCTGACGTCCGACGCACCGGTTTGGTTGCCCCTGCGGGTCAACCCTTGCCAGGGACCGCGGACAAACGGGACGAGAACTCCCAGCCACGTGCGGTTGGATGGGCCCATGAGCAAGCGAGCACTGGTGGGGGCCCTGACCGCCGTGGCAGTAGTGGCTGGTCTGCTCGGCGGCGGGTGGTGGTGGCGCCAGACCCAGGCCCAGCGCGACGCCGACGAGCAGTCCCGGGCGGTCGTGGCGGCGTTCGCGAAGGGCTGGTCGGAGCGCTCCTTCGCCAAGGCGGGCGTCGCCTTCGCGAGCAGTCCGACGCCGACCGTGCAAGCGGGGTTCACCACGGCCACCAAGGGTCTTGGCAACGGCCCGGTCACCGTCACCCCCGGCGACGTCACCCGCAAGAGGGACCGTGCCACCTCGACCCTGCGGGTCACCTGGTCCCTGGGCGCTGAGGTGAGGTGGGCGTACGACGTGCCTGTCACCGTGCAACGCAGTGGCGGGCAGTGGGCAGTCGTCCCACCTGCCTCGGGGTCGTTGTGGCACCCTGCCCTCAAGGCCACCGACACCCTCACGGCCACCCGCACCTGGGGCCGACGAGGCGACCTGCTCGACCGGGACGCAAAGCCGCTCATGCCCGTCGGCAAGGTCTACCCGGTGCAGATCGACCCGAGCCGGGCCACGGCCGCCACGGTGCGTGCCCTCGAGAAGGTCGTCGACGAACCCACGGGTTCGCTGGTCAAGAAGCTGGAGGCCGCGGCGAGAGCGGGCAGCAAGGCGCCCATCGCCGTCATCACCTACCGCGAGTCCGACTTCCAGGACCGCAAGGCCGCACTCGACGACCTCGCTGGCGTCATCTACCCCGCCCGCGAGCAGCCACTCGCCCGGACCCGCACGTTCGGTCAGCCGCTGCTGGGTTCGTATGGCGCGGTGAGTGCCGAGCTCGTCGCCGCCAGCGAGGGCCGGTACGTCGCCGGCGACCACGCCGGGCTCAACGGCCTGCAGGGGCGCTACGACGCGCAGCTCGGAGGGACGCCCGGCGTCGAGGTCACCTCGAGCGCCAACCCGGACACCCCCCTGTTCAGCAAGGCTGCGGTCGACGGCACGGACGTGAAGACCACCCTGTCCACGGCTGTCCAGACAGCCGCCGAGTCCGCCGCCAGCAGTACTGGCGCCGTGCCCGCAGCGCTGGTGGCCGTCGACGTCGTGACCGGCGACGTCCTCGCCTCGGCGAACTCGCCCGCGCTCGGCTTCGACCGTGCCCTCACCGGGCAGTACCCCCCCGGTTCGGCGTTCAAGATCGTCAGCACCTACGCACTGCTCACCGGGGGGAAGGTCACGCCGACGACCACGGTCGACTGCCCGACGACCTTCGCCGTCGACGGTCGCTCCTACAAGAACTACGAGGGCGAGTCCCTGGGCACGCCGGACTTCGCGACCGACTTCGCGCACTCGTGCAACACGGCGTTCGTGAAGCTCTCGACCGACCTCCGCGACGACGACCTCGCCGGGGCCGCGGACGCCCTCGGCCTCACCGGGTGGGCCAAGACGCTCGGCGTCGGCAACGCGTTCGACGCGAGCATCCCGAGCAACAACGGCAAGACGGACAAGGCCTCGGCCACCATCGGGCAGGGCCGCAACCTCACCTCTCCGCTCGCCCTGGCGACGATGGTCGCGTCGGTGGCACGAGGCAGCGCCATACCTCCCGCCCTGGTGACCGAACCCGCTGTTTCCGGCGTGGATCGCACCCCGAAGCCGTTGGACACGCAGGCCGTCGGCCAGCTGCGTCAGCTCATGCGGCAGGTCGTCACCGACGGCACCGGCACCGTCCTTCGCGACGCCCCCGGCGGGGCGGTGCGCGGCAAGTCGGGCACCGCGGAGTTCGGCTCGAAGAACCCGCCGCAGACGCATGCGTGGTTCGTCGGGTACCAGGACGGGGTGGCGTTCGCGGCGTTGGTCGAGGAGGGCAAGAGCGGCGGCGGCGTCGCCGCACCGGTCGTCAAGGAGTTCCTCACCACGCTGGCGAAGTAGCAGCGCAGCGCCTTGCCACAGGACGAGGCCCCCACCGGGATCCGGTGGGGGCCTCGCTGAAGACTGTGGTTGAGCAGTCCTCGGGTCAGATCGGGTGAACGGCGTCAGCCTGGGGACCCTTGGGTCCCTGGGTGACCTCGAACTCCACGCGCTGCGCCTCGTCCAGCGAGCGGTAGCCCGAGGAGTCGATCGCCGAATAGTGGACGAACACATCCGGGCCGCC
>JBDSKZ010000041.1:0-31954 GCA_039916625.1 Pedococcus sp.
TCCCCGGGACGCGGTGCTGCGGGATCGCCGCACCGAGCACCGCCTCCGTGAGCCAGCCGACCTCACCCCGCCAGTCCTGCGGGGGTTCCTCGAGGATCTCGACGACGTGCAGGTCGAGCCGGGCGTCCAGGTGCTCGTGGTCCGCGCGATGCAGCAGCGTGTCAGCCGTGCGGCCGGCCACGATGAGTACGGCGCGCCGTCGGTCCCCACGTTCGGCCATGGTGCGGAGCATGCTCAGCATCGGGGTGACCCCCACGCCTCCGGCGATGAAGACGAAGGCGGACGAGCGCAGTCCGTCCAGCGTGAAGTTGCCGTGCGGGCCGTCGAGGTACACGCGCCGACCGGGGCGCAGGCCGGCGAGGCTGTCAGCGAAGTCACCCAGGGGCCTGATGGCGAACTCCTTGCGCCACGGCTGCGTGGCGGTGGAGGCGATGGTGAAGGGATGCTCCTCGAACCCGAAGGGGGACGCCCCGATCTTGAGCCACGCGAACTGACCCGGCCGGAAGGGCACCCCGGTGTGGCCATAGGCGTGCAGGACCACGGAGACGGCGCCGAGCCCGTGGACGACCTGGTGCACGACATAGGAATGGCGGCGGGCGTGCAGCGGCCGCCACACCCACCGGTACACGGTGACCGCGACCATGACCACCCCCAGTCCCGCGAACCAGAGCCTTCCCTGGCCGTAGCGCGTCAGATCGCGCTGCCACACCATGTGCAGGGCGGTGGCGACCATCACCGTGTTGGCCAGCAGTACGTGGGCCAGGCGCCATCCCTCGTACCGCGGGCTGCGTGAGCGGCGCGTCACGGCGAGACCGACCATGACGAGCAGGGCGAGCGCGGCCACGCACGCGGCCCACACCCGAGGTGGGGCGACGCGCAGATCGAACACCGCGAGCCCCTGGTGGGAGTTGGCCAGGACGAACCCCACATGTGCGAGGACCAGCAGGACCGCCAGCAACGCCAGTGCCCGGTGCTGGCGCATGAGCCGCTCGAGACCCAGGTGGGAGGTGAACGACCGCAACCGCGAGGGCAGCACGAAGACGGCGGCCAGCAAGGACGTCGCAGCCAGGCCGGCGGCGAGGGAAAGCACCCGCAAGATGCCCAGCTGCTGGGCCGACGTCGTGGACAGCAGGACCCACCAGGGGATTGCGACGCTCGCCACCACGAGCAGCAGCCACAGCGTCGGGGCGAGCCGCCGTCCAGGGACCTTGCCGCTCGAGCTGCCCGGACGGCGGCCACCCTGGGTCGAGAAGGCCACGAGGGCTCCTTGGTGCAGGGGTGGACCGCGACTGCAACTCTATGCCGCCTCTGACCCAAAACGTCCTCACCCCCGACATCGACAAGGGCATCGTCGACCGCATGCAGTCACTGCCGATCAACCCGGCTGCAGTCCTCGTCGGGTCGGCGATGCGCTCGGTCGAGGCCGTCAACGGCCTGATGTTCGCGATGATGCTCCCCATCACCTTCTTGGCCGACACCTTCGCGCCGACCGAACGCATGACGCCGTGGCTGCGCACCATCGCCGAGTGGAACCCGATCTCGTCCCTGGTCCTGGCCGTCCGAGAGCTGTGGAACAACGTCGGTCCGTTCAACCGTCGCACCCAGCAGTAGTACGCCGCATCGACGCGGATCGACGCGGGTCGACGCGGGTCGGCGCGATCTCACACGACGTCGAACAGCTCGGTGTGAACCCGGCGCGACGGGACACCGAGGTCGTCGAGGATGCGCACCGTGGCGGCCACCATGGGGGCAGGTCCGCAGACGAAGAAGTCGACCTTGCCCGGGACGCGGTGCTGCGGGATCGCCGCATGGAGCACCACCTCGGTGAGCCGGCCGACCTCGCCCCGCCAGTCCTGCGGGGTTTCCTCGGTGAAGTCGCCCAGCGGCTTGATCGCGAACTCTTTGCGGCACGGCTCCGTGGCTGCCGAAGCGATGGTGAAAGATATTCTTCGAAGTCGAAGACGAAGGCCGAGGCGCCGATCTTGAGCGAGGACAACTGGCCGGGCCGGAAGGGCACCCTGGTGTGACCCGACGGGTGCAGAACCACGGAGGTGGCGCCCGGTCGTCGATGACCTGGTCCACGACGTAGGCGTAGCGCCGGGCCCGCATGGCCCGTCACACCCAGAGGTAGACGACGACCGCGACCATGACCGTCCCCAACCCCTCGAACCAGATCCGGCCGAGCTCGTGCCGGGTCAGGTCGTGCAGCCACAGCACGTGCGACGACGAAGACCACGTGGGCAACGACGAGCGACACCGCCAGCACAGCCAGCGCCCGGTGCTGGCGCAGGAGCCGTTCGACATCCAGGTGCGAGCTGAACGACCGCAACCGGGACGGCAGCACGAAGGCAGCGGCAAGAAGGGACGCGGCGGCCAGGCTCGTGGCGAGGGACAGCACCCGCCAGAAGCCCTGGTCCTCGGCCACCAGGGCTCCTTCACCGGGGGGGGGAGACGACTGAGACTGTAGGACCGGTCCCGGACGAGCGACCTCAAGGCGACGCTAAGCGGACCTCAAGACGCCGAGCGGGGCCGGGGCACCGGGCGTCCGTCACGGCCCGGGTGAGCGATAGCCTGCGGCCATGGCATCACCGTTGCTGTCCGTCTCCCTCGACGACATCCGCGCTGCGCAGGACCTGCTGAGCGGCGTCGTCCGTCCCACCCCGCTGGAGTACAGCCGGGCCCTGTCCGACCGGGTCGGCAGCGAGGTCTTCCTGAAGTGCGAGAACCTCCAGCGCGCCGGTTCCTTCAAGATCCGGGGGGCCTACACCCGGATGGCGCGACTCACCGGCGAGGAGAAGGCCCGGGGCGTCGTGGCCGCCAGCGCCGGGAACCACGCCCAGGGCGTGGCGCTCGCGGGGCAGCTGCTGGGCATCGACGTCAAGGTCTACATGCCGCACGGGGCGCCGATGCCGAAGCTGCTGGCCACCGAGGGGTATGGCGCGACCATCGAGCAGATCGGGACGACCATCGACGAGTGCCTCGTCAAGGCCCGTGAGTGGGAGGCCGAGACCGGCGCCATCCTCATCCACCCGTTCGACCATCGCGACATCGTGGCCGGCCAAGGCACCGCCGGCCTGGAGATCCTCGACCAGTGTCCCGACGTGAGGACCATCGTCGTCAGCACCGGTGGCGGGGGCCTCCTCGCCGGGATCTCGGTGGCCGTGAAGGCAGCTCGTCCGGACGTGCGCATCGTGGGCGTCCAGGCCGAGCAGGCCGCGGCCTACCCGTTGTCGTTGGCGGCCGGGAAGCCGGTGGCCTTCGAGAACATGCAGACGATGGCCGACGGCATCGCCGTCGGCATGCCCGGGGACGTGCCGTACGCGCTGGTGCGCGAGCTCGTCGACGGCATGGAGACCGTGACCGAGGAGGAGCTGTCGCGGGCGCTGCTGTTCGTCCTCGAACGCGCCAAGCTCCTCGTCGAGCCCGCCGGTGCGGCGGCAGTGGCACACCTGCTCGGACGCGCCGGCCAGCATGTCGACGGCCCGGTGGTTGCTGTCCTGTCCGGGGGCAACATCGACCCGATCCTGTTGCTGCGCATCATTCGGCACGGTATGGCCGCGGCCGGGCGCTACCTGCAGTTCCGCGTGCGGATCTCCGACCGGCCAGGGCACCTGGCCCGGCTGCTCGCGGACTGTGCCGCAGTCGACGCCAACGTCCTCGAGGTCGAGCACATCCGTACGGGCACCACCATCACCGTCGACGAGGTCGAGATCGGTCTTCAGCTCGAGACGCGCGGCAAGCACCATTGCGAAGAGGTGATGGGCACCCTGCGGGGCAAGGGCTACCAGCTCAAGTTCGGCTGAGGTCCGCCGTAGGTTCGGACCCGGCCGCGATGTCGTGGCGGGTCGGGATCAGGGCACGTGCGGCTTGGCGGCCTTCACCGTCACCTGGATCTTCTTGCCGTTCGGCGCCTGGTAGGTCACCGTGTCCCCGGCCTTCTTGCCGTTGATGGCAGCACCGAGCGGCGACTTCTCGCTGTAGACCTCGAGGTCGGTGCCCTCCGCGATCTCTCGCGACCCGAGCAGGAACTCCACCGCTTCGTCGAACATCTCGACGGTCACGACCATGCCGGGCTCGACGATGCCGTCGTCGGCGGGCTTGGTCCCCACGATGGCGTTGTCGAGCAGCTGCGTCAGCTGGCGGATGCGGGCCTCCATCTTGCCCTGCTCCTCCTTGGCTGCGTGGTAGCCGCCGTTCTCCTTGAGGTCGCCCTCGTCGCGGGCCGCCTCGATCTTCTTGGCGATCTCCGTACGGCCTTCGCCGGAGAGCTGGTCCAGCTCGGCCTTCAGACGGTCGAAGGCCTCCTGGGTCAGGTAGCTCGCGGTGGGGGTCGCGGTGTCGCTCACGGTGTGCTCCTTGATCGGGTCCTCGGCATGACGCGGATGCGTCGTCGGGGAGTGATACGCAAAGCGGTCCGGGCCGGCACACGTTGGCGTGATCAGGCCCAGACCGCTCGGTGAAAGGACAAGGATACAGCGCGGTCGACGGGCCGGTCCATTCGCGCCCCTCACCGCCTGCTGCGCGTGGACGTCCCGGGACACGGAGTCCCGCGTCAGCGACCTGTGCCGACGGCTGAGCAGGTTTTAACGATGCCGGTCACGGCCCGCGAAGTGGTGCGCACGACGGCCTCGCGGTGCACCGAGCGTTCCTGCGACGCGGGGATGTCCACGTCGAGGACGCCGACGACGCCGAAGGAGGTGTCCAGGGCCTGCAGTAGGCATGTGACGGCCTCGCCGGCCGGGCGGTACACGTCGAACTCGACCTTGACGCTGCGCTGGTCGACCACGTCGTACCCCGTGTTGGTGTAGGTGATCTGGCCCAGGCTGTTGGCCAGTCCCAACCACACCGCGAGGGCGACCCCGATGGTGCAGCCGATCGTGCCGATCACCCACCAGCGGCCAGTGCCGGGTGCTGGGCGGGGGAGCGGCATGGTGAACCTTCCACGGGTGAGAGGATGTCGGGCGGACGCGGTGTCGACCGACCCGCAGTCCCATTCTCTTCGATGGACGGGTGAGGTTGTGCAGGTGGCTGACCGGTTGCGGCTGATGGCGGTGCACGCGCATCCCGACGACGAGTCGAGCAAGGGTGCCGCGACGATGGCCAAGTACGTCGCGGAGGGCGCCGACGTGCTCGTCGTGTCGTGCACGGGCGGTGAGCGCGGTGACGTGCTCAACCCCCGCCTCAAGGAGGACGCCCACATCCTGCGCGACCTCGCCCAGGTGCGGCGGGACGAGATGAAGCGGGCCCAGCAGATCCTCGGGGTCCAGCACACCTGGCTGGGTTTCGTCGACTCCGGCCTCCCCGAGGGTGACCCGCTGCCGTCGCTGCCCGAGGGCTGTTTCGCCCTCGAGCCGATCGAGGTCACGACCGAGGCCCTCGTGCGCGAGATCCGCCGGTTCCGCCCGCACGTCGTCACGACGTACGACGAGAACGGTGGCTACCCCCACCCCGACCACATCATGACCCACACCGTCTCGATGGCGGCCTTCGTCGCCGCCGGCGACGCGACGGCATACCCGCACGCGGGGCAGGCGTGGCAGCCGCTGAAGCTCTACTACAACCAGGGCTTCTCCAAGGCGCGCATCATCGCCTTCCACGAGGCGCTCACGGCCCTGGGCGAGGAGAGCCCGTATGCCGAGTGGCTGGAGCGCTGGGAGGACCGGCCGGAGCGCGTGGTCACCACGCGGATCCACTGCTCGGACTACTTCGACCAGCGCGACCAGGCGCTGCTCGCCCACGCCACCCAGATCGACCCTGACGGCACCTGGTTCAAGGTACCGCGGGGGGTGCAGTCGAAGGTGTGGCCGACCGAGGAGTACGAGGCCGCGCTGTCCTACCTCCCCATCGCGCAGGGCGAGGACGACCTGTTCGCCGGGATCCCCGACGCGGCCACGGGCGATGCGCTCGCCACCAAGGTCGGCCTCGAGGTCGTCCACGACGGCCGCAAGGAGTCGACGCCGTGAACGGCGCCCCGTCCTCGATGGTCTCGCCCGGACTGTGGGGCTTCTTCGCCTTCTTCCTGCTCGGGCTCGCGCTCTACCTGCTCATGCGCAACATGAACGCCCGGATGCGCCGGATGTCCTACCGGTCGGAGGAGCTCGCCCGCGAGGCGGAGCTGGAGCGCGCAGCAGACGAGGCGCGCAAGGGCAAGGGCAAGGGTACGAACCGGGGCGGGAAAGCAGGCGGCCCGGTGTCGGGTGGGCCCCCTTCAGCCGAGCCAGAGCAGGCGCCGGACGCTCAGGCCGAGGAGCCCATGCCGTAGACGGTCATCGACGCAGCGATGTAGTGGACGGCGAAGGCCGCCACGGTCAGTGCGTGGAAGATCTCGTGGAACCCGAACCACCGCGGTGAGGGGTTCGGTCGCTTGATGCCGTAGACCACGGCGCCCGCTGTGTAGAGCAGGCCGCCTACGGCGATGAGCGTGACGATGGCAGGTCCGCCGAAGCGCAGCAACGGGCCGAGGTAGAACACGGCGACCCAGCCGAGGGCGACGTAGACGGGGGTGTAGAGCCAGCGAGGGGCGCCGACCCAGAACACCCGGAACAGCACGCCGGCGATGGCGCCGATCCACACGATGAGCAGCATCGTGCGGGCCTGCCCGCTCGGGAGCAGCAGCGCGAAGGGCGTGTAGGTGCCGGCGATGATGAGGAAGATGTTGGAGTGGTCCATCCGCTTGAGCACCCCGGTCACGCGAGGTGACCAGTTGCCGCGGTGGTAGACGGCCGAGGTGCCGAAGAGCAACCAGGCCGTGACCGAGAAGACCACGGCGGCGATGCGGCCGGGAGTGGTGGGGGCCAACGCGATGAGCACGATGCCGGCGGCCAGGGCAAGAGGCACCATGCCGGCGTGCAGCCAGCCGCGCAGGTGCGGCTTGACCGCTGCGACGACCGACTCGACAGGTCCCTGCTCCGGGCGGGGGGTGGGTGCCGTGGTCATCGCCCCACTCTAACCTACGGTTGCGTAGGTTACTACTGCGTAGGTTGTGGCGCTGGCCTCATCGGGAGGCTACGAGCGCTCTGTCCGCTCCGCCGTGCTCGGTGAAGGCGTCTGCCCGCGCGAACCCAACGGCCCACCGGCTGCTGGCGTCGGGGGTAGCGTGGAGCGTGGCACGGACATCCGTCCGGCGAGCCTGCGAAGGAGTGACCGTGGCACTGTCCGACCTCCTGTACGCCGCCTACGAGCGACGGCTCAGCCGGCGCCTGCAGCGCGAGGCGCTCCCGCGCCACGTCGGCGTCATGCTCGACGGGAACCGTCGCTGGGCCAAGGCTCGTGGGCACGGGACCAAGGAGGGCCACCAGGCCGGCGCCGACAACATCGCGAACTTCCTCGACTGGTGCGAGGAGGCGCGGGTCGAGGTCGTCACGCTGTGGCTGTTGTCCACCGACAACCTCAGCCGGCCGCCCGCAGAGGTCGTCCCGCTCCTGTCGATCATCGAGAACACCGTCTCCGATCTCGCGCGGACCAGGCGCTGGCGGCTCAACCCGGTGGGATCCCTGGACCTGCTGCCCGCAGAGACCGCCCGACGGCTCAAGGAGTGCGCAGACCTCACCGAGGACGTCGACGGCATGACGGTCAACGTCGCGGTCGGCTACGGCGGCCGTCAGGAGATCACCGACGCCGTCCGGTCGATGCTCGTCTCGCACGCGGCCAGCGGCACGACCATCGAGGAGCTCGCCGAGACCTTGCAGGTCGAGCACATCGCCGAGCACCTCTACACCAAGGGTCAGCCCGACCCCGACCTCGTCATCCGCACCTCGGGGGAGCAGCGGCTGTCCGGGTTCCTGCTGTGGCAGAGCGCCCACAGCGAGTTCTACTTCTGCGAGGCCTACTGGCCCGACTTCCGGCACGTCGACTTCCTGCGCGCCCTGCGTGCCTACGCCGAGCGCAACCGCCGCTTCGGCGGCTGACGCGACGCCGCGCCACAACTGTGGGTGACACGCCGAGCGCCTGCCCGGCCGGGGGTCGGGTGAGTCGTACCGTCGGCAGTGACGCGGAGCACCCGTTCCTCGTTCGGGGAGGTCAACCCATGGAGCAGATCCAGCTCCGGGCGGAGGGTCGCAACCGGCCCCACCGTGGTGGTTCGGCCTGGTCCCGGCACCTCGTTCGCGAGTAGGCGCACCGCGCCGAAGCGCGCGCTGTGCCAAGGAGAGACATGGCTTCGAACCACGACACCAGCCGTCGCACCTCGACCAGCTCCGCAACCAGCTCTTCGGCCACTCCCGCTACCACCTCCGCAGCTGCGCCGCGCGTCGCTGCGACGCCGAAGCGCAAGAGCAGGGGTCGAACGCCGAAGTTCCGGACGTTCGTCCTCGACACCTCCGTCCTGCTGTCCGACCCCCGCGCGATGCTGCGGTTCAAGGAGCACGAGGTCATCCTTCCTGTCGTGGTCGTCACCGAGCTCGAGGCCAAGCGGCACCACCCGGAGCTCGGCTACTTCGCCCGCCAGGCCCTGCGACTCCTGGACGACATGCGGGTGCGGGAGGGCCGCCTGGACGCACCGGTCCCCGTCGGGGACGACGGTGGCACCCTGCGGGTCGAGCTCAACCACACCGACGCCGGCTCGCTGCCTGCCGGCTTCCGGCTCGGCGACAACGACACCCGCATCCTCGCGGTCGCCAAGAACCTGGCCAACGAGGGCTTCGACGTCACCGTCGTGAGCAAGGACCTGCCCATGCGGGTCAAGGCCTCGGCGATGGGTATGGCGGCGGAGGAGTACAAGGCCGAGCTCGCCGTCGACTCGGGCTGGACCGGGATGGCCGAGCTCGACGTCACGGTCGAGGAGATGGACGCGCTCTACGAGCACGGCCGGATCGAGAATGCGGCGGCCGCCGAGATGCCCTGCCACACCGGGCTCGTGCTGCTCTCGCCGCGGGGAAGCGGTCTGGGGCGGGTCGGGGCCGACAAGCAGGTGCGCCTGGTCCGCGGGGACCGTGAAGCGTTCGGGCTGCATGGCCGCAGCGCTGAGCAGCGCATCGCGCTCGACCTGCTGCTCGACCCCGACGTGGGCATCCTCAGCCTTGGTGGGAGGGCCGGCACCGGCAAGTCAGCGCTGGCCCTGTGCGCTGGTCTCGAGGCGGTCATGGAGCGCCGGCAGCAGCGCAAGGTCGTCGTCTTCCGTCCGCTCTACGCCGTCGGTGGCCAGGAGCTGGGCTACCTGCCCGGTAGCGAGCAGGAGAAGATGGGGCCCTGGGGGCAGGCGGTGTTCGACACCCTCGGCGCCCTCGTGTCGCACGAGGTGGTCGAGGAGATCATGGACCGCGGGATGCTCGAGGTCCTGCCGCTCACCCACATCCGGGGGCGTTCGCTGCACGATGCGTTCGTCATCGTCGACGAGGCGCAGAGCCTCGAGCGCAACGTCCTGCTCACGGTGCTGTCCCGTGTCGGTCAGAACTCCCGGGTCGTCCTGACCCATGACGTCGCCCAGCGCGACAACCTGCGGGTCGGCCGTCACGACGGTGTCGCCGCGGTGATCGAGGCGCTCAAGGGCCACCCGCTGTTCGCCCACGTCACCCTGACCCGCAGCGAGCGCAGCCCGATCGCGGCCCTCGTGACCGACCTGCTCGAGGGGCTCGAGGTCTGAGTCGTTGCGCGACCCGTGCCCCGGGGTGGTCCGTCGACGACGGACCACCGCCGGCGCCAACCGGCGTGTGGTCTGCCTCACGCCCAGACGGGGGTACGACTCGGACGAACGACCCAGAACCACGTCGCACCCGCCACAGGAGTCACAAAGATGCTCAATCCGGGCAGCGACGATTTCGGGAGGGGGCAGGTACTCAGGTAAGGTCTCGGTTTCATAACGCGCGCTGGTTTGAAGGCAGGGCCCCGGCGCACACGTCCCCCCGGCACCCCACGAGGCCACCACCCACGGTGGCCTCTTCCTTGGAGGAACCTGTATGAGCACGCCCTACCTCGGTCGCCACCGCAACGCGGCGACCCACGGCAGGAAGCCCTCCCGTTCGGCGGGAGTCACACGTTCCCTGCGCCGGCCCGCCGTGACCTCCAGCCTGTTGCTGGCCGTCGTGGCGACCACTGCTGCCGGGTACCAGGCCGCGGACCAGCACCAGACCGGCACAGCGGCCTTCACCCTGAGCACCGAGGCGATCGCCCAGGCGAACGAGCTCGCCGATGCGCAGATCGAGGACACCGCCCGCCTGGCCACCGACCGCGCCGACACCAACGCGAGCATCGCCGCGGTGCAGGAGAAGGACCGTCAGACCGCAGTGGCCGCGACGAAGGCCGCCGCGCAGGCCCGCCGCGAGGCTGCCAAGAAGGCCGCGCGCGACAAGGCTCGTAAGGCCCTGGAGGCCAAGAAGCAGGCTCTCGTCGCCAACGCCCAGGCCGACCCGCGAGCTGCGGCGCGCGCCATGCTCGGCGACTTCGGCTTCGACCAGAGCCAGTGGAGCTGCCTGGACCAGCTCTGGATGGGCGAGAGCGGCTGGAAGCACACGGCGGAGAACTCCTCCTCCGGCGCCTACGGCATCCCGCAGTCCCTGCCGGCCTCCAAGATGGCGACCGTCGGTCCGGACTACCGCACCAACCCGGTCACGCAGATCAGCTGGGGCCTGCAGTACATCAAGTCCTCCTACGGCACTCCCTGCGGCGCCTGGGGCGCTTGGCAGAGCCGCTCCCCGCACTGGTACTGAGCCAGCAGCACCGACCACGCCGCCCCGGCCCGACCGGGGCGGCGTTCGTCGTGCGGCGCGTGGCTAACGCGGCGGTCGGGTCATGGCCAGGACGTCGAGGGCCTCGTCGAGCTGGGCCTCGGTGAGCTCGCCGCGCTCGACGTGCCCCCGCTCGATCACCACGTCGCGGATGGGGCGGCGGTCCTTGATCGACTGCTTGGCCACCGCCGCGGCGGCTTCGTAGCCGATGAACCTGTTCAGTGGCGTGACGATCGAGGGGGAGGCCTCGGCGAGCTCGCGGGCCCGCGCGCGGTCGGCCTCGATCCCGTCGACGCAGCGGTCGGCGAGCAGCCTGGTGGTGGTGGACAGCAGGGTGGTGGACTCGAGGATCGCCTGGGCCATGAGGGGGAGCATCACGTTGAGCTCGAAGGCCCCGGAGGCCCCGGCGAGGGTGATGGTCGTGTCGTTGCCGATGACCCGGGCACAGGCCATCAGGGTCGCCTCCGGGATGACCGGGTTGACCTTGCCGGGCATGATGCTCGAGCCGGGCTGCAGGTCGGGCAGCCGGATCTCGCCGAGCCCGCTGCGGGGACCGGAGGACATCCAGCGCAGGTCGTTGCAGATCTTCGTCAGGCCCACCGCGACCACCTTGAGGGCGCCGCTGAGCTCGACCACGGCGTCCTGGGCGGACTGCGCCTCGAAGTGGTCCTGCGCCTCGCGGAACTCGACGCCGGTGCGCTCGCTGACCTGGCCGATGACGGCGGCGGCGAACCCTGGTGCGGCGTTGAGCCCGGTCCCCGCCGCCGTCCCGCCGAGTGGCAGCTCGGCGGTGGCCCGCGCGGCGGCCAGGACGCGCTCGACGCCGAGCTCGACCTGTCGGGCGTAGCCGCCGAACTCCTGCCCGAGGGTCACGGGGACCGCGTCCATGAGGTGGGTGCGGCCGGCCTTGACCACGTCGACGAACTCGGCCTCCTTGGCCCGCAGCGCCCGGGCTAGGTGGACCAGGGCCGGGGCGAGGTCCTGGTGCACCGCAAGGGTGGCGGCGATGCGCAGGGCGCTCGGGAAGGTGTCGTTGCTCGACTGGCCCGCGTTGACGTGGTCGTTCGGGTGCACCGCCAGGTCGGTGGCGAGGTGCGCCAGCCGGGCCAGGACCTCGTTGACGTTCATGTTGGTCGAGGTCCCCGACCCGGTCTGGAACACGTCCACCGGGAACTGGTCTTCGTGCCCACCGCCGGCCACGGCGTCGGCTGCGTCGGCGATGGCTACGGCCAGGTTGCGGTCGACGACACCGAGGTCGGCGTTGACCCGGGCGGCAGCACCTTTGAGGAGGGCGAGGGCGTGCACGACTCCTGGTGGGACGGGCTGGCCCGAGATGGGGAAGTTGGCGACGGCGCGGGCGGTCTGGGCGCCCCATAGGGCGTCGGCCGGCACCTCCACGTCCCCCATCGAGTCGTGCTCGGTCCGTGTCCGTGTCCGTGTCCGGGTCCGGGTCCGGGGGACGGTGGGCGGGGTCGCGGTCGGGGGGACGGCGGGCGGGGTCGGGTCGGAAGCAGGCTCCATGGCTGCCATTCTGCGCCCTACAGCTTGCGCAGGCGGATTCGGCGGACGCTGTGGTCCCTGCCCTTGGACAGTACGAGGGTGGCTCGGCCGCGTGTCGGCAGCACGTTCTCGCGCAGGTTGACCTCGTTGATGTCGGCCCAGATCTGGCCAGCACGTTCGCGGGCCTGCTCGTCGGTGAGCGCGGCATAGCGGTGGAAGTAGGAGTGGGGGTCGGCGAACGCGGTCTCGCGCAGGCGCAGGAAGCGTTCGACGTACCAGTGCCGGATGTCCTCGAGGTGCGCGTCGACGTAGACGGAGAAGTCGAAGAAGTCGCTGACCGCCATGCCAGTACGGCCGTCCTGCTGCAGGCGCGGTGCCTGCAGGACGGTGAGGCCCTCGACGATGAGCACATCAGGCTGGTGCACGACCACCTGCTCGCCGGGGACGACGTCGTAGGTCAGGTGGGAGTAGACCGGCGCCAACACCTCGGCCTTGCCGGCCTTGACCTCGGCGACGAACCGCAGGAGGGCGCGGCGGTCATACGACTCAGGAAAACCTTTGCGCTGCAACAGGTTGCGACGCTCAAGCTCGGCATTGGGAAGAAGGAACCCATCGGTGGTGAGCAGCTCGACGTGAGGGGTTCCCGGCCAGCGGGACAGCAGCTCCTTGAGCAGGCGCGCCGTCGTGGACTTGCCGACGGCGACCGAACCGGCCACCCCGATGACGAACGGCGCCTTGGCTGGGCGCTCGCCGAGGAAGTCACTGGTGATCCGGTGCAGTCCAGCGGTGGCGCCGACGTAGAAGCTCAGCAGTCGCGAGAGCGGCAGGTAGACCTCTTCGACCTCGGCGAGGTCGATGCGCTCGCCGAGGCCCTGGAGCCGGGCGAGGTCCTCGCCGTCGAGGTCGAGCGGGTGGTTCTCCCGCAGCCTGGCCCACGCGGCTCGGTCGAGCTCGACGTAGGGCGACGGGAGGGCGGCCTGGCCCGCTGCGGGATGGGTCACGGGCGTCATTCTTGCCCACGGACCACCCGCAGCGTGCGCGGTGGCGGTCCTCGGCGCGGCATGGCCTGCGCGATGCGTCCACCTGGCCAGAGGCCGTTAGGCTGCATCGCATGTGTGGAATCGTGGGATACGTCGGTCCGAACGCCGACGGCAAGGCCCTGGATGTCGTGATGGAGGGCCTGGCCCGCCTCGAGTACCGGGGCTACGACTCGGCAGGCGTGGCGCTGGTCACGGCCGACGGGGTGACGAGTGAGAAGCGGGCCGGCAAGCTCGTCAACCTCAAGGACGCCCTCGAGGCCGACGACCTGCCCGGCTCCACGACTGCCATCGGTCACACCAGGTGGGCGACCCATGGCGGTCCCACCGACCAGAACGCCCACCCGCACCGTGGTGGTGACGACGGCAGGCTGGCCCTCATCCACAACGGCATCATCGAGAACTTCCACTCGCTCAAGAAGGGCCTGCTGGCGCAGGGCGTGACCTTCGAGAGCGAGACCGACACCGAGGTCGCCGCCCACCTCGTCGCGCGCGCGTACGCCGACACCGGTGACCTCACCGAGGCGATGAAAGCCGTCGTCAACACGCTCGAGGGGGCGTTCACCCTCCTCGCCGTGCACGCCGACAGCCCCGGCGTCGTGGTCGGCGCTCGTCGCAACAGCCCGCTCGTGGTCGGGCTGGGCGACGGCGAGAACTTCCTCGGCTCGGACGTGGCGGCGTTCATCGGCCACACCCGCAGGGCGCTCGAGCTCGGTCAGGACCAGATCGTCACCATCACCCCCGACTCCTTCACGGTCATCAACTTCGACGGCAGCGCCGCCGAGGGCAAGCCCTACGACGTGACCTGGGACGCCGCGGCTGCCGAGAAGGGCGGCTACGCCACGTTCATGGAGAAGGAGATCCACGACCAGCCGCACGCAGTGGGCGACACGCTCCTGGGTCGCACCGACTCGGACGGTCGACTCGTGCTCGACGACATGTCGATGACCGAGGACCAGCTCAAGGACGTCGACCGCATCATCATCGTCGCCTGCGGCACCGCCGCCTACGCGGGCATGGTCGCGAAGTACGCCATCGAGCACTGGACCCGCATCCCCGTCGAGGTGGCCCTGGCCCACGAGTTCCGCTACAGCGACCCGATCGCCAGCGCCCGCACGCTGGTCGTGTCCATCAGCCAGTCGGGCGAGACCATGGACACCCTGATGGCCGTCAAGCACGCCCGCGAGCTGGGGGCCCTGACGTTGAGCATCTGCAACACCCACGGCTCGACCATCCCGCGCGAGTCCGACGCGGTCCTCTACACCCACGCCGGCCCCGAGATCGCGGTCGCCTCGACCAAGGCGTTCCTGGCCCAGATCACCGCCTGCTACGTCCTCGGCCTCTACCTCGCCCAGCTCCGCGGTGGCACGTTCGCGGACGACGCCCAGTCGGTGATGAAGGAGCTGCACGAGATCCCGGCCAAGCTCGAGGACCTGCTCGGTCGCATGGACCGTGTCAAGGAGATCGCGCGGTTCATGGCCGACACCCGCTCGGTGCTGTTCCTCGGCCGCAACGTCGGCTACCCCGTGGCGATGGAGGGCGCGCTCAAGCTCAAGGAGCTCGCCTACATCCACGCCGAGGGCTTCGCCGCCGGTGAGCTGAAGCACGGACCCATCGCCCTCATCGACGCCGGCCAGCCGGTGTTCATCGTCGTGCCCGGTCCCGGCACGCCGCACGGGCTGCACAAGAAGGTCGTCTCCAACATCCAGGAGATCAGGGCCCGCGGCGCCCGCACGATCGTGGTCGCCGAGGACGGTGACGAGGACGTGGTGCCGTTCGCCGACGAGGTGATCCGCGTGCCCGCGACCTCGCCGCTGCTCGCGCCGCTGCTGACCGTCGTGCCGCTGCAGGTCTTTGCCCTGCACCTGTCCACCGCCAAGGGCCTCGACGTCGACCAGCCCCGGAACCTCGCCAAGAGCGTCACCGTCGAGTGAACGCGCGCAGCCGGTGATCGTCGGGGTCGGGATCGACGTCGTGGACGTCGAGCGCTTCGGGCAGACCCTGGAGCGCACCCCCGGCCTGCTCGACCGTCTCTTCACGCAGGGGGAGCGGGCGCTGCCGCTCAACTCCCTGGCCGCCCGGTTCGCCGCCAAGGAGGCCCTCGCCAAGGCGCTCGGTGCACCGGTCGGCCTCAGCTGGCAGGACGCCACGGTGCGAAGCGGCGAGGACGGACGCCCGCACCTGCAGATCACCGGCACCGTGCAGGCCCGCGCTGAGGCCTTGGGCGTGCACGCCTGGCACGTGTCGCTCTCGCACGATGCCGGGATCGCCTCAGCCGTCGTGATCGCGGAGGGCTGAGGTGCTCCGCGCCTACTCTGTGCAGGCGGTCCGCGCCGCCGAGGCTGCGTTGATGGCCACCCTCGACGACGGGGGTGAGCTGATGGCGCGTGCTGCCTGGGGTCTGGCCCAGGTGTGCCGGGCCCGGCTCCGGGAGAGCGGCGGCACCCAGGTGGTCGTGCTGGCCGGCCCCGGCAACAACGGCGCAGATGCCCTGTATGCCGCAGCGCACCTTGCGGACGAGGGTGCGCGATGCGTGGCCCTGCAAGGGTCCTGGCCCCTGGCAGTCGGCGAGGCCGCTTCCTGGGAGGCAGCGGGGGTGCGCGTCATCGGCGCGGACGGCGACTGGGCCACTGCGCTGGCCGAGGCCGATCTCGTGCTGGACGGTGTCCTCGGCATCGGGGGTCGCCCCGGCCTGCCGTCCGAGGCCTGTGCCTGGGTGGACGCCCTGCCACCCGACGCCTACGTCGTCAGCGTCGACCTACCCTCGGGTCAGGACCCAGCGGGTGAGGTGGCGCAGGACAGCGGCGTCTTCGCCGACGAGACGGTGACGTTCGGGGTGGCCAAACCGGTGCACGTCCTGCCCGCCACCGAGCCCGCGGTCGGACGGCTCACGATCGTCGACATCGGGCTCGACCTGGCCGGCGACCCCGAGGTCGAACGGCTCGACCACGCCGATGTCCCGAAGCTGTGGCCGGTGCCGAACGCCGGTGACGACAAGTACTCCCGGGGTGTGCTCGGCGTGGTCGCGGGCGGTGAGGACTACACGGGCGCCCCGGTGCTGTGCTGCACCGCGGCCGTGGGGGCCGGGCTGGGCATGCTCCGCTACGTCGGCACCCCCACGCCGAGCGGACTCGTGCGGGCTGCCGTCCCCGAGGCGGTTCTCGGCGACGGGCGGGTCCAGGCCTGGGTCGTCGGCCCCGGGCTCGACCCGACCTCGAGGGCGAAGGGGAGCAAGGCCCAGCTCGACGTCGCCCGCGCCGCCCTCGCCTCCGACCTGCCGGTCCTGGTGGACGCAGGAGGACTCGACCTCGTCATGGGGCGACGCGCGGCACCCACCCTGCTGACACCGCATGCGGGCGAGCTCGCCCGGCTGCTCAGCCGCCTCGACCCCCACCCCGCCACCGACCGCGACGAAGGCCGTGACCGCGACGAAGGCCGTGACCGCGACGGCGAGCGCGACCGCGCAGCGGTTTCACGGGCGCAGGTGCAGGCCGCCCCGCTGGCGCATGCGCGCAGGGCCGCCCAGCTGACCGGCGCCACGGTACTGCTCAAGGGTGCGACCACCCTCGTCGTCCCACCCCAGGGCGCTGTCCGGTCGCAGACCGACGCGCCGGCGTGGACCGCGACGGCTGGTGCCGGAGACGTCCTCTCAGGGGTCTGCGGTGCCCTGCTCGCCGCTGGCCTGTCCCCCCTGGACGCCGGTTCGCTCGGTGCCCTCGTCCACGGTGTCGCCGCGGACCGGGCCAACCCGGGAGGCCCCGTCCGCGCCCTCGCGCTGGCCCACGCCATACCGGGCACCGTGGCCCACCTGCTCACCCGCTGACGACCGCTCACGGTTCGACCGGCCCGGGGGCGTGGTGTCAACGGCGGGGACCGGCCGGGAGTGCTGGGGCCAGCAGCAGCACCAGGAGCGCGGCCACCGGGATGGCGGCCATCACGGCTCCCAGGCCCTGCCGCTGCGCGAGGGCGCCCATGGCCAGCGGTGAAGCGAGCAGCGTCACGCGCAGTCCCAGGCCGATGGTCGACAGGCCCAGGCCCCGAGGCAGCCCGGGGAGGTCATCGGCAGCGCGCAGCGAGGCCGGGATCAGGGTGCCGATGCCGAGGCCCACGACACCGAATGCGGCAATGGTCAGGACAGAGGATCCGGAGAGCAGGGCGGGTCCCATCGCCGCGGCGGCGAGTGCGGCACCGGTGCGGGCCACGGTCCGGTCACCCCAGACGGTGACAGCCCGGTCGCCCACGAGACGGCCGACCGTCTGCATGCCTTGCAGGGCCACGAAGCCGAGACCACCCACCACGGCAGCGGTCCCGAGCTCGTCCCGCAGGTAGAGCGCGCTCCACGTCGAGGTGAGGTCCTCGATGCCCTGGGCCATCGAGGCGACGACGGCCAGCGCGAGCAACCGGACCACGAGTCCCCACTGTCTGCGGCCCCGGCTCCGCGGCGCCCCGCTGGCGTCGACCGGCGGCATGGACTCCCGCACCGGGGCCGGGTCCGGGCCGGGCAGCAGCCTGGAGCGGACGACGAGGGCGAGGGCGACCGCCGTGGCGGCTGCCACCGCGAGGTGCGGCACGAGCGGCACGCTCAGCCCCGCGGCGGCACTGCCCATCGCGCCCCCGACCACCGCGCCGATGCTCCACGTGGCGTGCATCGAGTTGAGGACGGACCGGCCGTAGTGGCGCTCGACGCGCAGGCCCTGGGCGTTCTCCGCGATGTCGGTGACCGAGTCCAGGGCGCCAGCGAGCCCGAGCGCGAGGACGAGCAGCAGCCACGAGGGGGCCGCGCCGACCAGGACGAGGTTGGCCGCGACGGCCAGGGTCCCACCGACCGCCACCCGCGAACATCGCCGCAGCGGCCCAGCGAGCCCTGCGGACCACGCGTTCGGGGCCACCGGACGCGACGGGTCGGCTGCTCACCTCCCCAGCATCGCCGACCCGGCCCCTGGTCGCAGGAGTGACCGACCGGCGCGCGTTGTCCGTCGTTCAGGGGAGGGCGCCCCGTCGGGCGAGAAGGTCGAGGGAGGCCGTGAAACACTGGTGGGTGATGACCACCGACATCGCATCCAGCACCCCTCCTGCCCCGGCCCCGCCGGGGTTTCCCGCGTGCGCGCAGGTCGACCTCGGTGCCATCAGCGCCAATGTCGCCGCCCTGCGTGGGTACGCACCGACGGCGGAGCTGATGGCCGTGGTCAAGGCCGACGCCTATGGTCACGGCCTGGTCCCGAGCGCGCGCGCCGCCCTGCGCGGCGGCGCGACCTGGCTCGGGGTCGCCCAGCTGCCCGAGGCGCTGGAGCTGCGTCGGGCGGGGGTGAGCGCGCCGTTGCTGTCGTGGCTGCACGTGCCCGGTCAGGACTTCGTCCCGGCGCTGGAGCGCGATGTCCAGCTCGGCATCTCCACCACGTGGGCGCTCGAGCAGGCCGTCGAGGCGGCGCGGGTCACCGGGACGACGGCGCGGATCCACCTCAAGGTCGACACCGGCCTGGGTCGCAACGGGGCCTGGGACGCCGACCTCCTGGCCATCTTCGACCGCGTCGCCGCGCTGGGGTCCGAGCAGGTCCTCGAGGTGGTGGGGATCTTCTCCCACTTCGCCCATGCCGACGCGCCGCAGCACCCGACGGTCCGCGCCCAGCAGGAGCGGTTCGAGGGGATCGTCGAACAGGCGGCCCGCAGCGGCCTCCGACCACCGGTACGCCACCTGGCCAACTCGGCGGCGACGCTGACCAACCCTTCCGCGCACTACGACCTCGTCCGTCCGGGTGTCGCGGTCTACGGGTTGTCTCCGGTGCCTGATCTCGGCTCACCGCAGGAGTTCGGCCTGCGCGAGGCGATGCGGCTGCTCTCGCACCTGTCGAGCGTCAAGGAGTCGCCTGCGGGACAAGGGGTCTCCTACGGCCACGTCTACACGACAGCGGAGCGGACCAAGCTCGGCCTGGTGCCGATGGGCTACTCCGACGGTGTACCGCGCCACGCCACGAGCGTGGGTCCGGTCCAGGTCGGGGGGCATCGCTACGCCGTCGCCGGACGGGTCTGCATGGACCAGTTCGTCCTCGACCTCGGTGCGGACAGCCACGCGGTCGCCGGTGACGAGGTGGTGCTCTTCGGCGTGGGAGCGACAGGCGAGCCCACGGCGCAGGACTGGGCCGTGGCCGTGGACACCATCAACTACGAGATCGTGACGCGGGTCGGCGCCAGGGTGCCGAGGGTCTACCTGGACGAGGTGCAGGCATGACGCCCCCGAACCGTGGACTCATCGGGCTGGGTGTCGGACTCGCCGCAGCTAGCGTGGCCACGGCAGCAGGGGTTGCCGCCGGCCGGGTCAACCGCGAGCGGGCCGCCCAGCTGTCCGTGCTCGCCCCCGACGGCTTCTACGCGCACACCCCCGGCCTGGAGCTGGCTGTGCTCGCCGACGACGGGGTGCCGCTGCACGTCGAGGTCGACGAACCAGCTGCTGACGCCGCAGACCCCGAGCACCCGACGATCGTCCTGTCCCACGGCTACACGCTGAGCCTGCGCAGCTGGGTCCTGCAACGAAAAGCGTTGCAGCGCGCCGGCTACCGCGTCGTCCTGTGGGACCAGCGCAGCCACGGCCGGTCCGAGGTGGCCGACGGCGACTCGTGCACCATCGAGCAGCTGGGTCGCGACCTGCACCGGGTGATCGAAAAGGCTGCCCCCGAGGGGCCGCTCGTCCTCGTCGGCCACTCCATGGGCGGCATGACGGTGATGTCGATGGCCGAGCAGTTCCCCGAGACGGTGCGGCAGCGCGTGATCGCGGCGGCGTTCGTCGCAACCAGTGCCGGTGGCCAGAACATGGTCAATCTCGGGTTCGGCCAGCTCGTCGGGCGCCTGCTGGGCCGCCTGGGGCCGCGCTTCCTCGCGAGGGTCGGCACCCAGCAGAGGCTCGTGAACACCGCCCTCCGGGTGGGGCGTGACGTCGAGGACCGCATCGTCGACCACTACAGCTTCGCCTCCCCGGTGGCACTGCACACGATCCGCTACACCGGCGACATGATCATGGGTACACCGCTGTCCGTCATGGGTGACTTCCTGCCGTCGATCAACGTGCACGACCAGCAGCGCGCCCTCGAGCAGTTCCACGGCATCGAGACCCTGGTCGTCAACGGTATGCAGGACCTGCTCACCCCTCCGGACCACTCCGAGGCGATCGTGCGCCTGGTGCCCGGCGCCGAGCACGTCGTCGTCGAGGACGCCGGCCACATCATCATGCTCGAGCACCCCGAGGTGGTCAACGAGCAGCTCCTCGAGCTCGTCGAGCGCGGGATGCGCGCCTCCGCCGAGCACATCGACATCGGCCGCAAGCCCCGGGTGCGCCGCACCGTCACCGACCTGTCGAAGCGTCGCCGGGTCGCCAAGGCGCGTCGTGAGGGCAAGAGTGCCTGAGGTGAGGAGCCCGGCCCTGCCGACCGCGGAAGCCACCCGCGCGTGGGGAGCGCGCCTCGCGACCCTGCTGCGCCCCGGTGACCTCGTCGTGCTGACCGGGGGCCTGGGCGCGGGCAAGACCACCCTCACGCAGGGGGTCGGTGAAGGGCTCGGCGTGCGAGGCCCGGTCACCTCGCCGACGTTCGTCATCGCCCGGGTCCACCCCTCCCTCGTCGAAGGTCCGTCGCTCGTCCATGTCGATGCCTACCGCCTCGGCGGGTTCGCCGAGCTCGACGACCTCGACCTCGACGCCTCCCTGGCGGAGTCGGTGACCATCGTCGAATGGGGCCACGGCCTGGTCGAGGACCTCTCCGATGACCGTCTCGAGGTCGTCCTCGACGGCATCGACGTGCGCTCGGCTGCGATCACTGCGCACGGGGTGCGTTGGGCTGCAACGGAGCTCACGATGCTCAGTGAGCCGGTGGCGGACCGGGCTGTCCCGGATGACGGAGCGACCGCGGCGGGGGTGCGCTGATGCTGCTCCTCGCCATCGACACCTCGACCTCGGCGATCACCGTCGCCCTGCGCGGAGACGGCACCGCTGCCACCGCGACGGTCCTGGACGCCCGGGGCCACTCCGAGCACGTCGCGCCGCTCGTCGCCCGCTGCCTCGCCTCCGCCGGCCGCACCCCCGCAGAGGTCACCGACGTGGTCGTCGGCAACGGGCCCGGGCCGTTCACCGGGCTACGGGTCGGCATCGTCACCGGCCTCGTCTTCGGGCACGCGCGCGGGATCCCCGTCCATGGACTCTGCAGCCTCGACGCCGTGGCTGCGGACGCTGCGCCTCTGGTCGGGCGAGGCGAGCTGCTCGTGGCCACCGACGCGCGCCGCAAGGAGGTCTACTGGGCGCGCTATGCGGTCGAGCCGGCTGACCCGGTGCATCCGGGGACCATGACCACACGACGGCTCACCGCACCGGCGGTGGACCGCCCGGCCGACCTTCCCCACGAGGTGCGAGCACTGCCGACGGCTGGTCGTGGACCGGTCCTCTTCCCGGACCTGTTCCCCCGCGCGGTCGGGGTCCTCGACGTGCGGGCCGCCACGCTGGCTGCCCTTGCCGAGCGCCGCCTCCTCGACGGCGAGCCGATGCCCGTGGAGCCGCTCTACCTGCGCCGCCCCGATGCGCTCACCACTGCCGAGCGGGGTTCGAAGTGAGGGACCTTCGCTGGACCGACCTGCCCGAGGTGGCCGCCCTCGAGGCCGAGCTCTTCCCGGACGACGCGTGGTCGCAGGAGGGGTGGTGGGCCGAGCTCGCTGCCCGGCCGCGCCGTTCCTACGTCGTCGAGGACCATGACGGCCAGGTGCTGGGCTACGCCGGCCTCGACCTGGGGGGTGAGGTCGCTGATGTCATGACGATGGCCGTGGCACCTGCAGCGCAGGGCCGGGGACTCGGGCGGCGACTGCTCGACGAGCTGGTCGCCCGCGCGCAGGCGGACCACGCGGCATACCTCGTGCTCGAGGTCCGCGAGGACAACGGTCCCGCCAGAAGGCTCTACCAGACAAGGGGATTCGAGCTGTTGACCGTGCGGAGACGCTACTACCAGCCCGGTGACGTCGACGCCCACGTCATGCGGCTCGCCCTCACACGAGGTGCGTCGTGAGCACCGACCAGCCGCTCGTCCTGGGGCTCGAGACGTCCTGCGACGAGACCGGAGTGGGTGTCGTCCGTGGTGAGACCCTGCTGTTCGACGCCATCGCCAGCAGCGTCGACGAGCATGCGAGGTTCGGCGGGGTGGTGCCCGAGGTCGCCAGCCGAGCACACCTCGAGGCGATGGTGCCGACCATCGAGCGGGCCACCCGGGAGGCCGGTATCCGGCTGGGGGACATCGACGCGATCGCCGTCACCTCGGGCCCTGGGCTCGCCGGTGCGCTCATGGTGGGGGTGGCGGCTGCCAAGTCGCTCGCCGTCGCCCTGGGCAAGCCCCTCTATGGCGTCAACCACCTCGCCTCGCACGTCGCCGTCGACATCGTCGAGCACGGCCCGCTGCCCGAACCGACGCTGGCAATGCTCGTCTCAGGCGGCCACTCCTCGCTGCTGCTCGTGCCCGATGTGACCCACGACATCCAGTCGCTCGGCTCGACCATCGACGACGCGGCAGGGGAGGCGTTCGACAAGGTCGCTCGCGTCCTAGGGCTGCCGTTCCCCGGTGGCCCACACATCGACCGACTGGCCCGCGACGGCGACCGGGTGGCGATCGACTTCCCTCGCGGCCTCACCACCGGTCGCGACATGGAGCGCCACAGGTTCGACTTCTCGTTCTCCGGGCTGAAGACCGCGGTGTCCCGCTGGGTCCAGGCGCGCGAGGCCGCAGGCGAACCCGTGCCCGTGGCCGATGTCGCGGCCTCCTTCCAGGAGGCGGTCACCGACGTCCTGACCCGCAAGGCGATCCTGGCCTGTCGCGAGCACGGTGTGCAGAACCTGCAGATCGGCGGTGGGGTCGCCGCCAACTCGCGGCTGCGGGCGATGGCCCAGGAACGCTGCGACGCCGCCGGCATCTCGCTGCGGGTGCCTCGCCCGGGGCTGTGCACCGACAACGGCGCGATGGTGGCGGCCCTCGGCGCCCAGATGGTCCTCAAGGGGAGGGCGCCGTCGCAGCTCGACCTGCCCGCCGACTCCTCGATGCCGGTCACCCTGGTCCAGGCCTGACCACAGCCCGCGAGGCCCCCTTCCCTCAGTCGCAGGTCAGCAGTCCGGAGTCGGCCTTGAGGTCGAGCACCCGGGCCGCCGCGGCGTCGACCTGCTTGGCGAAGGCAGGGCTGTCGGCGCGCTCGCGGGCGATGGCCCGGAGCATCAGGGCTGCCTGGTCCGGCACTGCCGTCAACACGATGTCGCCACCGGCAGCGAGGAACCGCGTCGCCCGTTCACCGACCGGCACCGCTGCGACGGCCTTGGCGGCGCCCACGTCGTCGCTGATGACCACGCCGTCGAAACCCATGCGGTCGCGCAGCAGTCCGGTGATGACGGCCTTGGAGAACATGGCGCGCTGATCGGGGTCGAGCCGGGGGTAGCGCGCCGAGGAGACCATGACCACCGGCGCCCCTGCCTTGATGCCGGCGGTGAACGGCTGCAGGTAGGGGTCGTCCGCGTCGGTGGTCGGGTCGGTCGTTCCCACGGCCGTGACATCGGTGTTGCCGGTGACACGACCCAGGCCGGGGAAGTGCTTCACGGTCGGGATGACGTCGGCAGCCAGCGACCCACGGACGAACGCCGCGACATACGTGGCGTTGCCCTGGGGTGAGCCAGGCACGAAGTCGCGGCGGAAGCGTCCGATGGGCTGGTTGGCCGCCCCCAGCGAGGTCGGCACCGTGTCGGCGACCGGTGCGAGGTTGATGCCGACCCCGGCCTTCGCGAGCTCCGCGGACCACGCGCGGACGTTCGCCTCCAGCGACTTAGCGCCAGTCTCGGACTGGGCGCGGGCGGACGGCATGCGGGTGAAACCTGGCCCCCTGAGCTGCTGGACCTGCCCTCCCTCCTGGTCGGCTGCGATGAGCAGCGACCCGCCTGCACCCTTCTGCAGCCGAGCCGAGGCGCGCGCCATCGAGGCGGTACCGCCGGACCAGCCGCCGAGGTAGATCACGCCACCCAGGTGCTGCGCCTCGACCTGCCCGGCGAGCCGCGTCGAGCTGCCGGTGGGCTGCAGACCGACCATGAGCAGCTGCCCGGCGCGCTCGGCCGGGGTCATCTGCCGGGCCAGGCGCTGGCCGCACGACATCGGTGGACTGGTGGTGCTGGTGTGGGTGCTGTTGCTCGGGATGGGAGTCGCCGGGGTCGTCGTGGTGGTGCTGCCCGGCGTGGTGGTCGAGGTGCTGGACCCTGCGGTCGTGGGCTGCCGCGCGTTCGGGGGGCCACTGTCGCACGCTGCTGCGAGGAGCAGGGTGAGCGAGACGACACCCAGGGCGCGTAGGGGCCGGACGGGGCGGGCTGTCACCGATCGAACCTATCCCGGCACCGGGGGCGCGAGGAAACCGCTCAGGTGGCGATCCGGCCGAGCTGGACTCGGACGGCCTCGAGGGCGGCCTGGTCCGACAACCCGAGCCGGCGGGCTGCGAGGGCGAAGCCGCGCGCGGCCTCCTCGAGCTGGTCGCGGGAGTGCGACGCGGTATGGCGCACCGGCGCCACCACGGTGCCGTGCCGCACCCGGCTGGTGACCAGTCCCTCGGACTCGAGCTCGCGGAAGGCGCGGGCGACGGTTCCGGGCGCCAGGCCCAGGTCGGAGGCCAGCTGGCGGATGCTGGGCAGCCGGGTGCCCGTCGCCAGCGCGCCGGACCGGATCATGTCGGCGAGCTGGGCGCGCAGCTGCTCGAACGCCGGGACCGCACTCTCGGTGTCGATGTCGATGACCACGGCACCGCTCACCGGGCGACGCCGGGCGTGCTCAGGGTGGAGCCGGGGGACGGTCTGGTGCGGACCGGGCTGCGGCGGACGGCGACCAGCCAGCCCACCAGCACGGTGAGGAAGATCGAGACCAGGCTGGCGGCAGCCCATCCCTCGGCCGGGTCGGAGGCCGCGGTGGCCCCCATGAGGGCGAGCAGGCTCGAGGCGGGGTAGCCGGCCGCGACGATGGCCGAGCCGGCCAGGACGTTGGCGCTGCGCGCCCGCAGGGCGTCGTCGGCGGCGAGCAGCTCCGGCGCCGAGCCGGGCTGCGGTCGGGTGGCCACCCGGAGCAGCGTCGCCCAGACGGCGCCCAGCCCCAGCGTCGCGACGAGCAGCCATACCGCCGCCTCGGTGAGGACCGCACCATCCCCGTGGGACCTCACCGTGACGGCGACGAACAGAGCGAGGAGCGCGAAGCACGTTGCCGCGAGGAGGACGGTGCTGTCGACCCGGAGGTACCCCCGGACGGTGCGCCGCGCCAACGACGCCGTCCGGCGACCGCCGTCGACCGACAGCCCGGCCAGCCGCCACTCGGCGACCACGGCCCCGACGAACCAGCCGAGGAAGGCCGCGGCGAAGTTGATGGTGACGCGCGCGTCGCGCAGCGCCCACAGCAGGCCGAGGAACAGCCCGGTCGTCAGTCCCAGCGCCCGCCAACGGTGCGTCACGGTCAGGGCGCGGACGACGAGGGGTCCGTTGCCGGTCGTGACGAGGAGCTCCTGGCGGCGGGCGAACCGCCGAGTCCGGGCCAGGGTCACCGGTCCGGTGGCGCTGCGGGAGACCAGGACCAGCACCAGCGCCCCGAGGAGGGCGGCCACGAAGAGGAAGACGAAGCGGTTGAGCATGGAGCCACGATGCAGCACCGGGATCCCTGTGTCAATGTAGCAACACAGTGATACATTGCGCCCATGACGGTTCAGCGCGAGGGCGGGATGGGCGGCCCGACGACCCACGGAGTCAGCGACGAGGTGTGGCAGGTCATCGCCGCGGAGGGTGAGCGGGCAGCGGCGCAGGAGCGCCGCGCGCTGACCTGGGCCGCCGGGTTGGTCGCCACCTTCGTGGTCGTCACGAGCGTGCTCTTCTGGGGTGGGATCCTCACGCCCCGCCTTGACGGAGGTACGTCCAGCGGCGGCTCGAGCGACGCCACGGCGCGGACCTCCACCTTGAGCTTCGAGCTGCACAACTCGGGCCTCCTGAACGAGAACGTCGGCCACTTCGAGTCGACCTTGCCCGGGCTCGAGGTGGTCAGGAGCGTCCCGGGGCGGCCGGTCGTGGCGCGCGGGTCGATGCAGCAGGTCCACCTGGAGCTGCACGCCACCGACTGCGCGCGGCTGGTTCCTGCCGCTCGACAGGCCAGCGACGAGCACGTGTTCGGCGCCGGCGTCACGGTGGTCGTGGCCAGGCCCTGGGGCCCGGCCAGGACCACGGTCACCCCTCCGTCGGGGCTGGCCGACATGGCGCTGCTCGCCTGTGGGGCCGAACCGTCCGACACAGGGCCGGCGGGCTGAGCCTCTGGCAGGATCGCGTCATGGCCATCCCCGTCGTGCTCGACGTCGACACCGGTGTCGACGATGCCTGTGCCCTGCTGCTCGCCGCCCTGCACCCTGGCCTCGAGCTGCGGGCCGTCACCTGTGTCGGTGGCAACGCCCCGGTCGATGCCGTCGTCGCCAACACCCTGACCGTGCTCGACGCCGCAGGCCGCACCGATGTCCTCGTGGCACGTGGCGCCGACCGCCCCCTGCTCGAGGACGCGGTCGACGCCCGCCACGTCCACGGCCAGGACGGCCTGGGCGACCTCGACTGGGCCAGGTCCGGTCGTCGTCCCGATCCGCGCCACGCGGTGGAGCTGCTGCGGGACGTGCTGCTCGAGGCTGCCGAGCGCCACGACGAAGGCCGGGGCGAGGGCGGCGGCGAAGGCCGCGGCGAGGGCGGTGACAAGGAGCTCGTCACCCTCGTGCCCTTGGCTCCCCTGACCAACATCGCGCTCCTGTTACGCACCTATCCCGAGGTGGCTCGCGGTCTGCGCGAGATCGTGTTCATGGGAGGCGCGGCCCACGTGGGCAATGCGACCGCCTCGGCGGAGTTCAACGTCTTCCACGACCCCGAGGCGGCCGCCGTGGTCCTCGACGCCTGCGCCGACCTCGACATCACCGTGACGATGTACGGCCTCGACGTCTTCTACGAGCCGCGGATCACGCGGGAGCAGGCGACCGACCTCGTCGCGGCCGGCGGTCACGGTGCCGCCGAGCTGGCCGGGCGGCTCATCGCCTTCCAGTGTGACCGCTTCGGGTCCGACTCGGCCACGATCGGCGACGCCGGTGCGGTGTGTGCGGTCCTGGTCCCTGACGGCGTCCAGCGCGCGAAGCTACCGGTGCGCGTGGAGCTGGCCGGCTCCTGGTCGCGTGGGCGCACCATCGTCGACCGCCGGGACTGGGCCGGTGACCTGTCGCACGACCCGCACGGCCAGGCCCGGTCGAGCATCGACGTCTGCCTCGAGGTCGACGCGCAGCGCTACGCCGACCTGTGGCTCCGGACCGTCTCGGGCGGGACGCCCTGATGGGCCGCGTCGTCGTCCTCGGGTCGCTGAACGTCGACCTCGTGACCCACGTCGAACGCCATCCCCGTCCCGGCGAGACCGTGCTCGCCGACGGTGCGGTCGAGCGCTACGCCGGTGGCAAGGGCGGCAACCAGGCGATCTCGGCCGCAGAGGCGGGCGCCAGCGTCGTCCTCGTGGGGGCCGTCGGTGACGACGAGCCCGGCGCCGCCTACCTGGCGCGACTGCGGGGGCGAGGGGTCGACGTCGAGGGGGTGCGCGTCGTGGCCGGCCAGCCGACCGGTCAGGCGTGGATCGTCGTCGACGACGACGCCGAGAACTCCATCGTCGTCATCGCCGCAGCGAACGCCCACGTCACCGCGGAGCTGCCCGACCTCGGCCCTGGCGACGTGCTGCTCGCCCAGCTCGAGGTGCCGGTGCCGGTGGTGGCCAGGGCAGCTCGGGCTGCCCACTCCCGTGGCGCGCGCGTGGTGGTCAACGCGGCGCCGTATGCGGCTCTGCCCCAGGATGTGGCGGCGCTCGCCGACCCGCTCGTGGTCAACGAGCACGAGGCCAGGCAGCTCGCGGACTCCGACGTGCTGCCGACCTCCCTGCTCGTGACCTTCGGGGGTGCCGGGTCGAGCTGGGACGGGGTGCGCCACGACGGCACACCGGTCGCCGGCGAGGACGTCATCGACACCACCGGCGCCGGGGACGCGTTCTGCGGGGCCCTGGCTGCGGCCCTCGCCGACGGCGCTGACCGCTCCGAAGCGGTGCGCAGGGCGAGCGACGCGGGAGCGGCAGCGGTGCGCCATACCGGGGCGCAGTCCGACCCTGCCCTGTAGTGGGCAGTGCGACCCTGCCCTCTGGTGGTCGGTATGCGAGTCGGTCTAGTTCACGGAGACGTGCACGTGGTCGTAGTGGTTCTGGGTCACGCTGCCGCGGTCTGCCATCGGCTTCCAGCCGCCGCCGGGATACCAGATCCGCTGCTTCCAGATGATGTACTTGATGTTGAGGGTGCCGGCCATGCCCTGCAGGCGCGCGGCGACCGCGTCGCCGGCGGCCGTGGAGGACATGATGTCCACGGCGTGGCCCGAGCCGTGGTCGCCCGGGTCCCCGGCGCGGAAGCCGCCGATGTTGGTGAGCTGCGGGAACGACGCGTGGACCTCGTTGACCACGGCCACTGCGTTCGCAGACATCCCAGCCAGCGCACCGAGCCCGGCGCGGGAGTAGTTGGCGCCACGGGACACCCGCTTGGGGGTGCGATCAGGGGTGGCCGAGGCGCTCGGCGCGGGGGTTGCCGCCACCTTGGGCACCGGCTTGGGCGCCGGCGCCGGCGTGGGCTTGGGTTTGGCCTTGGGGACGGCCTTGGCCGTGAACCCGATGACGCCGTACTGGTCGACCTTCACCGGAGCGGCTGCGGTAGCAGCGACGGCGCGGACGGGAGCCTGCTCCTGCGCGGTCAGCTGGTAGGAGGGCGTCGACGGGGGGGTGCCGAAGGCGGTGGCGACGCCGAGGGCGGTCGCGGCCAGGCCGAGCCCCTTGAGGGCCGAGCGGTGGGGCGGGCGCCGCCAGAGGGCGGTCACCAAGGACGTGGGGGACTGGCCGCCGCGGCGGTGGCGGCCGTGGCCGTGGTTCTCGGGAGGCATCGCCGTCGAGGGTAAGGCAGCCCGCTCACCGCTGGCCAACTCCGGCGGCGCGTCGTGCAGACGGCGGGCATTTGCGTCCCGTAGGAGGCGCTTGAGGTCGATCGGTGCCCTCAGGCTGGCTTGACGATGAGCGCGACCTGGTTGCTGCGGACCCGGGTGAGCACGACGATCGCCTCAGACTTCCCCTTCGCGGGCAGCCGCAGCTGGCGCCGGAGCAGGTCCGCGTCGATGCTCACCCCGCGCTTCTTGACCGTCAGCCGGTCGACCCCGTGGTCGCGCAACCAGGCACGCAGCGCCTTGACGTTGAAGGGCATGGCCTCCACGACGGCATACCTGCGCGCATAGGGGACCTCGACCGAGCGGGAGGACCCGACGTAGCCCACGCCGGCGTCGAGCTCGGCGCCGCCGGTGGCCGCGGTGAGGGCCGGCACGAGCCCGGCGCGGAGCACCGCGCGGTCGGGTTCGTAGAGCCACGCACCGAGCTCGGCGAGGTTGGTCAGGGTCGGAGCCGTGCGGTCGCCGTCCTGCTCGGTGACGAGCACGGGAGAGGCTCCGGAGCGTAGTACCGTCGCGGTCCGCCCTGCGGTGACCACGAGCGGCCCGAACCACACGGTGCACTCCACGACCTCGCCGTCCACGGAGGTCCACTGCGCCTGGGTCCCGGCGGGAACAGCCGCGTGAGGGAACCCGGGGCTGAGCTTGGCCCCGGTCGCGGGCAGTGCCTTGGCGAGCTCCTGCACCGTCTCCCACGAGGGGGAGACCTCCTCGAGCCGGAACACCCGACGGGTGCGCCCCGTGATGTCGGCGACGCCGGGGGTGCGCCGGGCGGGATCCAGCCAGACGCCGACCCCGCGTGCACCTTCGCCGGCCGGAGCGGTGAACTCCTCGGCCCGACCCTGCTCGGCGGTGGATTCGGGCCAGTGCCTCAGGTTCACCGCCGCGATCGCCGCGGTGACCTCGTCCGCGTCGATGCCGCGGACGCGCAGGTCCAGGCCCGCCATGGCCATGGCGTCGGCGCCGATCCCGCACCCCAGGTCGTGGACGGTGTGGATGCCCGCCTGCCGGAAGCGCTGGGCGTGCTGGGCGGCGACCTCGAGCCGCGTGGCCTGCTCGAGGCCGTCGGAGGTGAACACCATGCCGCGGGCGAACTCGCCGAACTTCACCGTGGCCTTCTCGCGCAACCGGGCCTGGTTGAGCGCAGCCGCGACGAGGTCGGGCTCGAAGCCTGCGTCCCGCAGCCGTTGCTGGAGGGGCAGGGCGGTGGCCTCGTCATAGGGCGGCAGCGACTGCAGCAGCCCCCACCCCTCACCGGTGGTGAGCCGGTGCAACAGGGGGAGGTCCATGGCGAGCAGTCTGGCGTATGCCGCGTGCACGCGGCGGGTGCCCGGCGGCGGTGTGCGGACGTCGAGCGCCTCAGGTGCCGCGGCGCCACTCGTACGGCGTGGTCGTGGACACCCTGACCAGACCGGATCGCTCGAGGATCGGGCGCGAGAACTCTGTCGAGTCGCTGTGCACGTACCGCTTCCCGCGGGCCAGGGCGGATCGAGCGCGCGCCGCTGTCAGCGCACGGTAGATCCCCTTGCCTCGCCAGGCAGGCCTGGTCGCCCCGCCCCAGATCCCGGCGAACTCGCTGCCCTCGACGGGCTCGAGGCGGCCGGCGCTGACGATCTGTCCCTGCGCCTCGGCGACCCACAGCTCCATGTCGTCGCGGGTGCGCAGCCGGTGCAGGATCGCGTCGGCGTACTCCTCGCTCGGGCTCTCACCGAACGTCTCGTCCTGCATCGCGCACATCGCACGGACGTCGACCTCGTCCGTGACCTGGCGGACGACGACGCCGGGCGGGAGCGCGACGTCGCCGGCGAGCAGGCACAGCTCGCCGACCATGACCGACTCGGGCTCGCCGGGCGCGAAGCCGCCGGCGACCAGCGCCTCGTGCAGACCCGGTGCGTGGTCGTGGCCGCGGGTCTTCCACTCCACGCGGCGGATCTCCGGTGACGAGGTGTAGTGGACCAGGGCCCGACCGACGAGGTCGGCGATGCCGCCCTCGGGAACCTCGTCGAGGTTGCGGTAGGTGATGAACCCGCGGCCGCCCCGGAAGGTCGCGAGCCGCAGGGGCCCCATGCGTCGGACGGTGATCGCCGAGGGTGTCTCGGCCTCGTCACGGAGCTGGTCGTCGTAGGCACGCAGCAGGCCGGCGGAGTCGATCACAGCCACGAACCTGCCGGGCGGACCCACCCTGGCGCAACTGGTTTTGCGGTGGTGACGCAGGCGTCCGCCCGTCCGCCCTCGGCGAACGCCGGGTGAACCTCTGGCACTCGAGTTGACCGAGTGCTAACCACGAGCCTAGATTTGCGTTGGCACTCAGGTTCGCCGAGTGCTAACGCAGCCAGTCGGTCGACCCCCGCGACGGCGACCGGTCCGGCAGCACTCTGCACCACCCGCAGTATCCAGAACCATCCACCTGTCCATCTTCGACATTCCCGAAGGGGAGGTCACCATCGTGTCGGTTTCCATCAAGCCGCTCGAAGACCGCATCGTCGTCAAGTCCGTCGAGGCCGAGCAGACCACCGCGTCTGGCCTCGTCATCCCGGACACCGCGAAGGAGAAGCCCCAGGAGGGCGAGGTCCTCGCGATCGGACCCGGCCGGATCGACGACAACGGCAACCGCGTCCCGCTCGACGTCACCATCGGTGACCGGGTCATCTACAGCAAGTACGGCGGCACCGAGATCAAGCACGGCGGCGAGGAGTACCTCATCCTCTCCG
>JBDSKZ010000042.1:0-16804 GCA_039916625.1 Pedococcus sp.
CCACACCGCGCAGGGGTCGTCAGGGCAGCAGCGACTGGAGGTCGTCGTTGGCGGTCTTGAGCGCGGACTCGGCGTCGGTGGTGCCGACCCATGCCCCGCTGAGGTCCTCGGCGAGCTTGGAGTACGCCTGGAAGGTCTGGGGGAAGACCGGCTCGGCGTATCCGTACTTCTCGATCGACTCCGAGATCATCGGGAATGCCGGGTTGACCGAGGCCTGGTCCTTGAGGACCTGCGGCATGGCGGGGATGCCGCCTGCCTTCGCGTAGGTGGTCATCGCCGCGGGGGTGGCCACGTAGTTCATGAACTTCGTGGCGGCGGCCTTGTTGCCCGAGTACTTGTTGAGCGCGACGGCCAGCGCGTGCACGTGGGTCTTGCCGGACGGGACCCGCGCGATCGCGATCTTCCCGGCGACCTCAGGCGACTTCGCCGGGTCGTTGAGCTCGGCGAAGCCGGCCGACCACTGCAGGGCGAAAGCGGCGTTGCCCGACTTCAGGGCCGCCTGGGTCTCGGGGAACTCGGCCTGCGAGCTGTCCGGCGAGGCCCACTTGTTCGTGTAGATGTCCGCGTAGACCTTGATGGCCTTGGCCGCCTCGGGCGTGGCCAGGTTGGCCTTGCCCGACTGGTCGGTCCAGGAGCCGCCAGAGCCCCACAGCACGTCGTTCCAGATCATGGTGTTGTAGAGCAGGTTCTTGGCTTGGAGGATCGTGCCGTACTTGGTGGGGGACTTGCTGTTGGTGCCCACCGTGAAGTAGGCGGCCATCGCCTTGAAGTCGTCCCAGGTCCACTCCTCGGCGGGCTTGGGGTCGAGGTTCTGGCCCACCGCCTTCATCGCGACGGCGCGGTAGGCGGCCTTCTGGGTGTTGTCGGCGAGCAGCGCGTCGACGAGGTCCTTGCGGTAGAGCAAGAAGTGGTTGCTGACATCCAGCGGCAGGGCGTACTGCTTGTCCTGGTACTTCAGCCCGTCGACCGCGACCGGGAAGTAGTTTGATGCGTCGATCGAGGTGAGCGGGTCCAGCGACGCCGCAAACTGTCCGACGTTGTAGCTGGCGACGAAGTAGATGTCCTGGTCTCCAGACTTGGCAGCCATCAAGGTGGCCTCCTTGGAGAAGGTGTCCTGCCGTGACAGCAGGGTCATCTCGACCTTCACCTGGTCCTTGGCGCCCTGACCAGCGTTGTACTCCTCGACCACCTTCGACATGGCGTCACCCTCAGGCCCCGGCCACAGGACCATCTTCACGGTCCCGGTACCACTGCCGGTCTCACCTCCTGCGCTGCCACCGGTGCTCGGCGAACACCCGGCAAGCGCCACTGCCGCTGCTGCTCCTACGGCAAGGACTCCATAAATCTTCATCGCTTCTCCTTTGGTACGGACCAATAGAGTGACACGACCCCCTACGCTGGCGCAAGGGGGTCTGAAGGAAGATGTGGTCCGTACTAATTCCGGCGGTTTCCTCACCAGACTCGATGAACGAGGCCCGAGCGCGTTGATCCGCTGGCCCACCGCCAGGCAGCCGAGGACGGAGGGCGAGGACGGCGCCGGGATCGCGGAGCGGTTCTCCTGCGTGCAGGCTGGCCGCGCCGCTGCCGTCGGTGGCGGTGCTGGGGATCGATCAGACCCGCCGCGGGAAGGCGAAGTGGGCGCGGCGCCCGGTCACCGGGAAGTGGCGGGTTGTTCACGACCGGTGGCACACCGGGATCGTCGATGCCGTCGGCACCGGCCTGTCCGCGTCCTACCTGCGCGCGGTCACCGACGCCCTGCCGGACGCGGTCGTGGTCGCCGACCGGAATGCGTCCACAGCGACCATGACCAGGAGACCGGCGTGCAGATACCGCGGCGTCGCGGCGTCGCGGTGCCCCGGTGAACGGGTCAGCAAAGGAGTCCGATCAGTGACGAGGTGCCAGCACCACTGTGCGGAGCAGGTTGGCGAGCATGGCGATCATGACCGTTGTGCAGGCGGCGAGAGCAACCCACAGTTCGGCGCCGCCGATGGCGGCTACCAGGGGCAGTCGGTCGGCTTCACCGAGGTAGATGCCAGCCACCGCATACATCCCGAGCGGAAAGACGACGCTCCACAAGGAGGCTTCATAGCGCAGCGAGATGCCGCGGATCCTGTGGCGCCACCAGCCTGCAGCGAGAAGTGCCGGGATCAGCCACGTCGCGAACGCCCAGAACATGACGGACAGACCGGCGACCAGGTCTCGTGTCACGGCCACCATCGGCGCGTCTGCCATCTCCACGATCCGGGCGCCAGCGAGCACGGTGATGGCGAGGGCGCCCATGGCCACCCAGTAGGGCGGAGTGAGCTCCTCGGGCCCGAACTTGTAGAGCATCAGCCGCAGCGAGACGATCATCGAGGTGGCGGCGTAGAGGAACACCCCGACCGACCACGACATCACTGCGAGCACCGCGAGCTCGCGGCGCCCGGTCACGAAAATAGGTTCGATACTTGCCGCGGCGATCGCGACGGACTGACTGGCCACCACCCAGATGAACCAGGTGCCGTTCGCGAGCGCGACGACGGGACGCTCCACCTTGCCGAGGGCCGCACTCCACGGCACGACATAGCCGAGCAGCAGCCAGGCCGTTCCAGCCAGTCCCAACAGGAGTGCTGTTGCGGCGTGAGCGCCTTCCATCCCGAGCCGGACGCCGAGCACATTGGTGCCGGCCACGAAGGTGAAGAAGCCGAACGCCCGGCCAGGATCAAGCAAGTCTTCGATCATCTCACCGCGATAGGCGACGAACCGCCACACCGTCAGACACAGCAAGATGACGAACCCGACGATGCAGACGATCAACAGAGCGGTGGAGATGAGCTCGAAACCTTTCAGCTTCATCCCCACCGAGATGATTCCGCTGGCCATCACCAGCGCGAAGTATCCAGGTGCAAGTCCCGCCACTGCGCGCTGCGCTCGCTCCATTGCCGACGTGGCCACCCCGGCAGACTATCGGCGGGGACCGGAGATCAAGATTCAATCGTGAGCTCGACATCGCACAGACGTGGGTCGAGATCGCCCGCAGACGCGGCGGTGTGACAAGCGATTCAGCCACACCCATCAAGACTGAGACTACCGAAGGCGCATCATGGTCCACATCGCCCTCACCCGAGGGCAGAGACAAGCAGCATGAAATCAGCACCGCCCCGCTCAAACACGGATAGCCCTCGAAGCGGCCTCGGTGGAAGTGGGCCGGTGAAATTCTCCAAGCCCAGTGCCGTGGACCCGCGCGCAGACCGAGTCGTGGTCCGGCGACCTGGGTGTGGGGTGCGGTGGTGGTCCAGTCCGAGTTCAGCCATGCGGTTGTGGAAGGCCTCGCCGACGAACTCTGGCCCGTTGTCGGTGAGCACGCCCGCAGGTGTGATGCCGTGCTTGCGTAGTGCCTTCGTCAGGTGGTCGAGCAGGAGGGTTGTCGCGGTGGTGGTCTTGTCGCCCACGACGAGCTGGACGACCGCGATCGGGGTCGCGATGTCGACTGCGGCCAACTGCCGCAGCGCGTCGACGCCCTTGAGAAGCGCGATGACACGCTCCTTGGCGGTGCCGGGGTTGTGACGCTGAGCACCTTCACGACACCTGAGGCCAAGCGATCGACGCCTCGTGTCTTGAGGGGGCGCAGCAACGATTTCGTCGATCCGGGCGGCGTGCTCGATCACACGCACCCGGCGGTCGTACATCATGTCTGCGTGAGCCACGACCCTCGCTGACCTTGACAGACTCAGGTCATGGGACGGCGTGCCAAGAACCCGGGGGCAGCAGCCGCACTCGACCAAGCTCTCCGCCCTGGGGACCGCGGACCAAAGACGGACGGTTTCCCGGACAAAAGTCGAGGCCAGGCGGATGGTGCATCCGCCTGACCTGCAATGTTGGTGCGCCATCAGGGACTCGAACCCCGAACCCGCTGATTAAGAGTCAGCTGCTCTGCCAATTGAGCTAATGGCGCGCGACGACAGACATTAGCAGGACGACGGCGGGGACGTGAAATCGGCTGTTCGGGCGGTCAGGACCGGCTGCGACGACGGGCCGAGACGACCAGGGCGGCGCCGGCGGCGACGACCAGCACCCCGACTCCGACACCGAGGCCGAGGCGCATGGTCTGTCCGCTGTCCTCGCCGGAAGCCGTTGCCGTGGAAGGGCGTTCGGTCGGAGTCACAGTGGTGGGGGAGGGTGTGGTGCTGGTCGCGCTGGTGGTCGTCGTCGGTACGGGCGACGGGCTGGCCGAGGTCGGGGCCGCAGCAGCGGCGACGGTGAAGGTCGAGGTGTCCGAGACCGGATGACCGTCCTCGCTGACGACACGGAAGGCGATCTTGTAGTCGCCGCCAGGGAGGTCGTCGGCCAGGGCCTGGGTCACGGTCGTGCCGTCGACCTGGGAGCGGCCCTCGCCAGCATTTCCGGACGGCCCGGTGACGGTGACGGTCGCGAAGCTCGCGCTGATCGGTTCGCTGAACTCCAAGGTGATCCTGCTCGGTGCGCTCGCGACGGTGTCGCCATCGCCCGGCGTGATCGACTTCAGCGCGGTATGAGCGTCGGCCGCGACAGCACTGATGATCGAGGACAGCACCCCGAGCAGCAGCCCCAGCACGGCGATCCACACGGTGATCCTGATGGTCCTGCGCTTGCGGTCGGATTCCATGAACACCCGCCCATCCTGCCTGAGACGCCCGGACCAGTGGGCACTGCATGCACCCAGCCCGCGGTCTCGGTCACATCTTCAGGCGCAGCGGCCACAGCCGTGCCACGACCGTGCCCCGCACCGCCGACGCGGGGATGGGACCGAAGCGACGGGAGTCCACCGAGTCGTCTCGGTGGTCGCCGAGGACGAAGACGTGGCCCGCAGGGACCACGACCGGACCGAACCACGTGCTGTCGACGGATCCCTGGTCGAGGTAGGGCTCCCTGACCTCCACCCCGTCGACGACGAGCAGGCCGTCGGCGATCCCCACCTCGTCTCCCGCGACGGCCGCCACCCGCTTCACGAGATCGCTGCCGTCCGGTGCCTCGACCACCACGACGTCCCCGCGGTGGGGCAGCGCCTCGCCGGCGCCCCAGCTGCGCACCAGAAGGTGGTCCCCGGGGCGGTAGGTGGGCTCCATGCTGTGGGCCTGCACGCGGACGGGGTGAGCGACCAGCCCCAGGCAGAGCGCGAGCACGATGGCCCCCGCGGCGGCGACGACTCCCGAGCGTCGGGAGGCTTTGACGTGAACATCGGCCGGAACGCTCGTGGTGTGCGTGGAGGCCGCGGGCAGGGCCGGGACCTCCTTGGGCATCAGAAGCTTCCGAGCAGTAGTGCGCCGGCCCAGAGCGTGCCACCGAGCGCTGCCAGCAGGTTCACGACCGCGGTCCGTTGTCGGTGCGGCAGCATGGCCAGGAGCGCGACGACGACCCCGAGCTCGGCCGCCAGCGCGACCAGGTCCAGGGCCCCGACGACCTCGACTCCCGGGTTGGCCTCGAGGCCGGGCATCACCGGCACGCCGGGCCCGATGGTGCCTGCAATGGGCTGGTGCACCATCGCCACCCCGCCATGGGTGGCGTGGCCGACCGAAGAACCCCCCAAGGCGGTGGGCAGGCCCACGGTGCGGCTCGCGACATACACGAGGACGACGCCCACGGTGACCCACAGGCCGAGGACGACCGCGGACAGCGTTGGCCGGCGCAACAGCACCAGGGCCAGGAGTGCCTGGGCCACCGCGACGGCGGCGAGGAACGCACCGTGCAGCCAGCCCTGCGCGAGGTGCTCCGGGACGACGAGCACATGGACGGTGGCGGCCACGATCGAGGCGCAGGCGGCCACTCCCGCCGCGGTCGTGCCTCGGCAGAGGCGCACGTCGGTGTCCGCTGAGCCGACGTCGCCGACGTAGACGTCGGCCGACATCAGCCGTTCCCGGTCTGGTCGTCGGGAGGCTCCGGCAGCCAGTGACAGGGGTCGCCGAGCGGGTCGTCGGCGTCCTCGGGGCCGAGCACCTCGTACTGGGTCATCATGTCGTGGTCCTCGTGGACGAGGTTGTGGCAGTGGATCATGTACTTGCCGCGGCCCTCGAAGCGGGCGAGCACCCTGACGGTCTCGTTCTCGCCGACGTAGACCACGTCCTTGGGGCCGACCTCGTAGGGCTTCGGCGGCTGGCCGTTCCGATCCAGGATGCGGAAGTCGATGAGGTGGATGTGCGTGGGGTGGAACCAGCCGCCGGACAGGTTGCGGATCTCCCAGATCTCGACGTCGCCGTCGTGGGGGCTCGCTTCCACGAGCGAGTGACCGCTGGCGACGACGTCGTCCCACGTGTGGCCGTTGATGGTGAACTTGCCGTGGGCGCGTACGAGGTCGATCCTGCGGGTCGCCACGGCATCGCTCTCCTTGAGGGCCATGACGGCGTTCGCGGGGTCGAGCACGTCCGGCACGGTGTTGTCGACAGGGTCGAAGTCGTCACCGACCACGACGAAGGCCATGGCCTTGGTGGTGTTGGTGTAGTTGATGTTGTTCTTCGGGCTGGAGTTCTTGAGGACCACTCGCCGACCGACGGGGTACTTGCTGAAGTCGATGACGACCTCGTACCGCTCGGCCATGCCGTGCCGGAACGACTTCACGACCTTGGGGGCAGGCATCAGGCCCGCATCCGTCCCGATGATGGTGAACGGCTCGCCCGAGTCCAGGGACCAGGAGTACGAACGCGAGACCGAGGCGTTGAGCAGGCGGAAGCGGTACTTGCGACGCTTGACCTGCATCAGTGGCCACGGTCGTCCGTTGACGAGGATGACATCGCCGAACATGCCCGACTCGTCGTGGTTGTCCCACAGCAGCGATCCGTCGGCCTGGAACATCGCATCGGTGACGATCAGCGGGACGTCGAACTCCCCGTGGGGGATGGGCAGGGAGCGCTCGAGCGGGTCGTGCAGGTGGTACTGCGCCGCGAGTCCCATGAGGACGTTCTCGGCGGTGTGGTGGACGCCGTGGTCGTGATACCAGAGGGTGCGCGCCGGCTGGGTGTTCGGGTACTCGTAGTCCTTGTACTGGCCGGGGTTGGTCACGTCGCTGGCGTAGCCGTCGAACTGGGGCTTGGACGCTGACCCGTGCAGGTGCACCGAGGTCCACGGTGCGTACTTGAGCACGGGGTGGCGGGTGGGGAGGTTGTTGACATGGCGCATCACCGCCATCCGGCCCTGCTCGACCGAGACGGTCGGTCCCGGGAACAGGCCGTTGTATCCCCACAGGGGGGTCTTGAACCCTGGCAGGACGTCGGCCAGGAATGGCTTCGCCTCCACCCGGTAGTAGTCGGTCAGCCCGCTGGTGCGGTAGGGCCACAGCACGGGCGGGACCGCGAAGGGCACGGTGAACGGTACGGGCAGCTTGCTCGCGGCCATCCTGGAGGGAAGGACCGAGCCGGCACTCACTGCTCGTTCCAGCGGGAGGGCGAGAGCGGCGCTGCCCAGGACCCCAGCCTTGAGCAGGTCGCGGCGGGACAGGTGCGTTGAGCTCGACGTTGACATGGCGTACATCCCTTCCGCGGTGTGCGCCGAGGCTATGAAAGGGACCTTGGAAAAAAGTTGGGCGGAGCCGACGACCGGCCAGAACCAGTCAGGGCGCCCCTACCGAGGCGCCCTGACTGGTGGTGCTGGTGACGATCTGGCGCGGTGGCCCAGCCGTCAGCGGCGCGGGACCGCGCCGGGGACGGGCGCCACGACGGGCGGCAGCGACCGCCCGGCGGCGCCCTTGCGGAGCTGCTGCCCGGGGAACGGCTCCTGCTGCAGCGGCTCCGTGAACGGCTGCACGTCGCCGACGCACTTGGCGCCGACAGGCGGCACCGCGGTGGTGAGCAGATACGTCTCGACGGCGGTGTTCACGCAGACGGAGGTTCCGTATGCCGTGTGCCCCCAGCTGTTGCTGCTCACCAGCCGGCTGTTCGGCAGCAACGAGGCGGCTCTCACCGCGCCGGCGTAGTTGGTGGCCGGGTCCCAGTAGTTGCCGACGACGAGCACGGGGTTCGCCGTGCGCTTGGTGAACGGGCCACGGTAGGAGTCCTCGTCAGAGACCTTCCACGTCGACGACGCGCACGGGGCCGAGCCCCACGTCCACAGCGGACCGAAGCCCGGAGCGGAGCGCTCGGCGCTCGCGCTGAAGTACGGCCACAGGCGCGCCGCGCTCGGGTTGCGGCTGTCGGTGCAGAGCACGGACTGGAAGGCCTCGGGGGAGTTGTCGTAGGGGAAGCCCCAGCCCGCCGCTGCTCCTGCCCTCGCGAGGGAGGCCTTGGCGGCGCGGTCCTTGCTCTCCTTCGCCGCGAGGCGAGCCTGGAGGTCTGCGGCGGTGCGGCGGGTCGCCGCCTTGCGGGCCATCGGGTCCGCGAGCATCTGCACGAAGCCGGTGAGGTCCCAGTCGACGAACATCGCGCCATACGGGCTGTAGAGGTCGCTGAGCAGGAAGGCGGTGGCCATCGCATAGTTGAGGGTGAAGAACACCTGACCCGTCTCCGGGTCCCTCACCTCGATCGGGTTGGTCTTGAGCTCGTCCATGGTCTGGGCGAAGAGGGTCCGAGGGTCACCCAGACCGGCCAGGTTGCAGTAGTCGGGCCCGGACCCACGGCACAGGTCCAAGACCTTCATGAGGGCGCGGTACCCGCCCTCGCCTGACTTCAGGCGCTGGGTCTGCGGGTGGAGGGAAGCGCCCTCAGTGCCGGCCCAGGCGACCGGGTCGAGCACGCCGTCGATGGCCACCGCGCGCACGCGGTCCGGGAACAGGTTGGCGTAGACCTGACCGAGGTAGGTCCCGTAGGAGAACCCCAGGTAGGACAGCTTCGAGTCGCCGAAGGTGCGGCGCAGGACGTCCATGTCGCGGGCGACCTCTGCCGTGGACATCGCGGCCCCCAGCGCCTGGCCGGAGGACGAGCAGCCCCGACCGAACGCCATGGCGGACTTGATGTACCCGTCGGTTTCGGTGGGCGTCCTGGGGAAGGGCGTGTTCATGCCCGACAACGCCTTCGCCTGGGCGCCGAAGTCCTTGAAGCAGCGGACGTTGTCGCTGAAGCTGACGCCGCGGGGGTCGACACCCACGATGTCGAACTTCGCCAGGACCTTCGGACCGAGGAACTCGGGAGCGAACGCAGCCATCTGGACGCCGGAACCGCCCGGGCCGCCGGGGTTCACGAAGAGCGTCCCGATGCGCTGCTTGGGGTCGGCGACGCGGATGCGCAGCAGGGCGAGCTCGGTCGTGGCGCCCTTGGGCTGGTCGTAGTCGAGCGGTAGCCGAACCGTGCCGCAGGCAGCCCGCGGAGTCACCACGCTGCAGTCGAACCACGTGATCTTGGGGGCTGGCACCGAGTCCACGCGGCGAGCCTCGAGGGCACTGGTGCGGTCAGGGGCAGGCGTGGCTCCGGAGGCCGCGGTGGTCGTGGTGGGCACCACCACCGCTCCCGCGACCAAAAACGCGAGCGCGCCCCCCAAAAGACGGCGAACCGACATGACTTCCCCCTTCGTCGTGCCGTACGACCACCCAAGTGCGGTCCCCCCGGCCGCTGCACATCCTGACGCGGAATGGGGGCTACGGCAAGGAAACGGAAGAACTTTGCGCAGTCGAGGCGGGCCACGAGAACGGCCCCCGGGTCTGCACGTCTGCAGATCCGGGGGCCGTTTCGGTATGGGGTGAGCGACGGGGCTTGAACCCGCGACCCCCGCGACCACAACGCGGTGCTCTACCTGCTGAGCTACGCCCACCATGCGTCACGACCGGACAATCTACCCGGCCGCGGAAGCGTGGACCATCGTACCTGCTTGCAAGCAGTGGTCGTGACCACCCTCGATCGGTCACCCGGTCGCGGACGTTGCCCGCGGCATACCCGCTCGCGATCAGGCGTGGTCGACGACGTGGCGTGCCGCGATGGACTTGGCGGTGGCGCTGTCCGGTCCGGGCGGGGCCACGAAGACCGCCTCGCGGTAGTAGCGCAGCTCGGCGATGGACTCGCGGATGTCGGCGAGTGCGCGGTGGCCACCGGACTTCTTGGGAGAGCCGAAGTAGGCGCGCGGGTACCAGCGGCGCGACAGCTCCTTGATCGAGGAGACGTCGATGATGCGGTAGTGCAGGTGCGCCTCCAGCTCGGCCATGTCGCGCAGCAGGAAGTTGCGGTCGGTGCCCACGGTGTTGCCGCCCAGCGGAGCCTTGCGCGGCTCGGGCACCCACGTGCGGATGTAGTCGAGCACCTGCTTCTCGGCGATCTCCATCGTCGTGCCGCCGGCCAGCTCCTCGAGCAGGCCGGACGTCGTGTGCATGTCGCGCACGAAGTCGTCCATCTGCTCCAGCGCCGCGGCGGGCGGGGCGATCACGACGTCGACACCGTCGCCGAGCTGGTTGAGCTCGAAGTCGGTCACGAGCGCCGCAACCTCGATGAGGGCGTCGTTCTCCAGGGAGAGACCGGTCATCTCGCAGTCGATCCAGACGATGCGGTCGTTGACAGAGCGGTCTGTGGGGTTCTGCGTCACCTGCACACCATATGGCCACCTCCCGACACGCGCTCCGCGCCGCGACCGGTGCTGCACTAGCCTGCCCGTCATGACATGGGGACACGAGGCGGTGGATGCCGCGGGCGCGCCCGCCACCTCCCCGTCTGGTCCGGTGCGGAGCAGCAGCCGCGCCACGCTCCGTCGCTGGGTGCTCACCGGCGTCATCGTCATCGGGTTCGCGCTCGCCGCAGTCGTCCTGGCCGTCTACTACGGCGCCACGCTCGGTGTGGTCACCAGCCTGCTGGCCATCCTCCTCGCGGCCATCCCGCTGGGCATCGTCGTCCCGACCTTCCTGTGGCTCGACCGGTTCGAGGCCGAGCCGACGCGCTACCTGCTCGTGGCGTTCGGCTGGGGTGCCTTGGTCGCAGCCCTCCTCGCCGCCATCTTCAACACCGGCGCCAACATCGCCTTCCAGGCCGCCACGGGTGGCCCCGAGGCAGCGAGCCTGGCCACCGCCGTCTTCTCCGCGCCGCTGGTGGAGGAGGCCGTCAAGGGCCTGCTCGTGCTGCTCGTATGGCGGCTCCGGCGCCGCGAGTTCGACGGGATCATCGACGGGATGGTCTACGCCGGGATCGTGGCAGCCGGGTTCGCCTTCACCGAGAACATCCAGTACCTCGGCATGGCCTACGCCGACGGCGGCGACGCCGCCCTGACCGGCACGTTCATCGCACGCGGCCTGTTCACGCCCTTCGCCCACCCGATGTTCACGGTGCTCACCGGTATCGGCATCGGCATCGCGGCGACCACCCGCAGCCGGCTGCTCAAGGTCGTGGCCCCCGTTGCCGGATACCTGCTCGCTGCGCTGCTGCACGCGCTCTGGAACCTCGCCGCCGTCACCGGGGGGGCCGGGCTGGTCACGGTCTACCTGTTCGTGGAGGTGCCGATCTTCGTCGCCTTCGTCGCCCTGGTGATCTGGGCGCGGCGTCGTGAGGGACGGCTCATCGGCCGCTACCTGAGCGCCTACGCCGACGCCGGGTGGCTCTCGCCGAGCGAGGTGCAGATGCTCGCGACCATGGCCGGACGGCGCCAGGCCCGGGTGTGGGCGCGGCTGGCCGGACGTTCGTCGCTGGCCTCGATGCGCAGCTTCCAGGACACCGCGAGCGAGCTCGCCCTGTTGCGGGCCCGGATGCACCACAGCGCCGCCGACGAGCACGCCCTGAGCACCGAGCGACAGCTGCTCGACTCGCTGGGAGCCCGACGTCGGGAGTTCCTCGGCGCGTACTAGCGTGCAGGCCGTGCGCACCCTCGACCTCGCCTCGACCATCGGCCCCGACCTCGTGACGCTGCGGCGTCAGCTGCACCAGGTGCCAGAGCTCGGCATGGACCTGCCGCTGACCCAGCAGGCGGTGCTCGACGCGTTGGAAGGCCTCGACCTCGAGATCACCCTCGGGCTCGGGCTGTCGTCGGTGGTCGCCGTCCTGCGAGGTCGCGGGGGCGACCGCACGGACGCAGACCGCCCCGTCGTCCTGTTGCGCGGCGACATGGACGCGCTGCCGGTCACCGAGGACCTCGACCTCGAGTACGCCTCCCAGCACGAGGGACGGATGCACGCCTGCGGCCACGACCTCCACGTCGCGGGTCTGGTGGGTGCGGCCCGGATCCTGCACGACCTGCGGGACGAGCTCGAGGGCGACGTGGTCTTGATGTTCCAGCCCGGCGAGGAGGGCCCCGGAGGCGCGGAGCCGATGATCGAGGAGGGCCTGCTCGAGGTGGCCGGCCGCCGGGTCGACGCGGCCTACGCCTTGCACGTCTACTCCTCCGAGCACCCCAAGGGCATGTGGTTCGGCCGTCCGGGTCCGCTCATGGCGGCGGCTGACGAGGTCAAGGTGCGGATCGTGGGGGAGGGCGGACACGGGTCGCAGCCATTTCGAGCCAAGGACCCGATCCCGGTGGCGTGCGAGGTCGTGGTGGCCCTGCAGACGCTGGTCACCCGCCAGTTCGACGTCTTCGACCAGGTCGTCATCACCGTGGGCAAGTTCGTCGGTGGCACCAAGGACAACATCATCCCGGACGACGCGGTGTTCGAGGCGACCGTGCGCAGCCTCTCCGAAGAGGCGCGGGCCGAGGTCAGCGCCAAGATCGAGCTGTTGGCGACTCAGCTCGCCGCCGCCCACGGCCTGACCGCGGAGGTCACGCACCTCCCCGGCTACCCGGTCACCGTCAACGACGAAGCCGAGTATGCCTTCGCCAAGGACACCATCGTCGACCTGTTCGGGGCCGACCGCTACACCCACCAGCGCGACCCCGAGATGGGTTCGGAGGACTTCTCGTTCGTCGGCCAGCTCGTGCCCAGCGCGTACGTCAACCTCAGCGCCTGCCCGGCCGTCGACCACGACGCCGCGCCCGACAACCACTCGCCGCGCGCCGACTTCGACGACTCGGTCGTGCCCGACGGCGCGGCCCTGCTCGCCGAGCTGGCCCTGCGCCGCACCGCCCAGCTCGCCCGGCGGACGACCGCGCCCTGAGGCCAAGGAGCCTGCTTCCGCACGGCGGCAGATGGGCCACGGTGGCGACCCATGACGCCGAACCCCGCTCGGGTCACCATCGCGCCCAGGTCCTCGTTGCGCTACGCCGCGTCAGCTCGGCTGCTGTCCTCGCACCGGTGGTGCTGCCCTGATGGAGGATGGTCCGGCTTGACATGATGGCGAGCATGATCGGACAGCTGGCAGCGGACAACCACGACGACTCGGCTGGAAGGTGCACCACCACTCGTGGTTGGAAGGCGGCCGACCTCGACGATCGAGCCGCACGGCCATCAGCAGGGTCCGCGGACCCAACCCGAACACGCTCGTCGGCGCGACGCTGAGCCGTGATGTCCCTACCCGGTCCTGCTGACGAGGACCTAGCCACCCAGACCCGCGCCCTGCTGGCTCAGCTCGGCACCGCCATGATCGCGACCGGGCAACCGGTGCAGGAGATCGAGGAGGAGCTCGCCGAGGTGGGCGTGCAACTGGGCTACCCCGACGTCCAGACAGCAGTCGGTCCCACGGGCCTGATCGTCACCCTGACCGAGGGGGGTCCCGCAACGAATCGGTCGGCTCCCCCCGGTCTGCGCCTTCACCAGTCCGCGAGCGTCCGCCGTATCCGCCACCAGCTGGTCCGGGGCGAGCTCACGCCTGGCGCCGCCCGCGAACAGCTCGCGGCGGTTGCGCGTCGTCCGGTGCGGCATCCGCCGTGGTTGGTCGCCCTGGCCTGGCCCGTGCTCGCCGTCGGTATTGCGCTGATCCTGCAACCCGGGTGGGCCAACATCGCCGCGGCCGCTGTCGGGGCAGTCATCGTGTTCGTGCTCGTTCGGCTGGCGGAGCGGTACCAAGTGGTGCAGGCGCTGCTTCCGACCCTTGCCGCGTTCGTGGTGTCCCTGTTGGTCTTCGGCGCGGCCAACGCAGGACTGCTCGAGGGTCCGTTGCGCACAGTTCTGCCGCCGCTGGCGGTCCTGCTCCCCGGAGCATTGGTCGTCAACGGCATGTCAGAGCTCGCCGCCGGACACATGCAGGCTGGGTCGGCCAGGCTCACCTACGGCCTGGTGCAGCTTGGGTTGTTCGCGCTGGGACTGCTCATGGCTACCGCCCTGCTGCGGGTGCCGTCCGCGACCCTGACCAACCTCCGGGTCGACGAGATCGGGTGGAGCGGTGCGCCTGTCGGCCTGCTGCTCATCGGGTTAAGCATCTGCCTGATGGAGGGCGTGCCGCTGCGGATGCAGGGCTGGGTACTGCTCGTGCTGAGCATGGCCTTCGGCGCCCAAGTCGCCGGGCAACAGCTCGGCTCGATTGGCCTTGGAGGCTTCCTCGGGGCGATCGCGGCCAGCCTCGGGGCGAGCGTGGTAGAGCTCCGACGACCGCAGCTGGCACGTCTTGTGCTCTTCCTGCCGGCGTTCTGGCTGCTCGTGCCCGGAAGCCTAGGCCTCGTGGGCGTGACCGAACTCGCGGCGGGTCGCGAGTCGGCCACCGACGTCGCCCTCGGCGTGCTCGGGGTCGTCATCGCCATCTCTCTCGGCCTGCTGGTGGGCTCCTCCCTCGGCAGCTCCCTGCGCGGGCGGCTGTCCGCGCCCCCCACCTAAGCCATCACGAACAGCTCTGCCGATGCACGAGAGGGCCTCTGCGCAACAAACGACCACGAGCTCGCAGCGTTGCTTCCAAAGGCGTACTCCTCGAGAAGCGCGTCTATCCGCCGCGACAGACGCAGCGTTCTGGCTTCCTTAGTGCTGGTGCCGATTGTCGTAGATCCGCTGTGAAGACCATCGTGATCACCCGATATGCGAAAGCGGCTTCCCCAGGCTGAGCCTTCGTCCGCCATCGGCAACGCGGCGGGCACCAACCAGCCGAGATCGTCGGAGTCGGAGACCGACGGCGAGGAGCTGAAGTGGTCTCTGACCTGCGGAAACGTGGTGGTGCCCTCGGGCAGATTCGAGCGAAGTTCATTGCGCTGCAACGCTTCCTACGTTGTTGTATGCCGGGTGGTTCTGGCTGTTTCGGACTCTGTGGGTACCTCTCAGGCACCCCGCGTCTGCGGTCGGGCACGCCTCCAAAACGGCGCGCGCGCCGGCGACGCGCAACCGCTACCTGGTGCGCGACACCTGAAGGCAAGTCACTCGCCGTTCGAGCGTTGGAGCCGCCCCGTTCTGTTAGTTCTGTGATGCCGCAACCGGGAAGCGATCGAAGGAGGGAATCCCTCGGGCATCTCCTTGCGGGCCAGTCCTGATCATCCACCGGGCAGAGACCATGAAAGTGCAGCCTTTCGGACAGCGCGCCGGCCGACCGATCGCCCACGTCTCAGTGCACTGCGACGTTTGCGCTGCACGTCGAGCGCATCTTGGCGCCCATCGCTGGACGATGCTCCTCGGGTATCCGTTCCTCAGCGCGGAGCACGTTGCGGACCTTGACGCTGAGTAGGTCAAGCGCGTTGGCGACCTGATGTGCAACGACCTCGTTGGCGCCCGGATTGGACGCCCTTGCGCAGCACATCATCCGATTTTACGCCATCCGCCTTGGCTGTCGTTTAGGGTCGCCGCGGCCTCTGCGCTTGCAGAGGTCAGTCGGGCAGTTCGAAGCCGGGGCACACCAGTCCGTTGAAAAATACCTTTACGCGTCTCGCCGGGCTGAGGCCGTCGGCCGGGGCGTGGGCAAAGTGCTCGACCAGACCAGCGGCGAGGGCGCGCACCTTGGTGTTCGTCTGCTGGGAGTACCACGACAGCAGCTCGAACGCGGCGGTCGCGTCGATCCGGAACGCCGCGACCAACAAACCCTTGGCTTGTTCAATCACGGCACGCGTTTCCGCGGATCGAGTCACTGCTTCGGCGGTCTCCCGTTCGATATCGCGGCGTAGGGATTGAGTGACGTCGACGAAGTAGCCGTGGACGGCGATCACGGCGCCGTTCTGGTCGCAGGTCCCTTCACCCAGGGACAGCACGGTGTGGATGCTGCCCTGCGCGTCGACGATGCGGTGACGACAACAGAACGGCTCACCCGTGGTCAGGACGCCGCGCAGGGTGTCCTCGGTCTGGGAGCGGTCCTCGTGATGTTTGTGTGCGAGGAGGAGATCGGTGCTGGGCGTGACGTCCTCAGCGTCCAGGCCGTGAAGGGCGTACACCTGCGGCGACCACCACCAGGCGTCGGTGACGACGTCATACCTGAATCGGGCGGTCGGCTGCGTCGTGCCGCCCGCCAGGGCGGGCAGGCCGCGGCCGTCCAGGACGATTCGCGCCTCCGCCGCTGGTCGATCACCGTCATCGCCGGCCGGAAGGACAGGTGAAGTGGTCTGTGTCATGACAGGGCCCCTACTGGACGTCGCGGTGTGCACGGTTGTCCGCGGCTCGGCCGAAAGAATAGACGGCGCAGCGTCCCCGGACAAGCGTCCGCGGTGGTGTCTCCTTAGGGCCGCCCCGGTCTTCCCTCGCCGCGCCAGCGCAAATCTGGCCAGGGACCGGGGTGGCACCTCAGTCATAGTTGGGCTCCGCGCCATCAATACCCCATGGTTACAGGGGGAATGCGCGGTGGCTGAGGTGAGTGGCGAAACGCCGGCTCGCCGTTCTGACCCAAGACGTACGTGAGGCAGGTGCAGGGCTCGGAGATCCGAAGACATCCTTTCGGTGCTCGAGCTCACGACTCCAGATGTGCGTAGGCGACGATGTTGTCGACGTAGTGACCGGTGGATTGGTCGAACGCTCCCCCACAGGTGATGAGGCGCAGTTCTGCACGTCCCTTGGTGTCGCCGTAGACGGTCGCGGTCGGGAAGTCGGCCTTCGCGTAGCGCGCGACCCGATCCACCACGAATCGGGCCGTGGAACCGTCCAGGCGGACGACGGAGACCATCGCGCCCTTCTTGAGGGACCCGAGGC
>JBDSKZ010000043.1:0-18268 GCA_039916625.1 Pedococcus sp.
AGACTGCGCCGCATGGCTCGTGAGTTCAGCAAGGTCGCTGTCGTCGGACTGGGCACCATGGGTGCCGGCATCGTGGAGGTGTTCGCCCGCAACGCCATCGACGTCGTGGCGATCGAGGTGGACGAGGAGGCGGTCGACAAGGGTCGCAGCGTCCTGCAGCACTCCACCGACCGCGCTGTCGCCCGCGGCAAGCTGTCGCAGGAGGACCAGGTCGCGCTGCACGCCAGGGTGCACTTCGCCTCGAACATGGACGAGGCGGCCGACTGCCAGCTCGTCATCGAGGCGGTGCCCGAGCACCTCGACCTCAAGAAGGGCATCTTCGCCAAGCTCGACGCGGTCGTCGGTCCGGACGCCATCCTCGCCACCAACACGTCGTCGTTGTCGGTCACGGAGATCGCGGTCGCCACGAGCAACCCCAAACGCGTCGTGGGCATGCACTTCTTCAACCCCGCGCCGGTCCTGCAGTTCGTCGAGGTGATCCGCACTGTCGTGACCGAGGACGAGGTGTTCGAGGACGTCAAGGCGCTCGCCCAGCGGCTGGGCAAGCAGCCGGTCGTCGTCGGCGACAAGGCTGGCTTCATCGCCAACGCCCTGCTGTTCGGCTACCTCAACCACGCCGTCGCGATGTTCGAGAGCAAGTACGCGAGCCGCGAGGACATTGACGCTGCCATGAAGCTCGGCTGCGGCTACCCCATGGGCCCGCTCGCCCTGATGGACCTCATCGGTCTCGACACGGCATACGAGATCCTCGACACGATGTACAAGCAGGGGCGGGACCGGCTCCACGCCCCCAGCCCCATCCTCAAGCAGATGGTGAGCGCCGGCCTCAAGGGACGCAAGAGCGGCCGCGGCTTCTACACCTACGCCGAGCCGGGCAGCTCCCAGCTCGTCGACGACGCCCTGAGCCCCCCCGCCGCGGGCGAGGACGCCGTGGCCACCCGTACGGTGCGCACCGTCGGTGTGGTGGGCTCGGGCACCATGGCCACAGGGATCATCGAGGTCTTGGCCAAGGCCGGGTACGACGTCACCTACGTGACGCGCAGCAAGCCCAAGGTCGACGCGGTGACGGCCGGTCTGCACAAGTCGCTCGAGAAGGCTGTCCAGCGGGGCAAGCTCAGCGAGGAGGCCCGGGACGAGGCGCTGGGCCACCTGACGGGTTCGACGTCGCTGGACGACCTGTCCACGGTCGACCTGGTCGTCGAGGCCGTGGTCGAGGACCTGGCCGTGAAGCGCGCCCTCTTCGAGAACCTCGACGAGATCTGCAAGCCGGGGGCCATCCTGGCGACGACCACCTCCTCGCTGCCCGTCGTCGAGTGCGCCGCCGCCACGACGCGTCCGGGCGACGTCATTGGCATGCACTTCTTCAACCCCGCCCAGGTGATGAAGCTCGTGGAGGTCGTCCACACGGTGGCGACGGCCCCCGCGGTCGTCGCCACGGTGCAGGAGGTGTGTGCCGGCCTCGGCAAGCACGCCGTCACCTGCGGCGACCGGTCAGGCTTCATCGTCAACGCGCTGCTCTTCCCCTACCTCAACGACGCCGTGAAGATGCTCGACGCCAACTACGCCACGGCTGACGCCATCGACACGGCCATGAAGACCGGTTGTGGCCTGCCCATGGGCCCGTTCGAGCTGCTCGACGTCGTCGGCCTCGACGTGTCGTTGACGATCCAGCGCGAGCTCTACCTCGAGTTCCGCGAGCGCGGCTTTGCGCCTGCTCCGCTGCTCGAGCACCTGGTGACGGCGGGGTACCTCGGCCGCAAGACCGGCCGGGGCTTCCGCACCCACACCTGAGCTCAGCGACCCGATGCCGGCTCTGCGAGAATCGCGACCATGCCCCGAGCCAACCGGCGTCGCCGCGACGACCTCCCGCTGAACCTCGACCGCGCGGTCGGTGGTCTCACCCGGCGTGAGTCCTATGGCGGCACGGAGTGGTTCGTGCGCCGGGTCACGGGTGCGTCGGCGAGCCGGGCCTACCTGTGCCCGGGCTGCCAGCAGGACATCGCGATGGGGACGCCGCACGTGGTCGCCTGGCCGGCGGACGGCATGGGCGGTCTCGACGACCGCCGCCACTGGCACACGACGTGCTGGGAGGCGCGCGAGCGGCGGCACACCCGTGGCGCCATACGCTGACCCCGGCCGGTGCACCCCTAACCTTTGCTAGCAAAGGTTAGGGGAAAGGGGACACTTTCCACGGTGTCCGCATTCAGCCAACCCTTGCTAGCAAAGGTTAGGGAGGCGGGCGGGGTCAGTGGCGCCGCTGGCGCGGGAGCAGGACCTCTTCGTAGAGCAGGAGGAGGCCGGCCGCCACGGGGATCGCCAGCAACGCACCGAGCACACCGAGCAGCGTTCCGCCGGCGAGGGCGGCCACGACGGTGACGGCACCGGGGACGGAGACGGTCCGCTGCATGATCTTCGGAGCGATGATGTAGTTCTCGACCTGCTGGTAGACCAGGTAGTAGACGCCGGCGATGATCGCGTCCTGGGTGTCGGTGAACAACGCCACGAGCACGACGATGGCCGCACCGATCGTGGCACCGACCATGGGCACCAGACCGAGGAAGCCGACCGCGACGGCGAGCACGGCGGCATAGGGGATCCCGACGACCATCATCATGATCCACGAGCAGATCGCGTTGATCGTCGCGATCGCGACCTGGCCGATGGCGTAGGAGCCGGTGCGCCGCATGATCTCCTCGGACAGCGAGATCACGCGGGGGCGGCGCGACGCCGGGACCATGGCGTAGGCCGCCTGCTTGACGCGCGGCAGGGAGGCGAGAAGGAACAGGGTGAGGACCAGCACCGTGAAGGCCTGGAAGAGGCCACCGATGACCGCCGCGCCCACTCCGAGGACGCCACCGAACACCTTGCCGAGGAAGCTACCGTCGACCAGGCGCTTGTTGAACTCCGCCTCGATCTTGTCGACGACCTGGTAGTGCTGGTCGAGGTCCTTGACGAGCGGATGGTTGAGCACCTGGTTGAGGTAGTCGGGGGAGGTCGCCGCGAGGTCGCCACCCTGCTGGACGACGGGCGGCACCACGAGCAGGCCGATGAGCGTGAAGATCACCATGACACCGGCGAAGACGAGGGCGACTGCACCGGAGCGCCGGACGCCGCGACGGGTCAGGAACTCCACGAGCGGGTTGAGCGCGAGGGTGAGGAAGAGGGCCACGACGACCAGGGTGATCGTCGTGGTGAGGCGGCCCAGCGTCTGCCAGAGCAGGAGGGCCAACAGCACGCCGATCGCGCCGACGAAGCCCATGTAGAACGGCGACTGCCGGTTGAGCGGTCGTCCGGCCCGACCAAAGCGCTGGCCGTCCCCACCGCTCTCGCGGACCCCTTCGCCGTCGGTGCCGCCCTCCGACTCGCCCGAGGACCCAGCCCCCGCCGAGCCAGTGTCGCCGGGAGGGTCGGCGCCGTGCCTGTGCTGGTGCTCGGCGTCGACGTCCGGGGCGTCGTGCTCGGTGCGGGGGGCCAGCACGGGGAGGACCTCGGCCAGCAGGTCGGTCGCCGACGGCGTCGCCTCACCCCGCTCGTGGGGGTGGTTGCTGGCACGCAGAGCCTCGCGCTGTGCGTACCGGAACTCGCGCCATCGTTCCAGCACTGACATGGCCAGAACCCTAGGGCACGGCACGGTCCGCCACGGCGCAGGCAGGTCAGGCGTTGCGGAACCGGTTGATCGCGGCCAGGTGGGTGGCGCGCTTCTGTCGATCGGTCACCCCGAGTCCGGGCTCCGGGGAGAGGGTGAGGACCCCCACCTTCCCCTGGTGCCGGTTCTGGTGGACGTCGTATGCCGCCTGGCCGACGTCCTCGAGGGCGTAGGTCTTGGACAGGGTGGGGTGGATGAGGCCACGGTTGATCAGGTCGTTGGCCTCCCACGCCTCGCGGTAGTTGGCGAAGTGGCTGCCGATGATGCGCTTGAGGTTCATCCAGAGGTAGCGGTTGTCGTACTCGTGCATGTAGCCGCTCGTCGACGCGCACGTGACGATCGTGCCGCCCTTGCGCGCGACATACGTGCTGGCACCGAAGGTCTCGCGGCCCGGGTGCTCGAAGACGATGTCAGGGTCCTTGCCACCGGTGAGCTCGCGGATGCGACCGCCGAACCGCTTCCACTCCCTGGGGTCCTGGGTGCTCGGGTCCTTCCAGAACGCATAGCCCTCCGCGCTCCGGTCGATGACCAGCTCGGCACCCATGGCCCGGCAGATGTCGGCCTTGTCGGGGGAGGAGACGACGCAGATCGGGGTCGCGCCGCCGGCGAGGGCCATCTGCGTGGCGTAGGAGCCCAGACCACCGGAGGCACCCCAGATCAGGACCACGTCGCCGAGCTTCATGGCGGCGCCGTTGCGGGAGATCAGCTGGCGGTAGGCCGTGGAGTTGACCAGGCCCGGGGACGCGGCCTCCTCCCAGGTGAGGTGGGCGGCCTTGGGCATCAGCTGGTTGGTCTTGACGATCGCGAGCTCGGCGAGGCCGCCGAAGTTCGTCTCGAACCCCCAGATCCGCTGCTCGGGGTCGAGCATCGTGTCGTTGTGTCCGTCGGCGCTCTCCAGCTCGACCGACAGGCAGTGCGCGACGACCTCCTCGCCCGGCTTCCACTTCTGAACGCCCGGACCCGTCCGCAGCACGACGCCGGCGAGGTCGGAACCGACCACGTGGTAGGGCAGGTCGTGCCGCTGGGCGTAGGAGGACGTGCGGGCGTACCGCTCGAGGAAGCCGAACGTCGACATGGGCTCGAAGATCGAGGTCCAGACGGTGTTGTAGTTGATGGCACTGGCCATCACCGCCACGAGGGCCTCGCCGGGGGCGAGCTCGGGGATCGGCACGTCGTCGACGTGCAGCGACCGACGAGGGTCCTTGTCGCGTGTCTCCAGCCCTTCGAACAGGTCGACCTCGTCCTTGTGCACGGTCACCCCGCGGTAGGACTCGGGGAGGGGGAGTGCGGCATAGGTCTGCTCGGTGCGGTCCCCGGAGAGGATGGCGTCGCGGATGTCCTTCATGGGATGTGGCTCCTCGGCGTCGTCGGCGTCATTGGCTCGGCTGCGGCCGAAACTACTGCGGGGCCAGGTGCTGCGGCGGGCAGTGAGACTCCGGTCACGAGGTGACCTACCTCACCCGTCGACCGTGCGGGGGCCACGTTCGCGTGGCCGGGGCGAGAAGGCCGGCGAGGGTGGGCGGCGTGGCTCAGTGCGTCTCGAACGCCGGCTGCACGAGCTCGACCAGCACCCCGCCGGCGTCCTTGGGGTGGATGAAGTTGACCCGGCTGTTGGAGGTGCCGCGGCGGGGTGCGTCGTAGAGCAGGCGCAGCCCGCGACCGCGGAGCACGGCGCTGACGGCTTCGACGTCCTCGACGCGGTAGGCGACCTGCTGCACCCCCGCGCCCGACCTGTCGAGGAACTTGGCGATGGTGGACTCCGGCGAAAGGGGTGCCAGGAGCTGGATGTGCGACCCACTCCCGCCGACTGCCATCATCGCCTCGCGGACGCCCTGCTCCTCGTTGACCTCCTCGTGCGCCAACGTCATGCCATAGGTGTCGCGGTAGAACGCGATCGCCGCGTCGAGGTCGGCGACGGCGATGCCGACGTGGTCGATGGCCGTGAAGAGCTCCGTGGGCAGCGCTGCATCCATGGGCCCCACCCTAGGGCGAGCCGGTCTCCCTCGAGCGCTGCCCGACGGCGCCCCTAGACTGACCTGCATGTCTGCACTGTCCCGGGACGACGTCGCGCACCTCGCCGGCCTTGCCCGTATCGACCTCTCCGACAACGAGCTCGACCGCATGGTGGGTGAGCTGGGCGTCATCCTCGAATCTGTCGCGAAGGTGCAGGAGGTCTCCGCCGGGGACATCGAGCCGATGTCCCACCCCCTGCCGCTGACCAACATCACCCGCCCCGACGTGGTGCGCCCGTCGCTCGGGGCCCAGGCGGTCCTCGCCGGCGCGCCGCAGCAGGACCAGCAGCGTTTCTCGGTGCCGCGCATCCTGGACCAAGACTGACCGGCGCCGGCCGTCCCGCTCCCGACCTCGCGCTCCTCCCGCTCCTCGCGACAGACCAAGGACCACCACTCGTGAACCCCGACATCACCCGTTCCAGCGCGGCAGAGCTCGCGCACGCCCTCGACTCCCGTGAGCTCAGCTCGGTCGAGGTCGTACAGGCCCACCTCGAACGCATCGCCGCTGTCGACGGTGACGTGCACTCCTACCTGCACGTCGACGGCGAGGGCGCGCTCGCCGCGGCTCGCGAGGTCGACGCCCGCCGGGCCTCCGGTGAGGAGCTGCACGTCCTGGCCGGTGTGCCGATCGCGGTCAAGGACGTCCTGGCCACCAAGGGTCTGCCGACGACCTGTGGTTCCAAGATCCTGCAGGGCTGGGTCCCGCCCTATGACGCGACCGTCGTCGCGAAGCTGCGCGCGGCAGGCATGCCCATCCTCGGCAAGACCAACATGGACGAGTTCGCCATGGGCTCCTCCACCGAGCACTCGGCCTACGGTCCCACCCACAACCCGTGGGACCTCACCCGGATCCCCGGTGGGTCCGGTGGTGGCTCCGCGGCCGTCGTCGCGGCATACGAGGCTCCCTTGGCCATCGGCACGGACACCGGCGGCTCGATCCGCCAGCCGGCCTCGGTCACGGGAACGGTCGGCGTGAAGCCCACGTACGGGGGGGTGTCCCGCTACGGCCTGGTGGCGCTGGCTTCAAGCCTGGACCAGGCAGGTCCGTGCACCCGGACCGTCCTGGACGCAGCGCTGCTGCACTCGGTCATCGGCGGCCACGACCCGCTGGACTCGACGTCGATCAACGCGCCGGTGCCGGCTGTGGTCGAGGCGGCGCGTCGCGCGGACGTCAAGGGGCTGCGGGTCGGGGTGATCAAGGAGCTCGGCGGCGAGGGCTACCAGGGCGGGGTCCGCGCGCGCTTCGAGGAGTCGGTCGCGCTGCTCCAGGAAGCCGGCGCCGAGGTCGTGGAGGTGTCCTGCCCGAGCTTCGACTACGCGCTCGCGGCCTACTACCTGATCCTCCCGAGCGAGGCGTCCTCCAACCTCGCCAAGTTCGACGGCATGCGGTATGGCGCACGGGTCCTGCCGGTGGGCGTGGACGACCCCAGCGCAGAGCAGGTCATGGCCGCAACCCGCGACGCGGGTTTCGGTGACGAGGTCAAGCGCCGCATCATCCTGGGCACCTACGCCTTGTCGAGCGGCTACTACGACGCCTACTACGGCCAGGCGCAGAAGGTCCGCCGCCTCATCGCCAACGACTTCGCGGCGGCGTTCGAGCAGGCCGACGTGCTGCTCAGCCCGACGGCGCCGACCACGGCGTTCAAGCTCGGCGACAAGCTCGACGACCCGATGTCGATGTACCTGCAGGACGTCGCGACGATCCCTGCGAACCTCGCGGGCCTCCCCGGCATGTCCCTGCCCAGTGGCCTCGCCGACGAGGACGGGCTGCCCACGGGCATCCAGATCCTCGCTCCCGCGACCCGTGACGACCGGCTGTACGGCGTCGGTGCGGCCCTGGAGAAGATGCTCCTCGACCGCTGGGGCGCGCCCCTGCTGAGCAAGGCCCCCGAACTCTGCGCGAAGGGAGCGTGACCCCGATGGCCACTGCCGTCACCGAAGAGGTCGTCGACTACGACGAGGTCCTGGCGCGCTACGACCCCGTGATGGGCCTCGAGGTGCACGTCGAGCTCAACACCGCGACCAAGATGTTCTGCGGCTGCGCGACCGAGTTCGGCGCTGAGCCCAACAGCCAGGTCTGCCCGGTGTGCCTCGGGCTGCCGGGCGCGCTTCCGGTCGTCAACGACACGGCAGTCGAGTCCGCCATCCGTATCGGCCTCGCGCTCAACTGCGAGATCGCGCACTGGTGCCGCTTCGCCCGGAAGAACTACTTCTACCCGGACATGCCGAAGAACTTCCAGACCTCGCAGTATGACGAGCCGATCGCCTTCAACGGTCACCTCGACGTCGAGCTCGGGGACGGCACCACCTACCGCGTGGAGATCGAGCGAGCGCACATGGAGGAGGACACCGGCAAGTCGCTGCACGTCGGTGGCTCCACGGGACGCATCCATGGCGCCGAGTACTCCCTCGTCGACTACAACCGGGCCGGCATCCCGCTCGTCGAGATCGTCACCAGGCCGCTCACCGGCGCTGGTGAGCGCGCCCCCGAGGTGGCCAAGGCGTACGTCGGCGCGCTGCGCGAGCTGCTGCGCGCCCTGGCGGTGTCGGACGTCAAGATGGAGCAGGGCTCGCTGCGCTGCGACGCGAACGTCTCGCTGCGACCCAAGGCCGGAGACGCGACGAGCGAGGAGCAGGCAGCCGTGCCGCTCGGCACCCGCACCGAGACCAAGAACGTCAACTCGCTGCGCAGCGTCGAGCGCGCCATCCGCTTCGAGATCACGCGGCACGCGGCGATCCTCGACAAGGGCCAGAAGATCACCCAGGAGACGCGGCACTGGCACGAGGACACCGGCGTCACCACGAGTGGCCGTGAGAAGTCCGACGCCGAGGACTACCGCTACTTCCCGGAGCCCGACCTCGTACCGGTGGCTCCGACCCGGGAGACGGTCGAGGCGCTGCGCGCCACCATGCCCGAGCCTCCCGGTGAGCGCCGCAAGCGGCTCCAGTCCGACTGGGGTTACAGCGATCTCGAGATGCGTGACGTCATGAATGCCGGAGCTGTCGAGCTCATCCAGCAGACGGTCGCAGCCGGTGCGACGCCGGTTGGTGCCCGCAAATGGTGGACCGGTGAGCTCGCCCGCCGGGCCAATGCCGAGGGCCGGTCGGTCGAGGACTTCGGCGTCACGCCGGCCCACATCGCCGAGCTCGACGGCCTGGTCCGCGACGGCCGGCTCAACGACTCGATGGCCCGCCAGGTGCTCGAGGGCGTGCAGGCCGGTGAGGGAGCCCCGACCGTGGTCGCGGATGCCCGCGGGCTGGAGCTGGTCCAGGACGACGGTGCGCTCGAAGCGGCAATCGACAAGGTCATCGCGGCCAACGTCGACGTGGCCCAGAAGGTGCGCGACGGCAAGGTCCAGGCCGCTGGCGCCCTGATCGGTCAGGTCATGAAGGAGATGCGCGGCCAGGCCGACGCCGGCAGGGCCCGCGAGATCATCCTCGCCAAGCTCGGGTCAGCTGAGGTCACCTGAGGTCGTCGAGGGGGATGGCGAGCAGCTTGTCGTCGTCCGCAGCGCCGTTGCCCCTGGAGGTGTTGTTGGACAGGACCCAGAGGCGACCGTCCGGGGCGACGACGACGTCGCGCAGCCGACCGTACTCGCCCTGCAGGAGTCGCTGGGGCTCGCCGGCGTCGTTGCCCGACACCGGGATCCGCCACAAGGACTCGCCCCGGAGCGCGGCCATCCAGATCGCACCGTCGGCATGGGCGATACCACTGGGGGAGGCGTCGGACGTGGCCCACTGCACGAGGGGCTCGACGAACCCCGCCCGTTTCCCCTTGCCCTCGACGACCGGCCAGCCGTAGTTCTTGCCGGGCTCGATCCGGTTGAGCTCGTCCCAGGTGTTCTGCCCGAACTCGCTCGCATACATCGTCCCGTCCGGCGCCCAGGCGATGCCCTGCACGTTGCGGTGTCCGTAGCTCCAGACGGGGGAACCGTCGAAGGGGTTGCCCGGGGCGGGGCTGCCGTCTGCGGTGATCCGCAGGATCTTGCCGCCGAGCGAGCTGCGGTCCTGCGAGCGGTTGGTCTGCCCGGCATCGCCGGTGGTGACGTAGAGGAACCCGTCGGGGCCGAACTTGAGCCGGCCTCCGTCGTGGTGGCCGGCCTTGGGGATGCCGGTGAGTATGGCGCGCTGCTGCGAGGGCTTGCCGTCCTCGAACCTCACGCGCACCACGCGGTTGTCCTGCGCAGTGGTCGTGTAGAGGAAGATGCTGCGGTCGCTGGCGAACGTCGGCGAGACGGCGACCCCGAGCAGTCCGCCCTCCCCGCCGGGCTGCACGCCGTCGACGCGGCCGAGGTCGACGGGGTCCTGGCCGTCGCGCACCTGGAGCAGCCGCGCCTCGTCACGCAGGGTCAGCAACGCCGACCCGTCGGGGAGGAAGGCCGTGGCCCACGGGACGTCGAGGTCCTTGGCCACGGTGGACTGCTCGGTCACCTCGATGAGCGGAGATGTCGGCGCCGGTGTCGTCACCGGGGTCGTGGCCGGGGTTGTCGACGAGGCAGAGGTCGTCGGCGAGCCGCTCGGCGACCCGCTCGGGCTGCTCGAGCCGCCACTGACCACTGGTGCGCTCAACGAGCTGCCGTCGTCGCCGGCGGCACCGCTGCAGGCAGACACGCCGAGGCCGAGCAGGCCCGCGACGGCCCCGAGCCGGATCCACGGGCGCACGTCGCGACGGACAGGGACGGGCGGACAGCGACGAAGCGGCATACCCCATTGTGCTCGACGCGCTCGTGCACGGCACGGCCGCCGCGGACGCAGGAAGGGCGGCGCAGGTGGGCGGGCGCGGGCTAGCGTGGGGGCCATGACGCTCGTGACGCTGCCGGGGCAGGACTGGATCGACGCGGTCGGACCGATCCCCGGCCTCGAGCTCGCGGTGTGGGAGATGGATGGCCCGCCTGCCCGCGCAGACGAGGTCAAGGTCGTCGTGCCGCCCTACATGGGTGCGGGTCGACGGTTCCCAGCCATCGCCCACACACCCTCGGTCGAGCTGGTGCAGCTGCTCACCGCCGGGTACGAGGACGTGCAGGCCGTGCTGCCACCGGGGGTGGCCCTGGCCAATGCCGCTGGTGTGCACGACGCGTCGACCGCCGAGCTGGCCCTCGCCCTCACCCTGGCCGCGCTGCGCGGCTTCCCGGACTTCCACGCCGCGCAGCAGCAGGGCCGCTGGCTGCCGACGACGATCCACCCCGCGCTCGCCGACAAGCGCGTCCTCATCCTCGGGTACGGCTCCATCGGTCGGGCCATCGCCGCCCGGTTCACGCCGTTCGAGGTCCACCTGACCGCCGTGGCCAGGAGTGCCCGCGCCGGGGACGAGCTCGTGCCCTCGGTGCACGGCGTGGACGAGCTGCCTGAGCTGCTGCCCGAGCACGATGTCGTCGTCGTCATCGTGCCGTTGGGGGAGGCGACGGCCGGGATGGTGGACGACGCGTTCCTGGCGGCGATGCCCGACGGTGCCCTCCTCGTCAACGTCGCCCGCGGCGGGGTCGTGGACACCGGCGCCCTCGTGAAGCACCTCGAGGCGGGCCGGCTGCGCGCCGCGCTCGACGTCACGGACCCCGAGCCGCTCCCCGCCGGCCACCCGCTGTGGTCCTGCCCCGGCATCCTCATCACGCCCCACGTCGGCGGCGCGTCCACGGCGTTCATGCCGCGCGCCGTGCGCCTGCTGCGTGAGCAGCTGGGGGCGTATGCCGCGGGACGCCCGCTGCGCAACCTGGTCTGAGCGCCGGGGACACCCACCCCGTCGCGTCAGCACGGCGCGGAACGGCACCGACACCGAACTCGCGTCCTCGAGGCCGGTCACACTGTCCGCGGGCAGTGCCAGTATGAAGGGCATGACTCAGACCATCGTGGGCATCGGTACGCGCAAGGGGCTGTGGTTCGCCCGCAGCGACGACCGCCGGACGTGGCAGGTCGACGGCCCCCACTTCCTGATGAGCGAGGTGCTCTCGCTCCTGTTCGACACCCGTCGCGAGACCCCGAGGGTCGTCGTGGGTTTCCGCTCCTCGCACTGGGGTCCGTCGCTGCAGCACTCGGACGACCTGGGCGCCACGTGGGTCGAGCACCCGGAGGGTTCGATCCGGTTCCCCGAGGACACCGACACCGCCCTCAAGGCCACCTGGCAGCTCGTCGCCGACCCGCACGACCCGCAGGTGGTGTGGGCGGGCACCGAGCCACAGGGCTTGTGGCGCAGCGGTGACGCCGGCGAGACGTTCGAGCTCAACCGTGGGCTGTGGGATCACCCGCACCGACCCGAGTGGGGGGAGGGGTTCGGCGGCGGCGCCATCCACACCGTGCTGCCCAGCCCCGTCGACCCCGAGGCGATGCTCGTCGCCATGAGCACGGGCGGGGTCTACAACACCCGTGACGGGGGACAGACGTGGTCGCCGGGCAACACCGGCATCCACGCCTACTTCCAACCCCACGACGAGTGGCCCGAGTTCGGCCAGTGCGTCCACAAGGTCGCGCGCGACAGCGCCACCCCCACGCGCCTCTACGCGCAGAACCACAAGGGTGTCTACCGCTCCGACGACGACGGGGTCACGTGGACCTCGATCGAGGCGGGGCTGCCGACCAACTTCGGCATGACGGCGGTGGCGCACCCGACCCGCGGCGACAGCCTGTGGCTCGTGCCGATCGCCTCCGACGGCGAGCGCATCCCGCCGGCCGCAGCCCTGCAGCTCCAGCGCACCGATGACGCCGGCGCGACCTGGCGGACCCAGGACGTCGGCCTGCCGAAACCCAGCTACACCAACGTCCTTCGTGACGCGGCCGGCCCCGACAACCACGATGAGCCTGGCCTCTATGTCGGCACGCGCAACGGCGAGGTCTATGCCACCACCGACGGCGGCGACACCTTCAGCCGGATCGCGGAGCAGCTGCCCGACGTCCTCTGCGTCCGGGCGGTGACCCTCCCGTGACGGCCCGGGTGGTGCTCCCCGGTCTGCTGCGCGACCTCGCCGACGGCGCAGCCGAGCTGCCTGTCGAGCTCGCGGGGCCGGTGCCCCTGTCACAGCTGCTCGACGCCGCCCTCGAGCCGTGGCCGGTCCTCGCCTCGCGCATCCGGGACGAGCGGGGGGAGATCCGCAGGCACGTCAACGTGTTCGTCGACGGCGAGGACGCCAAGCGTGCCGAGGGCGTCCGCACCCCTGTGGGTCCGCAGGCCACCGTCCACGTCATCAACGCCGTGTCCGGCGGCTGAACCCGAGCTCGCTCCGTCCTTGCTCCGGTGCTCAGCCGATCCAGACGCCGTCGTCCCACGCGCGTCGCAGGACAGCCGTGTGTGGGGCCAGGTCCAGACCGCGGGCGGCGAGCCACGCGTCGTCGTTGTAGGTCGCTGCATACCGCTCCGCACCGTCGCACAGCAGCGAGACGATGCTCCCGCTCTCGCCGCGCTCGGTGAGCTCACAGGCGAGCCGCAGCACGCCATACAGGTTGGTGCCGGTGGAGGCGCCGGCCCGCCGGCCGGTGCGTTCGGTGAGGAACCGCATGGCCGCCACCGAGGCGGCATCCGGCACGAGCATCATGCGGTCGACGACGGTCGGCACGAAGCTCGGCTCGACGCGGGGTCGCCCGATGCCCTCGATGCGAGAGCCGCAGGCAGCTGCGACCCCGGCGTCGTCGCCGCGGAACGCGGGCAGGAACGCCGACTGTTCGGGGTCGACGACGCACACCTGGCTGGCTAGTCCTCGATAGCGCACGTAGCGGCCGATGGTGGCGCTCGTGCCACCGGTGCCGGCGCCGACCACGACCCAGCGGGGGACCGGATGCCGCTCGCGGGCCATCTGCTCGAAGACGGACTCCGCGATGTTGTTGTTGCCACGCCAGTCGGTGGCGCGCTCGGCGTAGGTGAACTGGTCGAGGTAGTGGCCGTCGAGCTCGGAGGTGAGCCGTCGGGCCACGTCGTAGACCTCGCCCGCATCGTCGACGAGGTGGCAGCGGCCGCCCTCCCGCTCGATGAGGGCGATCTTCTCCGCACTCGTGGTGCGGGCCATCACGGCGATGAACGGGAGCTCGAGCATGCGCGCGAAGTACGCCTCGCTCACCGCGGTCGAGCCGCTCGACGCCTCGATGACGGTCCTGCCCTCGCGCAGCTCGCCGTTGCAGAGCGCGTAGAGGAACAGGGACCGGGCCAGCCGGTGCTTGAGGCTGCCGGTCGGGTGGGTCGACTCGTCCTTGAGGTAGACGTCGATGTCGGCGAGGCCGGGGACGGGGACGTGCACGAGGTGGGTGTCGGCGCTGCGGTTGGCGTCGGACTGGATGCGGCGCACCGCCTCGTCGAGCCAGGCCCGGTCGGTGGGGACGGCTGCACGTACGTCGACGATCCGGGGCGCCTGGTCCATGAGGGCGAGGCTAGCGGTCGCGGCAGGCCGTCCTGGGGGTTGCCGCGGGCCATCCTGAGGGTTGCAGACGCGACCCGCCCGGCTGTCAGGACTGGCTCATCGCCTCCTACAGGGGCATGCTCGGGGTATGACCCTGGCCAGTGATGACAAGGTCCTGATCCTCTTTCGCCACGCGAAGGCGCAGGAGGGGTCCGGCAAGCCCGACCGCGACCGCGAGCTCACTGCCCGGGGACGCCGGGACGCCCGGGCTGCCGGAGCATGGCTGCACGAGCACGGTCTCGGACCTGAGCTGGTGCTGTGCTCGACGGCCGCCAGGACCCGACAGACCTGGGCTGAGGCCGAGAGCGGCGGAGCCTGCGGCGAGACGGTCGAGTACGACGACGCGGTCTTCACCGGCGATCCGGACGCCGTCCTGCGCACGGTCCGCGAGTCCGCCGGTGGGGCGCAGGTCGTGTTGCTCGTCGGCCACAACCCGACCATGGCGGCGCTGGCGAGCGGGCTCGCCGAGGGCAACGGCTCGCTCCAGGCGCATGACTGCCTGGCTGCTGGCTTTCCGACCTCGACCGTGGCGGTGCTGCGGTACGCCGGCCCCTGGGGCGGCCTGGCCTTCGGCACGGCAGAGCTCGACCGGTGCCACGTCGCCCGGGGCTGATTCGCGCAGTGAGACCGGCGTCCCACGTGGTGGACGACGGTCCTAGACTGCCGGCATGACGACCACCGAGCCCACCACCAGCGGCGTCGACATCAAGCCGCGCAGCCGCGACGTCACGGACGGGATCGAGAAGACCGCGGCCCGCGGCATGCTCCGCGCGGTGGGCATGGGGGACGACGACTGGGTGAAGCCGCAGATCGGGGTGGCCAGCTCCTGGAACGAGATCACCCCCTGCAACCTCTCGCTGGACCGGCTCGCCAAGGCGGTCAAGGACGGGGTGCACGCTGCGGGTGGCTACCCGTTGGAGTTCGGCACGATCTCGGTCAGCGACGGCATCTCCATGGGGCACGAGGGCATGCACTTCTCGTTGGTGAGCCGCGAGGTCATCGCGGACTCCGTGGAGACGGTGATGAACGCGGAGCGACTCGACGGCTCGGTGCTGCTCGCTGGTTGCGACAAGTCGCTGCCCGGGATGCTCATGGCCGCCGCGCGCCTCGACCTGTCCAGCGTGTTCCTCTACGCCGGGTCGATCCTGCCCGGCATCGCCAAGCTCTCCGACGGCTCCGAGAAGACGGTGACGATCATCGATGCTTTCGAGGCCGTGGGCGCCTGCGCCGCGGGGCTGATGTCGCGGGCCGACGTCGATGCCATCGAGCGCGCGATCTGCCCCGGCGAGGGTGCCTGCGGTGGGATGTACACCGCCAACACCATGGCTTCGGTCGCCGAGGCGATCGGCATGTCCCTGCCGGGTTCGGCGGCTCCGCCTGCCACCGACCGTCGCCGGGACGGCTTCGCCCGCAAGTCCGGCGAGGCCGTTGTCGAGCTGCTGCGCCGGGGCATCACGGCCCGCGACATCATGACCAAGGAGGCGTTCGAGAACGCCATCGCCGTGGTCATGGCCTTCGGTGGCTCGACCAACGCGGTCCTGCACCTGCTCGCGATCGCCAACGAGGCCGAGGTCGACCTGACGCTCGACGACTTCGAGCGCGTGGGTTCCAAGGTGCCTCACCTGGCCGACGTGAAGCCGTTCGGGCAGTACGTCATGACCGACATCGACCGCGTCGGGGGTGTGCCCGTGGTCATGCGCGCGCTGCTCGACGCCGGGTTGCTCCACGGCGACTGCCTCACCGTCACGGGCAGGACGATGGCCGAGAACCTCGCCGCGATCGCCCCGCCGGACGTCGACGGCAAGGTCATCCGCGCCATGAAGGAGCCGATCCACAAGACCGGAGGCATCAGCATCCTCAAGGGGTCGCTGGCGCCCGAGGGGGCCGTCGTGAAGTCGGCCGGGTTCGACTCCGACGTGTTCGAAGGCACCGCCCGCGTGTTCGACGGCGAGCGTGCTGCGATGGATGCCGTCGAGGATGGCTCGCTCAGGGCCGGTGACGTCGTCGTCATCCGCTACGAGGGGCCCAAGGGTGGGCCCGGCATGCGGGAGATGCTCGCCGTCACCGGAGCCATCAAGGGGGCGGGCCTCGGCAAGGACGTGCTCCTGCTCACCGACGGCCGCTTCTCAGGCGGCACGACCGGCCTGTGCGTCGGCCACGTCGCTCCGGAGGCCGTCGACGGTGGGCCGATCGCGTTCGTGCGCGACGGCGACAAGATCACCCTCGATGTCGCGGGTGGGCGCCTCGACGTCCACGTCGACGAGGCCGAGCTGGCCCGTCGCGCCGAGGGTTTCGAGCCGCCCGCGGCCAAGTACCCGCGGGGCGTCCTCGCGAAGTACCGCAAGCTCGTGGGGAGCGCGAGCGGTGGCGCGGTCTGCGGCTGACCCGCGGTCCTGTGGCTGAGACGCAGGTCCGGATCGCGAGACCGTCTGTCTCGCTCGTTGACACGGCGACCGGTGCGGGGGACAGTGCACGTGTGGCACGAATTCTCGTACTTCCCTAGCGCGCCGGCCCTGACCGATCAGAGCCAGCGCGCTGCCCTCCGTTGTCCCGTACCGGGACGGGAGGGCATTTTTGTGAGCAGATCCAGCGTGAGCAGATCCAGCGTGAGCAGGTCCAGCGTGAGCAGGTCCAGGTGCGTGAGCAGGTCCAGTGAGCGGGAACCGAAACCGAAAGCGGTACAGACGTGAGCGACACGAGGACGACGCCGGCCCCCAGCCCGTCCCAGGTGGCCCAGAAGGCCCAGCAGGCGCAGCAGGAGGCCCGGTCGAAGACGCCCACCGAGGTCACCGGGGCCCAGAGCCTCGTGCTCTCCCTGGAGGCCATGGACGTCGACACCGTGTTCGGCATCCCGGGCGGGGCGATCCTGCCCGCGTACGACCCGCTGCTCGACTCGGTCAAGGTGCGCCACATCCTCGTGCGGCACGAGCAGGGTGCCGGCCACGCCGCCGAGGGCTACGCCAGCGCCACCGGCAAGGTGGGGGTCTGCATGGCGACCTCCGGGCCTGGTGCCACCAACCTCGTCACCGCGATCGCCGACGCCTACATGGACTCGGTGCCGATCGTCGCCATCACCGGCCAGGTGAGCTCGGCGTCGATCGGCACGGATGCCTTCCAGGAGGCTGACATCCGCGGGATCACGATGCCGATCACCAAGCACAACTACCTCGTCACCGATGCTTCGCAGATCCCGCGCGTCATCGCCGAGGCCTTTCACATCGCCTCGACGGGCCGACCCGGACCGGTGCTCGTCGACATCGCCAAGGACGCGCTCCAGGCCCGCACCACCTTCAGCTGGCCGCCGAAGTTCGACCTGCCGGGCTACCGCCCGGTGGCGCGTCCGCACGCCAAGCAGATCCGTGAGGCCGCCCGCCTGATCGCGGCGGCCAAGCGGCCGGTGTTCTACGTCGGTGGCGGCGTCATCCGGGGGAGGGCCTCCGACGCCCTGCGCGAGTTCGTCGAGCTCACGCAGATCCCCGTCGTCACGACACTGATGGCCCGCGGCGCCGTCGCCGACAGCCATCCGCTGCACCTCGGCATGCCTGGTATGCACGGGTCGGTGGCTGCCGTCACGGCCCTGCAGAAGTCGGACCTCCTCATCACCCTGGGCGCCCGGTTCGACGACCGGGTGACCGGCCAGCTCTCGACGTTCGCCACTGGTGCCAAGGTGATCCATGCCGACATCGACCCTGCGGAGATCTCCAAGAACCGCGTGGCCGACGTCCCGATCGTCGGTGACGTCCTCGAGGTCATCGGTGAACTGCACAAGGCGGTCGCTGCCGACATCGCGGCAGGCAGCGCCGGGGACTACACCGCGTGGCGCGCCCAGACAGCCGGGTGGAAGTCCGACTTCCCGCTCGGCTACACGACTCCAGAAGGCGGCGAGGCGGTCTCCCCGCAGCACGTCATCGAGCGCATCGGCGCCATCAGCGGACCGGAGTCCGTGTACGTCGCCGGCGTCGGCCAGCACCAGATGTGGGCGGCCCAGTTCGTGCAGTACGAGCGCCCGAACGCCTGGCTCAACTCGGGCGGGCTCGGGACGATGGGGTATGCCGTGCCGGCCGCCATGGGCGCGAAGGTCGCACAGCCGGACCGCACGGTGTGGGCCATCGACGGCGACGGCTGCTTCCAGATGACCAACCAGGAGCTCGCGACCTGCGTCATCAACAACATCCCGATCAAGGTCGCGATCATCAACAACAGCAGCCTGGGCATGGTGCGCCAGTGGCAGTCGC
>JBDSKZ010000044.1:0-15338 GCA_039916625.1 Pedococcus sp.
CCGCGCCGGGGTGTCCGTGCCGGCCTGCAGCGCCAGCGCGAGCCCTCCGAGCAGGAGCAGGCCCGCTGTGAGGGCCGCCACCCAGGGCATGGGGGTGACGTGGTCCCGAAGAGCGTTGACACCGAGTGCCGCCGCACTGCAACCGGCGAGCCCGGCCCCGGCGAACCTCAGCAGTGCTGGGGTGTCGGGCAGCCCGGGCGCTGCGGTGGGGGCCACGGACGTCGGCGACACCCGGGGGGAGCGGACCTCGGTACGGGTGGTCGGGCCCTGGTCGGGGACGCGGTCGGGGACGCGGTCGGGGGAGGCGCCGTCGGGCAGGTCGATGCCGAGCTCGGAGCGACGGCGCGTCGGCTGGTCGAGCTCGCGGCGGGCCACGGTCGCCTCGGACGGCGGGACGTAGCGCCCGCCCTGGCCCTCTGGCGAGCGTGCGCCCGCACCCTGGGCGGAGGGGGCGAGGTTGACCATGCCCCGGACGACCTCGTGGGTGGTGGCCCGCACCACCGTCAGGACGGCCCCCTCGGCGACCGCCTCGCCGAGGACGTCGCGCATCCCGAGGACCCGACCGCCGGGGGTGGCCACGGCATACGGGCTGTTGGCCGGGGCGATGCCGAGGGCGGAGAGGAGGTCGCCCACGCGCGCGTGCGCGGGAGCCACGAGGTCGTAGCGTCGCTCGTCGGCGAGCACCGTGACCCGGTGTCCCAGCGCTTCCCCCACGTCTCGATCCTCCCGCGTTGTCCCTGATGTCCCCGCCACCGGAACCCTAGCGGCCGCTGCGGGCGCAACACCCCGCACGCTAGGTTGTCGTCCGGACATAACCGGCCAAGTCGGTGGGGCACGCACCGGTGCGGGTGCGATCGGTGGGGCGAGAGAGGCACAGATCCATGGCAGTGACCTTGCGGCGGGGTCCGCGCGAGCGTGCACCCGAGGTGCCCACGGGTCGGATCGTCCTGCAGCCGCCGCCCGAGATCGCCCCGTCCGAGGGCGCCAGCGGCCTGCTCATGAACGCCGTTCCGATGCTCGGCAGCGTCGGGTCGATCGCCTTCGTCGCCCTGTCCCAGCCCGGTGTCAAGGGCTACATCGCCGCGGGGATGTTCCTGCTCGCCTCCGTCGGCTTCGTCGGCGTCTCGGGCTACCGCCAACGCCAGCAGCACTCGGCCGGGGTCATCGAGGCCCGTCGCGAGTACCTCGCCTACCTCGCAGAGGTGCGCGAGACCGTGCGCGAGGCCGCCAACCGCCAGCGCCGCGCGGCGCTGTGGAACTACCCCACCCCATCGGCCCTCGCCCCGATGTGCGAGGAGCGGTCCCGGGTGTGGGAGCGCGGCACCGGGGACGACGACTTCCTCCACGTGCGGTTCGGTCGCACGAGCCAGCCGCTGTGCATCTCGCTGGAGGCCCCCGAGACCCCCCCCATGGCCCAGCTCGACCCCGTGTCGGCCTCGGCCCTGCACCGGCTGCTGACGACCCACCGCGTCCAGCCCGACCTGCCCGCAGCACTGTCCCTGACCTTCTTCTCCCGGGTCGAGGTCGCGGGTGACGAGTCCCCCACGCGTGGCCTGGCCCGCGCCATGGTGGCGGCCGCCGTTGCCCAGCACGCACCCGACCAGCTCCTCGTGGCCGTCGTCGCCGGCGACGACGCCCTCCCGCACTGGGAGTGGGTCAAGTGGCTGCCGCACAACCACTCACCCCGCGAACGCGACGGTGTCGGGCCCTCCCGCATGGTCACGACCTCGGTGTCCGACCTCGAGCGGCTGTTGCCCGCCGATGTGCGCGAGCGCCCCCGGTTCGGCCGAGGTGGACAGCCGGTGCTGCCCCACATCCTCATCGTCGTCGACGGGGCAGAGCTGCCGCCCGGCAACGCCATCGTCACCGAAGAGGGCGTCCTCGGGGTCACGGTCCTCGACCTGCCGGCGCGGTGGGACGAGCTCGACGAGCCCGGCCGCATCCGGCTGGCCCTCGAGGCGGCCGCGACCAGCGGGCCCCGGGCCGGCCAGGTGCCACTGCAGATCATCACTGTCGGTGGCCAGCCCGCCCACGGGTTCTGCGACCAGCTCTCGATCGTCCAGGCCGAGGCCGCCGCCCGACGGCTGGCTCCGCTCTACGCCGGTGCGGAGCCCGAGCGCCGCGACTCGCTCACCTCCTCGACCGAGCTCGTCGACCTGCTCGGCCTGGGCGACGTCCGCGACTTCGACCCCGAGACGGCCTGGCGCCCGCGCCTGGCCCGGGATCGCCTCCGGGTGCCGATCGGGGTGGGCGCCCAGGGTCAGGTGGTGGCGCTGGACATCAAGGAGTCCGCTCAGCAGGGCATGGGTCCACACGGGCTCGTCATCGGGGCGACGGGCTCCGGCAAGTCCGAGCTGCTGCGCACCCTGGTCCTCGCCCTGGCCATGACCCACTCGTCCGAGACGCTCAACTTCGTCCTCGTCGACTACAAGGGTGGGGCGACGTTCGCCGGCATGGCCGACCTGCCGCACGTCTCGGCCGTCATCACGAACCTCGGTCAGGAGCTGACCCTCGTCGACCGCATGCAGGACGCCCTGCACGGTGAGATGGTCCGGCGTCAGGAGCTGCTGCGGTCCGCCGGCAACTTCGCCAACGTCACCGACTACGAGAAGGCCCGCGCCAGGGGCGCCGACCTCGAGCCCCTCCCAGCCCTGCTCATCGTGGCCGACGAGTTCTCCGAGCTGCTCGCCGCCAAGCCCGAGTTCGTCGAGCTCTTCGTGGCCATCGGCCGACTCGGTCGCTCGCTGTCGATGCACCTGCTGCTGTCCTCGCAGCGGCTCGAGGAGGGTCGGCTGCGCGGCCTGGAGTCGCACCTGTCCTACCGGATCGGGCTGCGCACCTTCTCCGCAGGGGAGTCGCGCACCGTGCTCGGGGTCCCCGACGCCTACGAGCTGCCCGCCGTGCCTGGCCTGGGCTACCTCAAGCCCGACCAGACGACCCTGCTCAAGTTCAAGGCCGCGTATGTCTCGGGTCCGCCCAAGGCGCGCCGGGCCGCGGCAGCGACGACGTCGACCGCCGTGAACGACATCCTGCCCTTCACCGCCGCGCCCGTGCTGCGCCTGGACGACGGCCCGGCGGCGCAGGTCGTGGACCCCGGACCCGTCGAGGACCGCGCGGTCTTCGACATCGCGGTCGCCCGCATGAAGGGCAAGGGCCGGCCCGCCCACCAGGTGTGGCTGCCCCCGCTGGACGTCCCCCACTCCCTCGACCAGCTGTGCGGTGACCTCGTCGTCGACCCCGAGCTCGGCCTGGTCAGCCGCCGCTGGCGCGACGCGGGTTCGCTCGTGGTGCCCCTCGGCATCGTCGACCTCCCGCTCGAGCAGCGCCGCGACACGCTGTCGGTGTCGCTGGGAGGTGCAGCCGGCCACGTCGCCGTCGTCGGCGGCCCCCGGTCGGGCAAGAGCACCCTCGCGCGGACCCTGGTGACCTCCCTGGCCCTGACGACCACCCCGATCGAGAGCCAGTTCTACGTGCTCGACTTCGGAGGGGGCACCTTCAGCCCGATGGCCAGGATGGCCCACGTGGCGGGCGTGGCCAGTCGCAACGAGCCGGAGGTCGTCCGGCGCATGGTGGCCGAGCTGCGCGGCATCGTCGACCACCGCGAGGCCTACTTCCGGGCCCAGGGCATCGACTCCATCGAGACCTACCGGCGCCGTCGCGCGGCCGGTCAGGCCGACGATGGGTATGGCGACGTCTACCTCGTCGTGGACGGCTGGCCCACGATCCGCAGCGAGTTCGAGGAGCTCGAGCCGCAGATCCAGGAGCTCGCCGGTCGTGGGCTGACGTTCGGCCTGCACCTGGTGGCCACGACCGCCCGGTGGATGGACTTCCGCAGCCAGGTCAAGGACGTGTTCGGGACCAAGCTGGAGCTGCGGCTCGGCGACCCCAGCGACTCCGAGATCGACCGTCGGGTGGCCACGAACCTTCCCAAGGGCCGCCCCGGCCGCGGGCTGTCCATGTCCCGCCACCACTTCCTCGCCGCCATCCCGCGCATCGACGACAGTGGCGACGCCGGGTCCCTCGGTGCCGGTGTGGACGCGATGATCGAGCAGGTCAACGCGGCGTGGTCGGGACCGTCGGGCCCCAAGCTGCGCCTCCTGCCGGAGGAGATCGGGCTGCAGACCGTGCGCGAACGGGTGGTGGACGGCGACCGACGCCTCCTGCTCGGCATCGATGAGGGCAACCTCGCGCCGATCGGGCTCGACCTGGCCGAGGAGCCGCACCTCTACCTCTTCGGCGACAGCGACTCGGGCAAGACGGCGATGCTGCGCGCGTACGCCGAGGAGGTCCAGCGCCTGCACACGGCCCAGCAGGCCCAGGTCTTCGCGGTCGACTACCGTCGCGCCCTCCTCGGCGAGATCCCGGACGAGTACCTCGCCGGGTACCTCACCACCGAGGACCAGGCGACGGCAGAGATCCGCGACCTCGCGGCATACCTGCGTGGGCGCCTGCCCGGACCGGATGTGACGCCCGAGCAGCTGCGCACCCGTACGTGGTGGACCGGCGCCGAGGTGTTCGTCCTGGTCGACGACTACGACCTGGTCGTCACCTCCGCCGGCAGCCCGTTGCAGCCGCTGGTCCCGCTCTTGGCCCAGGCCAGCGACGTGGGCCTGCACCTCGTGGTCACGCGGCGGTCCGGTGGCGCTGCCCGCGCCTTGTACGAGCCGGTGCTGCAGTCGCTGCGCGACCTCGCCGCGCCGGGCATCCTGCTCTCGGGGAGCCCGGACGAGGGTGCGCTCATCGGCACGACCAAGCCGGCGGTGTCGGTGCCCGGCCGCGGTCGGCTCGTCTCGCGCGAGCTCGGCACCCACGTGGTCCAGCTGGCCTGGAGCCCCTCCCGGCACGGCTGACCCACCGCCCGCAGTGGCGCGGTCGACGGGGTGGGCACGCGTCGGGTGTCCGTCCGACGCCGGACCCCTAGGGTGGGTCCATGGAACCCGTGTACCGCACCGTGATCGGCATCGCCCGCGGGCTCTTTGCCGTGCAGGGACTGAAGATCCAGATGAGCGGCCTCGAGAACATCCCCCGCGACGGCGGGGCCGTCATGGCGATCAACCACACCGGCTACTTCGACTTCACGTATGCCGGGCTGGTGGGGGTGAAGGCCGGTCGCCTCGTGCGGTTCATGGCGAAACAGTCGATCTGGTCCAACCCGGTGGCCGGCCCCCTGATGACGGGGATGAAGCACATCCCTGTCGACAGGGAGGCGGGGACCGAGTCCTTCGCGACCGCCCGCAGGGCCCTGCGCGCCGGTGAGGTCGTCGGGGTCTTCCCGGAGGCGACGATCTCGCGGTCGTTCGAGCTCAAGGACTTCAAGTCCGGCGCGGCCCGGCTGGCCCAGGAGGCCGGGGTGCCGCTGCTGCCGGTGACGATCTGGGGCTCGCAGCGGGTGTGGACCAAGGGTCACCCGAAGCAGATGGGCCGGCACGGCTTCCCGTTGCTCATCTCGGTCGGGGCCCCCATCCCCGTGGCGGCCGGTGACGACGTCGCCGAGGCGACGACGCGGATGAAGGCCGCCATGCAGGCCCAGCTAGACGCTGACCAGGCGGCCTACCCGACGTGGCCGGAGGCCGAGAACCACCTCCTGCCGGCCCGACTCGGTGGAGCGGCGCCCACGGTCGCCGAGGCCGATGAGCTGGAACGCGTGGAGCGGGCCGAGCGGGTGCGCGCCATGCGACGCCGCCCGAAGTAGCCCGCCCGGGGATGCCAGCCGCGCGGCATACCGCGGCCTCGGCATCCCGGAGCGAGGTGGGTGCAGCCCCTGCCGTCAGACGGCGTGGCCGAGGTGCCCGAGGGCCTGCCGCAGCAGCACACCGTGGCCGTTGTCCATGTCGGCGAGCAGACCGGGGTCCATCGCCTCCTGCGGCGTGAGCCAGGCCAGGTCGAGCGCGTCCTGCTGGGGTTGGCAGTCGCCCGCCACGGGCACGACGAACGCCAGCGACACCGCGTGCTGGCGCGGGTCGTGGAAAGGGGTGACGCCGAGGGTGGGGAAGTACTCGGCCACCGTGAACGGCTGGGGGCTGGCCGGGATCTGCGGCAGGGCCATCGGGCCGAGGTCCTTCTCGAGGTGTCGGACGAGGGCGTCGCGCACCCGCTCGTGGTAGAGGACGCGGCCCGAGACGAGCTCGCGGTTGATCTCGCCGTCCGAGGCCCGCAGCAGCAGGCCGACCGCCGTCAGCACGCCCCGGTCGTCGACCCGCACGGGGACGGCGTCGACGTAGAGGATCGGCAGCTGCTGACGGGCTGCATCGAGCTCCTCGCGGGACAGCCAGGACTCACTGCGGTCGACTTCGACGGGGCTCATGCGTCGTTTCTACCAGCCGGGTCGCGACGGCGACCGCGCCGCCCCAGCCATGGACACGGCGACGCGTCGGCCCGAGCTGGTCAGGAGAGCTGGTCAGGACCAGTAGACCCGGCCGGGGTTGAGGATCCCCCGGGGGTCGAACAACGCCTTGACCGCCCGCTGCCGCCCGATCGACGCGGCCCCGACCTCGTCGGGCAGCCAGCGCGCCTTGAGCGAACCCACTCCGTGCTCTCCGGTGATCGTGCCGCCCATGCCGAGCGCCACCTTCACGAGCTCGCCGAACGCCTGCTCGGCGCGGTGCCGGCTGTCGTCGTCGGCGGCGTCGTAGAAGAACGAGGGGTGCAGGTTGCCGTCGCCGCCGTGGCCGGACATCGTGATCTCGACCCCGGTCCGCGCCGAGATCTCGTGCCCTGCGGCGATGAGCTCGGTGAGCTGGCGCACCGGCACGCAGAGGTCCTCGATGAAGTGGGTGCCCTTGGCCAGGAGGGCGTGGTGCAGGGCGCGTCGACCGGCCAGCAGCGCCTCGCTCTCCTGCACGTCGTCGGCCACGGCGACCTCGGTGGCCCCGGCCTCGTCGAGCAGCTCGGCGTAGCGCTGCACGTCCTCGGCGGCGTGAGCAGGTCGGTCTGCCTGGACGATCAGCACGGCGGCGCAGCCGGTGGGGAACCCGAAGTCGGCGATCGCCTGGACCGCCGCGAGGGTGGGCTCGTCGAGCAGCTCGAGCAGGCTCGGGCGATGGCGCTCCCGGCGCAGCGCGACGATCGCATCACTGGCTGCGGACAGGCTGTCGAACGTCGCGAGGGCCGTCAGCGCGGGGTCGGGCGCGGGGACGAGCTTGGTGATGACCTCGGTGATGACCCCGAGGGTGCCCTCCGAACCGACGAACAGCCCGGTCAGGTCGAGGCCGGCGACGCCCTTGGCCGTGCGGTGGCCGGTGCGGATCACCTCACCTCCCGCGAGAACCACCTCGAGACCGCGCACGTAGTCGGCGGTCACGCCGTACTTCACGCAGCACAGGCCACCGGCGTTGGTGGCGACGTTGCCGCCGATGCTGCAGAACTCCGACGACGCCGGGTCCGGCGGGTAGAACAGCCCCTGCGCCGCGGCGGCCGCCTTGAGGTCGGCAGTGATGACACCGGGCTGCACGACGGCGATGCCCTCGACCGCGTCGAGCTCGGTGATCGCGGTCAGCCCCTCGAGGCTGAGGACGATGCCGCCGTCGAGCGCCACCGATCCGCCGGCCAACCCGCTGCGTGCTCCCTGCGGCACCACGGGGGTGCCGGTCGCCTGCGCGTGGGTGAGGACCTCGACCACGTCACCGAGGTCCCGCGCGCGGACGACCTCGTAGCGGCCCGGCGCGAGCGCGCCGACAGACTCGTCGACGGCATACGTCGCCTTGACGTCGAGGTCGGTGACGGCGCGGGAGAGCAGCGATGGGGGCAAAGTCACCCAGACAGGGTATGCCGCGTGGCCGGCTCCGGCTCGGCCGCCACCGGTGCGCCGAAGGTGCCCTCGGCGTCGAAGGCAGCCCGCCGGGAGGCCCGGCGCAGGGTGCCCAGCACGGCCCTGCCGGTCACGACGATGAGCACGACGTTGGTCACGGCCCGGCCGAGGTCCCACCACGCGGAGGTCGCCAAGGAGAACACGGCGAAGCGGTGCAGGTTGTCCCAGGCCGGTGCTCCGGCGACGAACGACAGGTCGCCGCCGAGACCGGTGGCGAACGGCCAGAAGGAGAAGTTGAGGGCCAAGCCGTAGAGCAGGCCAGCGACCGCACCGTACGCCGCGAGCAGAGCGAGCTCCCACCGTGGGGGCACGCGAGGGAGCAGACCCGCACCCAGGCCGACCCACGCTGCGCCGACCATCTGGTAGGGCAGCCACGGGCCGACGCCGCCGGTCACCAGGGCCGAGGCGAACAGCGTCGTCGACCCCAGAACGAAGCCGAACCCCGGCCCGAAGACGCGACCTCCGAGGACGAGCAGGAAGAAGACCGTCTCCAGTCCCGCCGTCCCGGCGCCCAGGGGTCGCAGCGCCGCACCCACGGCCGAGAGCACGCCGAGCATCGCGACGGCCTTGACGTCGAGCCCGCCCTCGCTGATCTCGAACAGCACCACGGCGAGCAGCAGCGGCAGGAGCAGAGCGAAGACCAGCGGAGCGTCGGCGTTCTGACCCAGCCGAGAGCCGGCCGAGGCGAACAGCGGCCACAGAAAGGCGAGCAGCCCTGCCACGGAGACGAGGACGAGTGCCGCAGTGGAACGCGGACGCAGGGCGACTGCGCTGAACCGCGGCGGGTGGGGCGGGTGCGAGGTCCCTGCCGAAGTGGCAGGCGCGGCCCGGCGCGCGGTCATCGGCGTCCACCTCCGACGGTTGCAGGGACGGTGGGAAGCGCCTGACGGACGTCGTCCACCGTGAGCAGCCGGGTGGGGGCGAGCACCTTGGCGACCTGGGGGGCGAAGGCGGGGGAGTCGCACAGGACGTCGGTGGCAGGACCGTCGGCGACGACCCGACCCTGGGCGAGGACGACGACCCGGTCGGCGATCCCTGCGGCGAACTCGACGTCGTGGGTCGCGACGAGGACAGCCCCACCGGCCGAGACGAGGTCGCGCAGCAGTGCGGTCAGGGCCGCCTTGGCGGGATAGTCGAGGCCTCGCGTGGGCTCGTCGAGCAGCAGCGTCGCCGGGGCTGCGGTGAGCTGGACGGCGACGACGAGGGCGAGGCGCTGGCCCTCGGAGAGGTCACGCGGGTGGGTGCTGCCGTCGATGCCGGGGGCCAGCCGGTCGAGGTGGCCGCGGGCTGTCCCGACGACGGCTGCGGCCTCGGTGTCGGCCTGGGCGCACTCGGCGTCGACGGTGGGCAGGTAGAGCAGGTCGGCGGCGCTCTGCGGGACCAGCCCCACGTGGCGGCGGCGGGTCCGCGGTGACTCCCGGGCCGGGTCCACGGCCGGGGTGGTGCTCGCTGCGCCGGCGGAGCCTGCTGCCGCGATGGTGCCCCGGACGGCGACGTCACCCCCGTCCCGGTGACCAGAGCCGTGCAGGGCCCAGAGGAGCGAGGACTTGCCAGAACCGTTGCGGCCCATGAGTGCCACGACCTCGCCCGGCACCAGGGACAGGTCGACGCCGTCGACCGCGACGAGGTCGCCGTGGCGGACCTGGACGCCGGCCGCCGACAGCAGGGGCGACTCGTCGGCGAGGGCGGTGTGGCCCTCCGGGCGCGTGGGCGAGGAGGTCGCCCGGTCGGATGCCCGGTCGGATGCCCGGTCCGACAGCTCGGACCGCAGCTCGCCTGCCGCCCGCCGGGCATCGCGCACGGTGAGGGGCAGCGGCTGCCAGCCGGCCCAGCGGCCGAGGTGCACGACTGGCGGGGCGAGCAGCGAGTGGGCCATCAGCTCGGCCGGGGCGCCGTGGCTGACCGTCCCGTCGTCGGCCACGAGGACGACCCGGTCGGCGAGGCCGACGATCCGCTCGAGGCGGTGCTCGGACACCAGGACCGTGAGCCCGAGGTCGTGCACCAGCCGCGAGAGCGTGGCCAGCACCTCCTCCGCGCCGGAGGGGTCCAGGGCGGAGGTGGGTTCGTCGAGGACGAGGACGCGCGGGTTGGCGGTCAGTACCGAGCCGATCGCCACGCGCTGCTGCTGCCCGCCGGACAGGTCGTGCAGCGGGGCATCCCGCAGGTCCGCGACGCCCAGCACGTCGAGCACCTCCTCGACGCGGCGGCGCATCGCCGACGGCTCCACGCCGAGCTGCTCCAGCGTGTAGGCGAGCTCCTCCTCGACCGTGTCGGTGACGAACCCGGCGAGGGGGTCCTGGCTGACCACCCCCACGACGCCGGCGAGGTCGCGTGGTCGGTGGGTGCGGGTGTCGAGCCCAGCGACCGTCACCCGGCCGGACAGGTGGCCGCCGGTGAAGTGCGGGACGGTGCCGTTGACGGCACCGAGCAGGGTCGACTTGCCGGCACCGGTGCGGCCCACCACGACGGTGAGCTCGCCCTCCTCGACCACGACGCAGGCGTCACGCAGCGCCGGGCTGGTGCACCCGGCATACGTCACGCTCACGCGGTCGAGGACCACGACGGGGCCGCTCACGAGCGACCTCCGCGTCGGGGCGGCTCAGGAGCTGCCACGGCGGGCAGCGCGGCAAGAAGCAGGCCGAGCACGGCCAGCAGGGGCAGGGCCGGCGGGGCCAGCGGTTCCAGGGGCAGGACGAAGGCGGTGGGGTCGGCGCGCGCCGCCCCGATGACCAGGACGGCAGCCACGACGCCCGACCCTGCCACGAGCCACTCGGGCAGCGCCCAGGGGTCGGGGCGGTATGCGGTGCGCTGGACGGTACGGCCACCGACCCGCAGGCCGGCCACACACAGCAGCAGGCCGGCGGCGAGCATCGGCAGGCCGACCGCGGCGGGAGCGGTGGCGTCGAGCACGCCATACGTGCCGATCGCGGCGCCGAGCAGGCCGGTGAGGGTCAGGGCGCCGGTGAGGTGGCGGGAGCGGGCCGACTGCGCCGGGCGGCGACCGTACCCGCGGGAGTCCATGGCGGAGGCCAGCAGCAGCGAGCGGTCGAGGGTGTCCTGGAGAACGGGCAGCGCCACCCGGCCGACGGACCGCAGCCCTGACCCACCCTCACCCCGCAGGACGCGGGCGCGGCGGACCCGTTGCACGCTCTCGGCGAGCTGCGGCGCGACGGTGACCGAGATGACCACGGCCGTCCCGATCTCGTGCAGCGCGCTGGGCAGGGAACGCAGGAGGCGCTTGGGGTTGGCGAGGGCGTTCGCGGCGCCGATGCAGGCGATGAGCGAGGCGAGCCGCAGTCCCTCGACGGCTGCAGCCAGGACTCCCTCGAGGTAGACGGGGCCGAGGATCGTGATGCCGGGCAGGTCGATGCTCGGCAGGGTGTAGAGCCGGGTCTGGCCGAACTTGAACCCCACGAGCAGGTGCAGCACCACGCGCAGCACGACGATCGAGGCGCCGAGGACGAGGTAGAGCCGGAAGGCGCGAGCCCACGGCGAGCTGCCCCGGCGGGCCGACACGACCAGCGCGGCCACACTCACCGCGAGGAGCAGGAGCAGTGGGTTGGTCGTCCGCGAGCACGCCACGGCCAGCCCGACCGCCCAGACCCACCACGCCACCGGGTGCAGGTGGCGGGTGAGCGGGCGGCGGACCAGCGGTGGGGTGGACATCGGTCAGCCGTGCGTCCGGCGGCGGTGTGCGAGGTATGCCGCGCCGGCACCGACCACGCCGACGAGCCCGAGACCGGCGAACAGGGTGGTCGGGGAGCCCGACTCGGGTGCGGCGCCGGCCCGGACACTGTCGAAGGGCGCGCCCTGGGTGGATGGGCTGACGTCACCCGAGCCGGTCGCCGTGCCGGTGACGTCCGACGGGGCGGCGGCGGTCGTCCGCGGGCCCGTGGTGGAGGACGACCGGGTCGTCGAGGTCGAGCCAGGGGTCGGGCTGTCGGCGCCCTTCGCCGGCGTCGCCTCGCCGGTCGCCGTGGTCCCCCGTGGCGAGCTCGACGAGGTGGACCTCGGCTGCGTCGACGAGGTGGCCCGCGGGGTGCCGGGGGCGCTCGACCTGGAGCTGGGCTTGGTACCGGGCTTGGTACTGGGCTTCGGGCTCGAGGGGGCGCTCGGCTTGGTACTGGGCCTCGGGCTCGATGAGGAGCTCGGCTTGGGCGTGCTCGCCGCGGCGGGTGGCGCCGTGTCGGGCGCACCACCGGAGCCGAAGGCGAACCCGATGACCGTTCCGGGAGCGGGGTTGTAGCTGGCCACGCCGGACTGGCTGTAGCTCCACGAGCCGCCACGCGAGGCATGGAAGAAGGCCCAGTAGGCGCTGGCGGGAGGCATCTGGATGCACGGGTCGCTGGCGGGGACGCCTCTGATGCGGCAGACCACGGTGCCGGGATAGCGCTGGGGCGACACCACGGTGGCCACCGCCTTGAGGGCGCTCATGGCCGAGGCCGGGTCACCTGGGGCGCACGACGTCGTCGTGGTCGCGCCGTAGTCGACCACGACGGTGACCCCGGTGGTGCCGGAGCAGGCGGCCGCCTGGGCGGCCCCACCCGGGAGGGTGAGGCCGCCGACGGCGACGAGAGCTGCGGCTGCAACCAGGCGGGCGAGGCTGCGCATCAGGCGTGGACACCCTTGCGACGAGCCAGCACCAGGGCTCCTGCACCCAGCACGAGCAGCAGCAGGCCCGCGATGACGAAGGCGCTGACGTCAGCACCGGTGAACGCCAGGGAGGCGGGGGTCGCCGACGCCACGCCGTCCGCGCTGTCGCCGCCATCCGAGCCTGCGGCCGACGAACCGCTGCCGGCGGCCGACGAACCGCTGCCGGCGGCCGTCGATCCCGACGACGTGCCCGAGCCGGACGTGCTGGAGGAGGTGCTGGGGGAGGTGCTGGACGACGGCGAGCTGGACGTGGTCGTCGGGCTGGTCGTCGTCGAGGTCGGTGCAGCGCAGGCGAGGTCGGGCGCAGTGGCATCCGCCCCGGTGGCCGACACGGCATACAGGGGGGTTCCGGCCAGGGCCAGCAGCGCCTGGCTGGTGGCGCGCCGGTCCTGGTCCTGCACGGTCGCGCCCTTGGCGGCCGCCGCGGTGAAGGCGGCGCGGTCGTAGGCGATGCCACCGCGGAAGGCGGCGGGGTAGGTGCAGCCGTACTGGAGGCCGCGCAGGTAGCCCTGCGCCGCGCGGGCCTGGGCCGAACGGCCGCCCGCGAGGAAGGCCTGACCGGCGAGGCCGGTCGAGTTGGCGTTGTGCGCGGCGGTCGGTCCGGCGCCGCCGACTCCGCCGTCGCTGCCCTGGATGCCGGCGAGGTAGTCCAGGCCCTGGTCCGCGTCCGGGTCACCGGCACCCCCTGTGGCGAGCAGCGCCTGCACGGCGAAGGCGCTGACGTCGGGGTCGCTCACGCACGGGGTGGCCCCGAAGGTGAGGCGGAAACCGCCGTCGGTGCACTGGTTGTCGCGGATGATGCCGACCGACGCGGGGGAGTTGGCCTCGCCGGCGCGGCGCAGGGCCATGACGGCGAACGACTGGCCGATGAGGTTGGAGTAGTCCGCGTCGCCCGCCGAGTGGTCGGAGAACCGTCCGCTCGAGGTCTCCAGGGACGCCAGCGTGGCGACGAGGTCGACACCGCCGAACGCCGTGGGATCGACGCCCTGGGCGACCGCCACGAGCAGGGCCTTGGCCGTGGCTCCGGCGTAGAGCTCGGTGGGACCGAAGTCGGTCCCGATGTAGCCACCGATGTGGTCGGCGACGTACTTCGTCGTAGCAGCAGCCTCGGTCTGACCGGCGCCCGCTGCGTCGAGGGCGAGCACGGCGTCGAGCGTGACGCCGTAGTCGGGGTAGTCGACCCCGTCGAAGCTCACCGAGAGGTGGTGGCCGCCGACAGCGAGCTCGCGCTCGAGGAACCCGGCCCCGACCAAGGCTGGGTCGGTCGAGGTGGCGGACAGGGCGGAGGGGGCCGCGAGGCCGTATCGCGCCGCGTCACCACCGCGCACCAGGCCGCCCTTGCTGGACGGGGTCGTGGTGCTCGACGTGGTGGCCGAGGTGGTGGCCGACGTGGCGCTGGGAGCAGACGTCGTGCTCGGCGCGGTGGTCGTCGACGGGGCTGTGGTGGCCGGCGCCGACGTGGTTGCGGTGGTGGTGGCCGGCGTCGACGTGGTGGTGGCGCTCGACGTGCCGGCCGTGGTGCTTGGCGCAGTCGTCGTGGTGGTCGAGCCGGTCGTGGGGGTGGTGGTGCTCGCCAACGCGATGCCGGGTGTCACCAGAGCGGCGGCGACCGCCAGGGCGAGTGCGGCGGCCGGACGGGCGCTGCGGATGCAGTGGTGCATGGTGCCTCTTTCGAGCGAGCGGTGTCGCGACGGTGGCACCGGCACCCGGGTGGAAAGACAAAGCCCCCGCCTGTCGCTCGCGCGACAAACAGGGGGCGGCCTCGGACCTGGAGTCCGGGCTCCGCCCGCGTACCTCGACGGATTTGGAGCCGCTCCGCGTTCCAGGCATTCCGGCTCACCACCCTCGCGGGCGGCCTACGGTTGCGGGTCAGCGCCGGACTTGGACCGGCTTCCCCTGTGGCGCGTCGTGGTGTCACCCTAGGGCGACGGCCCGACTGTACACCTGCGTGGGCGCCCGGCCGACAACCCGGACGAGCGCTTCGTCACAGGCCGCTAGACTGGGCGGCACAGGTGTCGACCCGGCCATCACCGGCGAGCCTCCGGAAGAACAGGATCCGGGCACCCCGGTGCCCAGGTCCCTACTAGACCCGGACGGGTGGGCCCGTCATCGCCTGGCACAAGAGCGGTCGTATGTCGCGTGGTCACCACGCGGGGCACGACAAGCGAGGTGGTACCGCGGTGCCGCCGGGACAGCCCGGCGATGTCGTCCTCGTGCGAAACGCACGAACGATGGACAGGACCGCCGACACCATGGCCTACCCCAAGGTCTCCAGCGCAGCCCCCGACGACGCCGTGAGCGGCCCGCCGCAGGGAGTGGCCGCCTCGCCGAGGTTCCCCGAGATCGAGGAGCGCATCCTTCGGTACTGGGACGAGGACGGCACCTTCGTCGCCTCGGTCGAGAACCGCTCGGCCGGGCAGGACGGCGACAACGAGTTCGTCTTCTACGACGGGCCTCCCTTCGCCAACGGGCTGCCGCACTACGGCCACCTGCTGACGGGGTACGTCAAGGACCTCATCCCGCGCTACCAGACCATGCGCGGTCGCCGGGTCGAGCGCCGGTTCGGCTGGGACACCCACGGGCTCCCCGCCGAGCTCGAGGCGATGAGCCAGCTCGGCATCAAGACCAAGGACGAGATCGTCGAGCTCGGCATCGAGAAGTTCAACGCCGCCTGCCGCACCTCGGTCCTGAAGTACACCGACGACTGGCGTGAGTACGTCACCCGCCAGGCCCGCTGGGTCGACTTCGACCACGACTACAAGACGCTCGAGCCCGACTACATGGAGTCGGTCATCTGGGCGTTCAAGCAGCTGCACGACAAGGGCCTGGTCTACGAGGGCTTCCGCGTGCTGCCCTACTGCTGGAACGACCAGACGCC
>JBDSKZ010000045.1:0-31870 GCA_039916625.1 Pedococcus sp.
TACAAGCAGTTCGGCTTCGGCAACTACGGGTATGCCGCGTCGCTGAGCTACATCATCTTCATCGTCATCGCGGTCGTCACCGCCATCCAGTTCCGACTGCTGCGCGAGAAGGACTGATCGCCATGACCATGAGCACTGACGCGACCACAGACAAGGCCGCCACCCTGGCCCCGGTCCCCAAGTCCCCCAAGGGCCGCTGGGGCCGGTCATCCGGTCCCGCCGCCCCGGTCGGCACGACCGCGACCATGGCCGGCGCCAAGCAGTCGAGCCGTTGGTGGCTCTACGGTCTGCTCACCCTCGCGCTCGTCGGCGTCATCGCGCCGTTCGTGTGGATGGTGCTCGGATCATTCAAGAGCGAGGGCGAGCTGCGCAAGACACCGCCGACCTGGTGGCCCGAGGCCGCCTCGCTCGACAACTACACCCAGCTGTTCTCGCGCCTCGACTTCGGCACCTACTTCACCAACTCGATCGTCGTCGCCGTCTTCGTGACCGCGGGCAACCTGCTGTTCTGCTCGATGCTCGGCTACGCCCTGGCGATGCTCGACTTCAAGGGCAAGAAGGCGTTGTTCTCCATCGTCATGGCCACGTTGATGATCCCCGGTGTCGTGACCTTCGTGCCGTTGTTCGTCCTCGTGGCGAACGCCGGTCTCATCGACAGCCTCCCCGGGCTGATCCTGCCGTTCCTCGTGAGCCCGTTCGGGGTGTTCCTCATGCGCCAGTTCATCTCCGGTCTGCCGCGTGACCTGCTCGACGCCGGCCGGGTCGACGGTGCGGGCGAGCTGCGGATCTTCGCCCGGATCATCCTGCCGCTGTGCGGTCCGGCGCTCGCGACGCTCGGCATCCTCACCTTCCTCGGCAGCTGGAACAACTTCCTGTGGCCGCTCGTGGTGGCGCAGTCCGAGGACACCTACACGCTTCCGGTGGCCCTGGCGCTCTACTCCAAGGGCCAGAACAGCACGAACTACGGACTGCTCCTCGCCGGGGCGACCGTCGTCGTGATCCCTGTCCTCGCAGTGTTCCTCGCGTTCCAGCGCAAGTTCATCGAGGGCATCGCCACCACCGGCATCAAGTGACCCCCGGGCCGGTGCTGCTCCCGCAGCACCGCCCCGTACCGGGGTTCAGCCAGCCCCGCGCTTCTGCATGGCAGCACGTGACCAATCCCGACGAAGGAGCATCACCCATGGCCAAGTTCCACCTCCCCAGCCAGTCCCCGCTCGTCCTGCCGGACAGCGCGTCCTCCGCGATCTCGGCCGTGGGCCGCGTCTCCCCGAGCCGCCGCCAGCTGCTGGTCGGCGCCACTGCCGTCGCTGCGGTCGGCCTCACCGCCGGTCACGCCTCGGCAGCCCCCGCAGCAGCACCGGTCCTGATCGGAGCAGGCGCTGCTGCCGGCGCGGAGAAGGAGCGCGTCCGTCGCTGGGCCAAGGACACCTGGCACAGCCTCGTGGCGATGACCGACCCGAAGACCGGCCTGCCGGCCGACAACATCAACGAGGGCCTCACCGCTGGTGACCGCTCGGGGTACACGTCGCCGACCAACATCGGTGGCTACCTGTGGTCGGCCGTCGTGGCGCGCGACCTGGGCCTGATCTCCCGCGGGGAGTGCACCCGTCGCCTGCGCCAGACGCTGACCACCCTGCTGCGCATGGAGCACCACGAGCCGAGCGGGATGTACTACAACTGGTACGACGAGTCGACCGGCGACAAGCTGACCTCCTGGCCCGGCACCGGCGACCGGGTAGACCCGTTCCTGTCGAGCGTCGACAACGGCTGGCTCGGTGCCGCCCTCAAGGTCGTCATCACCGCCGACCCCGGTGCGGCCCCTCTGGCGAAGAAGCTGTTCGGCCGGATGCGCTGGGACAGCTTCTACGACACCAACGCCTCGCGGAAGCCGGGGCTGATGCACGGCGGGTTCTTCGTGGTCCAGCCCCCGAACCGCACGGACGGCTTCTACGGCAACCACATCGGTGTCGGACCCGACGTCTGGTTGACCAACCACCACTACGACACCACGGTCTCCGAGACCCGCATCACGAGCTATCTCGGCATCATGACCGGGCAGGTCCCGGCCAACCACTACTTCGCCATGTGGCGCACCTTCCCGGAGACCTGCGACTGGGCGTGGCCCGAGTCGCAGCCGGTCGGGCAGGACCGCACCTACCTCGGTGTCGACGTCTACGAGGGCGCGTACACCTATCGCGGCATGCACATCGTGCCGGGCTGGGGTGGGTCGATGTTCGAGGAGCTCATGCCCGACGTGTTCGTCCCCGAGGCGAGCTGGGCGCCGCGCAGCTGGGGCCTGAACCACCCGCTGCACGTGCGGGCCCAGCGCGAGCACGGCCTCCACGAGGCCGGCTACGGCTACTGGGGCTTCTCGCCGGCCAGCGACCCGTTCGCCAACTACCGCGAGTATGGCGTCGACCGGCTCGGCATGAACCCCGAGGGCTACTTCTCCGACAAGGAGAGGACCAACGTCGACGTCGGCTTCGGCGAGTGCCGCGAGGGGACCAACCCCACGCCGAAGTTCGGCGACGGTGTCGTCACGCCGCACGCCTCGTTCCTCGCGATGATGCACGAGCCCGGCAGCTCCTTCGCCAACCTCGCGAAGATCGAGGACGAGCTCAAGGCCTACGGCAAGGGTGGCTTCTTCGACGCCGTCGCGGTGCACTCCGGCACGATCGCCCGTCGCTACCTGTCGCTCGACCAGGCAATGATCATGGGCGCGATCGGCAACGTCCTGGCGGACAACGTGATTCGTCGTGCATTCAGCACGCGTGACGTGGAGCGCCGCTTGCGCCCCGTGATCGGTGCCGAGGAGTTCGGCGCCGGTCTCGCCTGACCGGTGCGCGGTCGGGCGACCCCCCACCCCGACCGCGCACCTCTGATCGCGGGTGGTGACCGTGCCCGAGGGCATGGTCACCACCCCGACACCACGTACACCCCTCGAGAGGACCCTCCATGCAGCCGGCCCGACAGACCTCACCCGATGGTGTCGAGTACCGCGACCTCAACGGCAACGGCCGGATGGACCGGTTCGAGGACCCGCGTCTGCCGGTCGAGGAGCGCGTCGAGGACCTCCTCGGTCGCCTCAGCCTCGAGGAGAAGGTCGGCCTGATGTTCCAGACGGTCATCGAGGCCGGCGCCGATGGCACGGTCCTGGAGAACCCCGGTGCGATCAGCAAGTCCCCGACGAGCGAGGTGGTGCTGACCAAGCACCTCACGCACTTCAACGTCCACGCCCTCGAGGATGCGACGATGGCGGCCCGGTGGCACAACGCGCTCCAGGCACTGGCCGAGCAGACGCCGCACGGCATACCGGTCACGGTCTCGACCGACCCGCGGCACGCCTTCATCGAGAATGCCGGTGTCTCGTTCACCGCCAAGGCCTTCTCCCAGTGGCCGGAGCCGTTGGGGCTCGCGGCGCTGCGCGACGTGGAGGCTGTGCGTGAGTTCGGGGACATCGCCCGCCAGGAGTACTGCGCCGTCGGGATCCGGGCCGCCCTGCACCCCACGCTCGACCTCGCGACAGAGCCGCGCTGGGCGCGCCAGGCCGGCACGTTCGGCCAGGACCCCGACCTCGTGACCGAGCTCGGCGTCGCGTACCTCAAGGGTTTCCAGGGGGATTCGCTCGGACCGGACAGTATCGCCTGCACCAGCAAGCACTTCCCGGGTGGTGGCCCGCAGAAGGACGGCGAGGACGCCCACTTCCCGTACGGCCGCGAACAGGTCTACCCCGGTGGCCGCTTCGCCGACCACCTCAAGCCCTTCCCCCCGATGATCGAGGCCGGGACGGCGGGGATCATGCCCTACTACGGTATGCCGGTCGGGCTCGAGGTCGACGGGGAGCAGATCGAGGAAGTCGGGTTCGGCTACAACCGCCAGATCGTCACCGGCCTGCTGCGCGAGAAGCTCGGCTACGACGGGGTCGTCGTGACCGACTGGGAGCTGGTCAACGACAACCACGTCGGTGACCAGGTGCTCCCGGCCCGCGCGTGGGGTGTCGAGCACCTCGACCCGCACGGTCGGATGGAGCTGATCCTGCACGCTGGGGCAGACCAGTTCGGCGGTGAGGAGTGCGTCGAGATCCTCATCGACCTCGTCAAGGAGGGCCGGGTCACGACGGAGCGCATCGACGAGTCGGCCCGCCGCCTGCTCGCGGTGAAGTTCCGCCTCGGCCTGTTCGACGACCCCTACGTCGACGAGGAGCTCGCTGCGCAGGTCGTGGGCCGCGCCGACTTCCGCGCTGCCGGGCACACCGCTCAGGCTCGCTCGGTCACCGTCCTCCAGAACGGTCGGGATGGCACAGATGGCGCTGATGGCCGCGGCGGCACCGCTGGCCGCGGCTGCAATGAGGCCTTGGCCGCACCACTGCCGCTGGTCGCCGGGTGCCGGGTCTACGCCGAGAACGTGTCGACCGCCGCCGTCGAAGCGGTGGGCGTGCGGGTGTCGAGCCCGCAGGACGCCGATGTCGCGATCGTGCGCCTGATGGCTCCCTTCGACGCTCGCAGCGACCTGTTCCTGGAGTCATGGTTCCACCAGGGATCGCTGGACTTCCCGCCGGGCCTGGTGGCCCGGCTTGCGCGCATTGCCGCGCAGTGCCCGCTGGTGGTCGACATCGTCCTGGACCGACCAGCCATCGTGACACCGCTGCTGCCGTTCGCCTCGGCGGTCGTGGGCAGCTACGGCTCGAGCGACGCCGCGCTGCTCGATGCCCTCACGGGCGCCGTCGCCCCGCAGGGTCGGCTGCCGTTCGACCTGCCCCGGTCGATGGAGGACGTCCGCCGCCACGGCGAGGACGTGCCTGGCTTCGAGGATCCGCTGTTCGCGTTCGGTCACGGCCTCGGACTGGGCCGCGCCACCTACCCCCGCCCCGCGGACCCCCGCCCCTTGGCCTGAGGCGCGGTCGTTCGGTCGGATCGTTATCACGTTGTGACGCTCCCGAGCCCCCGATGATCACCCATTCAACGACTGCTGAGTGAGAATCGGTTTCCTGTGCGGCATCGCCGCCGCATCAGGGAAGGGTGATCCAGATGAGCGTCGATGCCGGACCCCGCGGGCCACAGGACGTGTCACCGACCGAGCCCGTCCCCGCTGACCCCGGCTCGGTGATCCTGGAGATGAAGGGCATCACCAAGGAGTTCCCGGGCGTCAAGGCGCTGGCGAACGTCTCCATGGTGGTGCGCCGAGGTGAGGTCCAGGCCATCTGCGGTGAGAACGGCGCCGGCAAGTCCACGCTGATGAAGGTCCTTTCCGGCGTCCACCCGAAGGGGAGCTACACCGGAGACATCATCTTCGACGGAAAGCCGGTCGCGTTCAACAACATCCGCGACAGCGAGCACGCCGGGATCGTCATCATCCACCAGGAGCTCGCCCTCATCCCCGAGCTGTCCATCGCCGAGAACATCTTCCTCGGCAACGAGGTCACCAGGCGAGGCGTGATCGACTGGATGACCACGCGGTCCAAGGCGCGTGAGCTGCTCGCCCGCGTGGGCCTGGTGGAAGAGCCCGAAACCAAGGTCCGGGACATCGGCGTCGGCAAGCAGCAGCTCGTCGAGATCGCCAAGGCGCTGTCCAAGGACGTCAAGCTCCTGATCCTCGACGAGCCGACTGCAGCCCTTAACGAGGGCGACTCCCAGCACCTGCTCGACCTCATCGTCGGGCTGCGCTCCAAGGGCGTCACCTGCATCATGATCAGCCACAAGCTCAACGAGATCGAGAAGATCGCCGACGCGATCACCATCATCCGTGACGGAGAGTCCATCGAGACCCTGCGCGTCAAGGAGGACGGCGTCGACGAGAACCGGATCATCCGCGGAATGGTCGGTCGTGACCTCGAGTCGCGCTTCCCCGACCACACCCCGAACATCGGGGACACCCTGTTCGAGGTGAAGGACTGGACGGTGCAGCACCCCAGCGTCGCCGACCGCCTGGTCTGCAAGGGCAGCAGCTTCACCGTGAGGCGGGGTGAGATCGTCGGCTTCGCCGGTCTCATGGGCGCGGGCCGTACCGAGCTGATGCGCAGCATCTTCGGACGGTCCTACGGCACCTTCGTCAGCGGCACCGTGACCCTGAACGGCAAACAGCTGACGTTGCGCCATGTCTCGGACGCCATCGACTCGGGCATCGCCTACGTCACCGAGGACCGCAAGTCCCTGGGCCTGAACCTGCTCGATGACATCAAGCGGACGACGGTGTCCGCGCGGCTCAGCAGGATCACCCATCGGTTCGCGGTCGACGAGCGTGAGGAGTACGTGTTCGCAGAGAGCTACCGGAAGTCGATGCGGACCAAGGCGCCGTCCGTGGACGAGGGTGTCAGCAAGCTCTCGGGGGGCAACCAGCAGAAGGTCGTCCTGGCGAAGTGGCTGTTCACCGAACCCGACCTGCTCATCCTCGACGAGCCGACCCGAGGCATCGACGTCGGTGCCAAGTTCGAGATCTACGGAATCATCCAGAAGCTCGCCGAGGAGGGAAAGGGCGTCATCCTCGTCTCCTCCGAGCTGCCCGAGCTGCTCGGCCTCTCGGACCGCATCTACACGATCTTCGAGGGTGCCATCACCGGTGTGGTCGACAAGGCCGACGCCGACCAGGAGTCACTGATGCGGCTCATGACGCGGGCCGCGCCCGGCCACGGCACGACCGCCCGAGCCAGCGCCTAAACCACCCATCCACCTGAGACAGCCAGGAAGCGGCATCCATGAAAACGGTCAAGAAGATCTTCGGTGGCGACACCCGACAGCTCGGCATGATCTTCGCCCTCGTGGCGCTCATCATCTTCTTCCAGGTCAGGACCGGTGGCCTGACCCTCACCTCGGACAACATCATCAACCTGTTCCAGGGCAACTCCTACATCCTGGTCCTGGCGATCGGCATGGTCCTGGTGATCATCGCGGGCCACATCGACCTCTCGGTCGGCTCGATCGCGGCCTTCGTCGGCATCGTGGTGGCGATCGCGATGCGCGACTGGGGCATCCCCTGGTACCTCGGGGTGCTCCTCGGCCTGGTCGTCGGCGCCCTGATCGGCGTGTGGCAGGGCATCTGGGTCGCCTACGTCGGCATCCCCGCGTTCATCGTCACCCTGGCCGGCATGTTGATCTTCCGAGGCGCCAACCAGTTCGTCGGCAAGTCCAACACGGTGCCGGTCGGCGAGGACTTCCAGGTCATCGGCGCGGGCTACCTGCCTGAGGTCGGTCCCAGCACGGGCTACAACAACCTCACCCTCCTGATCGGTCTGCTGCTGGTCGCCTGGGTGGTGGTCGGCGGGATCCGCGGCCGCAACGCCCATCGCAAGGTGGGCGCGGACCTGGAGGAGGCGTGGATCATGTGGGTTCGCCTCGGGCTGGTCAGCCTCGCGATCATCGCTGCGACCCTGCTGTTCGCCTCCGGCCGTCGGGGCACGTCCTTCCCGGTCTCCGGTCTCATCCTGGCCGTGCTCGTCCTTCTCTACGGCTTCCTCTCCACGCGCACGATCATCGGCCGCCACATCTACGCCGTCGGTGGCAACCGGCACGCAGCCGAGCTGTCCGGCGTGCGGAGCAAGCAGGTCAACTTCCTGGTCATGATGAACATGGCCATCCTCGCGGCCCTCGCCGGCATGATGTTCGTTGCCCGGTCCAACGCGTCCGGTCCGTTCGACGGGGTGGGCTGGGAGCTCGACGCCATTGCCGCAGTCTTCATCGGTGGCGCCGCCGTCACGGGTGGTGTGGGGACGGTCATCGGCTCGATCATCGGAGGTCTGGTGATGGCCGTGCTGAACAACGGGTTGCAGCTCCTCGGCATCGGGGCCGACTCCACCCAGATCATCAAGGGCCTCGTGCTGCTCATCGCGGTCGCCTTCGACGTCTACAACAAGCTGCAGGGCAAGCCGTCGATCCTGGGCCTGCTCACCAAGAACATGCGGCGCAACAACCCGAGCGATGACGGCGGCCCACCGCAGGACCCCGCTTCGCAGGTCGAGACGATCTCGGAGACGATCAGCCGCGGAGCCTGAAGGCCCCCAGCTCGTGCCGGGCGCCGTCCGGCATGCATCAGCCGCTCGTCACGGATGACGCGCAACAGAGGAAGAAGTACACATGCGTATCTTCGTCAAGGTGATGGCAGTCACCTCCATGGTCGCCCTTGCCGCGGCTGGTTGTGCTCGAGCCGATGACACCGCCGCAACGGGTGGCGGCAGCGGGGCGTCCGCAGGCTTCGCGGCTGACGCCCTGATCGGCGTCGCGCTGCCCCAGAAGACCTCGGAGAACTGGGTCCTCGCCGAGAAGCTCTTCAACGACCAGCTCGCGGCCGCCGGTTTCAAGGGCGACGTCCAGTTCGCCAACGGTGGCGTGGCCGAGCAGCAGAACCAGATCCAGGCGATGGTCACCAAGGGCGCCAAGGTCATCATCGTCGGAGCCATCGACGGCTCCCAGCTGGGCACCCAGCTCAAGGCGGCCAAGGCCTCGGGCGCCGAGGTCATCGCCTACGACCGCCTGGTCAAGAACACCGACGCCGTGGACTACTACGTCGCCTACGACAACCGCAAGGTCGGCCAGCTCCAGGGCCAGGCCCTGTTGGATGGCATGGCCAAGAAGAAGCCCAAGGGTCCCTACAACATCGAGCTGTTCGCCGGCTCGCCCGACGACGCCAACGCCCAGGTCTTCTTCGACGGCGCGATGGACATCCTGAAGCCCAAGATCGACGACGGCACGCTCAAGGTGGCCTCGGGCCAGAAGGACTTCCAGCAGGTCGTCACCCAGGGTTGGAAGGCGGAGAACGCCCAGAAGCGGATGGACACGCTCCTCACGGCCAACTACACCAGCACCAAGCTCGACGGCGTCCTTTCCCCCAACGACACCCTCGCGCGCGCGATCCTGACCTCCGTGAAGGCCGCGGGCAAGCCGATCCCGGTCGTCACCGGCCAGGACTCCGAGGTCGAGTCCGTCAAGTCGATCATGGCTGGTGAGCAGTACTCCACCATCAACAAGGACACCCGCAACCTGGTCACTGACACCATCGCCATGGTGACCGCCCTGCAGAAGGGGTCCAAGCCGGACATCAACGATGACAAGTCGTACAACAACGGCGTCAAGGTCGTGCCGGCGCACCTGCTCGTCCCGGTCATCGTGACCAAGGAGAACGCCAAGGAGGCCTACGCCAACGACCCGACCCTGTCCGCCATCACCGGCTGACGATCGGGCGCAACCTGCACGCAAAGCGGCAGTTGCTCGGCGACCCGGGACTTGTAGACCCCGGTCTTGCCGAACAACTGCCGCTTTGCCGTGTCGTGTCGTGTCGTGTCGTGCATTGAATGTGAAGGCCCGCTGCGACACTCACCGCATGTGGCGCGAACTGCTCGTGGGAGTCGCCGCAGGCCTCGTCGCGACCTGGCTGGCGCTGCTCGTGGCGCTCTTGGTCGTCCGCCCCAAGGGGGCCCTGCTCACGCAGTCCCTGCGCCTGCTGCCTGACCTGCTGCGCCTGCTGCGCGATGTCGCCAGGGACTCAGCACAGCCCCGCGGGGTGCGGATGCGGCTCGGACTGCTGTTGGCCTACCTGGCGATGCCCTTCGACCTCGTTCCCGACTTCCTCCCGGTCGTCGGGTATGCCGACGACGTGGTCGTCGTCGTGTGGACCCTTCGGTCCGTGGTCCGGACCGTCGGCGTGGACGAGGTGCGTCGTCACTGGCGAGGGACCGAGGACGGGTTCTGCGCGCTGCGTCGAGTGGCAGGGATCTGACCGGGCGCTGACCTGCACTGATGGGGCTGCAGCGGTGGCGCTTGGCGGCGAAGTGCAATAGGAAGGACAAGGCGGTCCTGCCGCCGGGCACCACCTGAAGCACCATCCATCACCGACACCACCAGGCAGAGGAGCACAGCCATGAGCGAGACGCCCATCAACCCCACAGAGTCCGACGAGACTGACGAGGGAACCGCTGACGGCGGTGCGAACGCCGGTGGCCATGACGGCGGCGCCGATGGTGGCGCTGACGGTGGCGCCGATGGTGGCGCGGGCGAGGGAACCGCTGACGGCGGTGCGGACGCCGGTGGCCACGACGGCGGAGCCGATGGCGGGGCGAGCTAGAGCGACCGCGGTCCGCCACCGAACCTGTCGATGACGGCAAGGACCCGATGACAGCAAGGACCCGATGACAGCAAGGACCAGCAGCAGGGTGCCCACTCCATCGAGCGGGTACCCTGCGCTGCGCCGTCTCGTCGCGCTCGACCCCGGCACCTTCGGCGCCGAACACTGGGACAGCGAGCCGCTGCTCACCCGCGCCCGTGACCTGCCGTTGCCGTTCGACGACCTCTTCTCGCAGGCCGCAGTCGACGAGCTCGTCGCGACCCGCGGGCTCCGTACGCCGTTCCTGCGGATGGCCAAGCAGGGCTCGACCCTGCCCGACCGGGTCTTCACCCGCGGCGGTGGCACCGGTGCGGGCATCGCCGACCAGGCGAGCGACGACCTGGTCCTGCAACAGTTCGCCGACGGCGCGACGCTCGTCCTCCAAGGGCTGCACCGCACCTGGGAGCCGGTGGTCGAGCTCGCGCAGCAGCTCGCGGCCGACCTCGGTCACCCGACCCAGGTCAACGCCTATGTCACGCCGCCGCAGAACACCGGGTTCAGCGACCACTACGACGTGCACGACGTGTTCGTCCTGCAGATCTCGGGAGCCAAGCGCTGGCGCATCCGCCGTCCCGTGCACGACCGCCCGCTGCGGAGCCAACCCTGGACGGACCGTCGCGTCGACGTCGAGGAGTCGGCCCGCGACGTCCCGATGCTCGAGACCACCCTCGAGGCCGGTGACTGCCTCTATCTGCCACGCGGCTACCTGCACTCGGCGACCGCTCAGGGCGGGGTCAGCACCCACCTCACCATCGGCGTGCACTCCTGGACCCGCCACCACCTCGCTGACGAGATGCTCAGGGCCGCGCTCGCCCGCGCTGCTCAGGACCCGGCCGTGCGGGCCGCGCTCCCGCTGGGCACGGCGCTCGCGGACCCGACAGCACGCGCAGCTGACGTCGAGCTCGTGCGCCACGCCCTCGTACGGGCCCTGTCAGAGCTGGACGCCGGCGACTTGTCGACGGCGCTGTCGGCCACGGCCCGTGGCTCGCAGCGGGCTGCCCCCCTGGCCCCCCTCGCCCAACACGCCCTGGCCCACGACCTCCAGGACCAGACCCCCCTGCGGCTGCGCCCGTACCTTGCCGCAGACCTCACCTCGCACGACGGGTATGCCGTGCTGACCAGTCGCGCGGGAACGCTGCGCGTCGAGCCCGCGGACCTGTCAAGGATCGGGTCGTTCCTCGAGGAGGGCGCCGCCACAGCGGGCGACCTCGGGGTCGACCTGGCACGCGGGCTGGTCCTCGCCGGCGTCGCCGTCAGCGCGTGACCACGCCGCGATGCGCCACCGAGGCGCGCGTCCGGGGCGACTCGCTGATCGGGACTGCGGCGCCCGCGCGCCGGTGGCTGCTGGTCGAGCACGATGGTCCGTGGCTGCCCGCCGCGTTGGACAGCCCCGGGTTCGAAGATGGCATCGGCTCGGCCCTGCAGGACGCGGCCATGGCAGTCCAGGGGCGAGCCCTGCTGATCCGCCGCCCCGGGCGTCGTCCCCACAGGGCGGTGCGGTCGTGGGCGGTGATCGACCACAACGGCATCCAGCAGTGGGGCAGCTGGCGAGACCCGAAGGACCTGCTCGCCGCGGCCGACGTGATGCGCGCGGGGCCGCAGCCGCCAGCGACCGCCCGGGCACGGTCCACACCGCCGTTGGTGCTGGTCTGCGCCCACGGCCGACACGACGTCTGCTGCGCGGTCCGTGGCCGGCCCGTCGTGGCCGCCCTCTCCGTGCGCTGGGCGGACCGGACGTGGGAGTGCTCCCACATCGGCGGCGACCGCTTCGCGCCCAACGTCCTGCTGCTGCCCGACGGCGCCTACTACGGCAACCTCGACGTCAGCTCGGCCATGTCCGTGGTCGAGGCGCACCTGCGGGGGACGGTGACCCCGCGCTACTTCCGCGGGGTGTCGACCCATCCGCCGGCGGTGCAGGCGGCCCTTGCTGGGGTGTTGTCGAGCTATGGACCCGCCGGGTTGGGAGATGTCCGCGACGCGCTCTGCGAACGCACGGGTGACGACTCGTTCCGGGTCACCGTGATCGGCACCGGGCGGCTGCCGGTGCTGGTCCAGGCCGACGTGACCAGGAGGGTCGACCCACCGGCGAAGCTGACCTGTCGCGCCGAGGCGCCGTCCTGCGCCTATCGCTACTCGGTCGACGTGCTGAGGATCCCCGGCATCGACGACGCCCCCTAGGTCGCACCAGGAGGCACCAGCGGATCCCGTTCCGCACCATACGAGCTCGACCTCGGTGGATGCTCAAGGCGCAGGAGCAGCGACCCGTTCGGTCGTCGGCTCCAGGTCCGCGGAGCAGCTCCGCGGGCGCGAAGGGTTCGTCTTGGTGTCGGCACCGACCGGGTCGGGCACGGCTGGAAGGGCCGACTCGATCCGCGAGCCGTTGATCAGGCTGAAGTCGTCGTAGGCAGGGCGCCCCTCGATGACGTTGCGGAACTGGTACCGCGCCAGGGAGGTGATCCGGCAGTCCTCGCCGAACACCGCGATGTCGAAGGAGGACGGCTGCCCCGTCAGCTCCTCTCCCTTCCCCGCCTGGAGGAAGTGGCTGAAGGGCCCGCCGCCGGTGAACGTGCCGACCCCGATGGTGTTGCCGTTGAGGCGGTCCGAGTGGAGGTGGCCGTGGATCTTGATGCCCGTCTCCTGCTTCACAGCATTCACGCCTCCCGGCTCGTGCGCCACGAGGACGTCCGGGGCGGCGAGGTCGGCCATCGCTGCGGCGTAGCGAGCGGCAGGCGCCTCCTGCTTGGCCGCGTTGTTGCGGTTGTCGTCGCCGAACCACCGGGGGTCGTTGAACCCCGCGATGCGGATGCCGCCCACGCTCTGCACCGTGTAGCTGTCGTCGTCGGGCTGGAGCAGCACGACGTTGGGGATCTTGGCCAGGGCTCGCAGGAGCTCGGTGTCGGTGGCCGACCGGGCGTCGTGGTTGCCCTTGACGAAGAGGTAGGGGACGTCGAGCGACCGGATGCCGGCCAGGACGCCGGACGCCTCCGCCTCGGTGAGGGTGCCGAAGTTGACGAGGTCCCCGGCGTCGACGACGGCGTCCACCTGCTCCTGCTCGACGATCGTCTTCATCAGCGGGTACTGGTCCCCCCCGTGGATGTCGGACACGAGCAGCAGCCGCGCCGCCACGGGTTCGCTGAGCGACTGTGGTGAGTACTTGTCCTGCAACGCGTTCGAGAGGGCCAGGAGGTTCTTGAGGTAGGGCGTCGTCTGCTCGGCGCGCGTCTGGACATCGGCGAGCAGTCCGGCGTTGCGCTGCACGGCGCCGAGGATGCCGGTGGTGCTGAAGCGGTCGAGCCGCTCGGGCCGGTAGCCGAACCCGATGCTGGCGAAGGTGGCCGCGCAGGCCACCACCCAGCACACTGCGGCGACCGCGAGCCGGCCGGCCTTGGGTCGTCGGTGGATCCACTCGGCATACGCGCCGACGGCGAGGAGGGTGACGAACAGGGCGCCGGCCGCGAACCGCAACGCCAGACCGACCGCGGCATCACGAGCCGCATCCTCCAGCTCCAGAGGTCCCGGCTGGAGCGAGCTGACCGAGATGTTGGGCCGGGCCAGCAGGTCGGTGATGCGCTGCTTGACCTGGACGTCCGCGATGACGCCGGGGGCTGGGACGGGACCGGCGAACTCCAGCTGGATGTCACCGAAAAGGGTGGGACTCTGGATCGTGCCGAGGTTGGCGGGGTCGGCCGACAGCCGCAGCTTGGCTCCGTAGTTGAGGGTGTCCACCGTCGTCGGGAAGATCGTGGTCGCGGCGATGCCGCCGAATACGGCGCCCAGCACCAGGGCCAGGACCGCACCCGACTGCAGGAGGAGCAGGGCCGGGCGGCGAACGCGTCGTGGACGCTCGGGGGGCTGGCTCACCTGCTCACCGTAACCGGGTCGGCGCCGGTGACGGCGGCTCCCTACGCTGTCCGGTATGCCGGGAACCTTGGGAACGCTGGACGGGCGAGACTTCGCCGCCGTGCTGTTCGACATGGACGGAACCCTGATCGACTCGATCCCGGTCGTCGTCCGGAGCTGGTTGCAGTGGGCGGACGAGGAGGGGGTCGATCCGGCCCGGCTGGTGGGTTTCCACGGCGTGCCGGCCCGAGGCATCGCCGAGAAGCTGCTGCCCGCCCACCGTGTCGACGCGGCGGTGGACCGCATCGAGGGGATCGAGACCGCTGACACCGACGGCATCACCGTGCTGCCGGGCACCCTGGCCGCGCTGGCGACGCTCAGTGGGAGCGGGAGTGGGAGCGGGAGCGGGAGCGACGGTGGCGACCTGTGCGCCATCGCGACGTCGTGCACCCGTCCGTTGGCTACCGCGCGGATCGAGGCGACCGGCCTGCCCGCCCCCCGCGTCGTCGTGACGGCCAGCGACGTGCGACAGGGCAAACCGCACCCCGACCCGTTCCTGCTCGCGGCCAAGCTCCTCGGGGTCGACCCGCGCGAGTGCCTCGTCGTCGAGGACGCCCCGGGCGGGCTCGAGGCAGCCCGCGCCGCAGGGTGCGCCACGCTCGCCGTCACCACGACGACCGAACCGGCCGACCTGCTGGCCGACGCCGTCATCGGGACGCTCGCGGACGTGCGGTTCAGCGTGGTCGATGGTCGGGTTCGCGTGACGGGCGTGGTTACCGGCGCGTAGTTTGGCCAGATGGACGCTGACGTCATCGTGGTCGGAGCCGGTCTGTCCGGGCTCGTCGCCACCGCGGAGCTCGCCGACGCAGGTCGGCATGTGCTCGTGGTCGACCAGGAGAGCCCGGTCAACATCGGTGCGCAGGCGTTCTGGTCGTTCGGCGGCCTGTTCTTCGTCGACAGCCCGGAGCAGCGCCGGATGGGCATCAAGGACTCGACCGAGCTCGCATTGGCGGACTGGATGGGTTCCGCGGGGTTCGACCGGCTCGAGGACCAGGACCGCTGGCCGGTGCGCTGGGCGGAGTCCTACGTCGACTTCGCGGCCGGGGAGAAGCGCTCGTGGTTGCACCAGCAGGGGATGCGGTGGTTCCCGGTCGTCGGTTGGGCCGAGCGCGGTGACGGCACCGCCACCGGTCACGGCAACTCCGTCCCGCGGTTCCACATCACGTGGGGGACGGGGCCCGGCGTCGTCGAACCATTCCTGCGTCGGGTCCGCGAACACGTCTCCGCAGGACGGGTCGAGCTGCGGCACCGCCACCGCGTCGACGAGCTGCTCACCCACGACGGCGCCGTCACCGGGGTCCGTGGAACGCTGCTCGCCGCTGACGACGCCGAGCGTGGACGGCCCACCACCCGCGAGGCGGTGGGTGAGTTCAGCCTCGAGGCGCAGGCCGTCGTCGTCACCAGCGGCGGCATCGGTGCCGACCACGACCTGGTCCGGGCGAACTGGCCGGCGCGCCTCGGCGAACCGCCGGCCCACATGCTCACCGGCGTCCCCGCATACGTCGATGGGCGCATGCTGGCCATCACCGAAGCCGTGGGCGGACGCCTGGTCAACCGTGACCGCATGTGGCACTACGTCGAGGGCATCGAGAACTACGACCCGATCTGGCCCTCGCACGCCATCCGCGTCCTGCCCGGCCCGAGCTCGTTGTGGTTCGACGGCAACGGTGACCGGCTGCCCCCGCCACTGTTTCCCGGCTTCGACACCCTCGGGACGCTGGCCCACCTGCGACAGACCGGCCACGACCACAGCTGGTTCATCCTCACCTCGAAGATCATCGGCAAGGAGTTCGCGCTGTCGGGCTCGGAGCAGAACCCCGACCTCACCGGGAAGTCGGTCAAGGACGTCCTCGGCCGGGCGCGCGCCGACATGCCCGCCCCGGTCCGGGCGTTCCTCGACCGCGGCGCCGACTTCGTCAGCGCCGACACCCTCGCCGAGCTCGTCGCCAAGATGAACGCCCTGACGCCGCACGCCCCCCTCGACCCGGCCCACCTCGAGCGCCAGATCGTCGCACGCGACCGCCAGGTCGACAACGACTTCAGCAAGGACGCGCAGCTCACCGCCATCCACGGGGCGCGGAGATACCGTGGCGACAAGCTGATCCGCACCGCGACGCCTCACAAGATCCTCGACCCCAAGGCCGGCCCGCTCATCGCGGTCCGCCTCAACATCCTCACCCGCAAGACCCTCGGCGGCATCGAGACGGACCTGTCCGCGCGGGTCCTGTCCGCGTCGGGCGAGCCGGTGCCCGGCCTGTATGCCGCCGGCGAGGTGGCCGGGTTCGGCGGCGGTGGGCTGCATGGGTACCGCGCGCTGGAGGGCACCTTCCTCGGTGGCTGCCTCTTCTCCGGTCGGGTCGCCGGACGCGCTGCGGCCGCCGCCGTCGGCTGAGTCCCCCCACCCACTCACCCACCGCCCACCCGGCGCCCCCGGGTCGAGGTGAACTCGCCCGAGTTCGCCGGCGTGTTCACCTCGACCCGGGGAAGGTCGACCCGGGGAAGGTCGCGTGAGGCAGACTCCCCCGCATGAGCGATGACGTGGTCGGGTCGGGAGGCCTGCCGAGGCCCCGACTGCTCGACGACCGCGACTTCCGCCGCTACTGGCTGGCCCGCATCGTCTCGCTCAGCGGGTCGCTCATCACCGTCGTCGTCATGCCGGTCCTGGTCTACCGACTCACCGGCTCGGCAGCGCTCACGGCGCTCACGGCGACCCTGGACGCGCTGCCCTACCTGCTGATCGGGCTGTTCGCCGGTGCCCTCAGCGACCGCTGGAACCGCCAACGCGTGATGGTCGCGGCCGACATCGCCAACGTCGTGGTCATCGGGTCGGTGCCGGTGGCGCACTTCCTCGACGCCCTGACCGTCCCGCACGTCCTGGTCGTCGGCTTCGTCGCGCAGTGCCTGTTCACCTTCTTCGACGGTGCGAACTTCGGTGCCCTGCCGGTCCTGGTCGGTCGTGAGCGGGTAGGTGACGCGAACGCGGCGATCTGGGGCATCGGCGGGGTCCTGGACCTCGTCGTCCCGGCCGGGGTCGGAGTCGCCCTGGCGGTCGTGCACCCCTCGACCCTGCTCGTCGTCGACGCCCTGACCTTCCTCGTGTCCGCGCTGCTGGTGCGCTCGATCCGCCGAGCGCTTTCGTCGGCCCGCACCAACCTCGAACCGCTGCGACCCGCGGTGGTGCTCCGCGACGTCCGCGAGGGGGTGCGGTTCCTGTGGCGCCATGACGGCGTCCGCTCCCACACCGTCATCGGCGCGCTCCAGTCGATCGCCGGTGGCGGGTTCGTCGCCCTGTTCGTGCCGTGGGCCGACCGGGTGCTGAAGGTCGGCACCTCTGGTTGGCGGTTCGGCCTGCTCTTCGCCGTATGGGGTGTGGGTGGCGTGCTCGCCTCGGCCCTCGTGCCGCCCCTGCTGCGGCGCTACCCAGTCGCAAGGGTGACGCTCAGCGCCATACCGGTCTCTGCGGTGGCGGGGATCGCGACCGCCGTCGTCACCGACTGGGTGCTGGCCTGCGTCGGGATGGTCATCTGGGGCATCGCCTACCAGCTCGTGCTCATCACCTCGATGACCTACCGCATGCAGGAGACGCCGGAGCACCTCCTCGGACGGGTCAACACCGCAGGACGCATGCTCTCGTGGGGGCTCGGCTGGACCATCGGCTCGATCGCAGGTGGGGCCTTGGCTGCCGCGACGGCAGTACAGCCGGCGATGGTGACGTTGGTGTCGGTGGGGGTGCTGGCGACGGTCTTCGCGTGGGTCTCACCGCTGCGTCAGATTGCCGCGGGCTCGCGCCTCGTCGACGGCACACCGGCCTGAGCCAGGAGGCGGACGACCCTGAGCCAGGAGGCGGACGACCTCGGCCACGAGGGCGTCGACCCGGGCTACGAGGGCGTCGACCCAGCAAAGCGGAAGTTGCTCGGCAAAACCAGGGTCTACAGGGACCGTGTCGCGGAGCAACCCCCGCTTTGCGAGGGTGGCGGGCGAGGGTGGCGAGAGAGGGTGGCGGGGGAGGGCGCCCGGAGGGTCGGCGTGGCTAGAGGTACTGACCGGTGGGGCTGCCGTCGCCGGGTAGGCCTGGCGCCTCCGGGTCGGGGTGGCCCTGCTGGCCCGGAGGAAGCGCCCTCCGCATCTGCGCGAGCTGCTGCTGGGCCGCCATCTGCTGGGCGAACAACGCGGTCTGGATGCCGTGGAACAGACCCTCGAGCCACCCCACGAGCTGGGCCTGGGCGATGCGCAGCTCGGCGTCGGTGGGCGCGTGTCCTTCCTCGAACGGCAGGGCGATCCGCTCGAGCTCCTCGATCAGCTCGGGAGCCAGGCCGTCCTCGAGCTCCTTGATCGAGCGCCGGTGGATCTCGGCGAGCCGGACCCGACCGGCCTCGTCGAGGGGTGCGTTGCGGACCTCCTCGAGCAGCTGCTTGATCATCGAGCCGATCCGCATCACCTTGGCCGGCTGCTCGACGAGGTCGGCCGGGTTGGTGGGCCCGTCCTCGTCACCCTCGTGCGGGTGTACGCCCATCCCGTCCTGGGTGACCACGACGACACGCTGCTGCTCGCCGGCCTCGGGGGAGGCGCCGTCAGGGGTGCTCGGGGTCAGTGGGCTGCTCATACCTGCCATCCTGCCCCAGCGCCGCGACCGGCACAGCGGGGGAGCCACCTTCGACGACCTGTCTCAGTCGGCCCGACGACTCATCATCGGGGCCTTGCGGATGGCGGCAGCGGACAGCAGGCCGGCCAACAGGGGAACGCCGAGGACGACGAGGAGCAACGGTGTCCACGGGATCTCGAGGTAGGGCCCGGTGGTCGTGTCGAGCCCCGAGAGCGGGTCGTAGCTGTTGTTGCGTGTGAGCGGGTAGGAGACGGCGATGCCCGGCACCAGGCCCACCGCGATCCCGAGGACCGCGCCGATGAACCCGACCACCATCGACTGTGAGGCCGCGAAAGCGCGTCGCGTGCGCCGGGTGGCCCCGACCGCTGCCAGGGTCCCGAGGTCGGCCTGCTGCTCAGCCATGGACAGTGCCGTCGAGATGAGCGTGACGATGAGGATCAGAAGGGCGGCCACACCCATCATGATCCGCATCGCCGTCTCGTCGTAGCGCTGGAAGCCGCGCTCGACATAGACGCCGCCGTCGTTGCCCACCAGCTCGTCGAGACGCTTCTCGAGGTCGGCGCCGATCGACCCGGACGGGTCGCGCAGCAGCACCTGGTCCTGTTGCACCGGCCAGCCGAGTCGTTGGGCGGTGGTCTCCGAGACCAGGGCGCCGGACTGGCTGGGCAGGCTGCCGTCGCGCATCCGGTCCACGGGTACGGCGACCACGGGCAACGACTCGGACGACTTCTGCACGACGTCCTTCGCGACGTAGTTGGCCTCGTCCATGACGAACGTCCCGGAGACGACCCGGAGCGACCCCTCCTTGGCCAAGGAACCCACGGCCACGGCGATCCCACCGTCGGCGACGACCTTCGCCTGGGCCTCGTCGAGGCGAAGCCGTCGGACGATCTCCGCAGTCGGCAGGACGCCGATCTGACCGTGTTCGAAGGCGGTCGTCCCCAGCACCTGGCAGGAGGACGCAGCATTCGACGGCAACGTCTGGACGGCGGAGCAGCCCGAGGGCAGGACCGACACGAACGGAACGGGTTTCCCCCCGCCTGCGCCGCCGCTCATCGGATCGTCTGCGGGGCGCACGATGAAGAAGGGCGTCTGCCTCAGCTCCGTCGCCTGACGCAGGGCCGCGGCGGTCGACAGCCGGACCTCGGCGTCGCCGGTGTAGACCAAGCCCTCCCCGGGTAGCGCCTGGGGCTGGTAGGTCGCCATCTGCTGCTTGGTGTCACTGGCCAGCCCGATGCTGAAGGCGGTCAGGGCGGTGACCCCGGCGAGGATCGCGGCGACCGTGGGAGTCGACCGCGAGCGGTGACGAGCGGCGTCGCGAGTCGCCATCCGGGGAGCCACGGGCAGGCGCGAGGCAAGTCTGCCGAACAGGACGAGCAGGGCCGGCACGAGCAGGAGTGCCCCCAGCACCAGCGCGATCGCCCCCAGGGCGACCTGCACCTCGTTGCCTCCGGAGATCGCCGTGGACAGCACGACGAACCCGCCGGCTGCAGCCACCACGAGGCCCACCACGGGCACGACCTTGTTCAGGGACGGGGAGACACTCTGGCCACGCATGACGCCGATGATGTCGAGCCTGCCGAGCCGTAACGACGGCAACAGGGCTGCGACGACGGCGCTGAGCACGGCGCACGGCAGCAGGATCGCGAACGCGGTCCACGGGATGTCGAGCGGCACCGAGGAGAACCTCGTCGACGGGTGGGTGCGCACCCACCACCAGAGGCCGGCGCGGACCGCGGCCACGCCGAGCGCCACCCCACCCACCGCGGAGATCACGCCGAGGAGCACGGCCTGGGCGAGCACGGTACGGCGCAGCTGGCGCACCTCGGCGCCGTTGGTCGCGGCGACGGCCAGGGTGCGACGCTGCCGGGAGGCGCTGACCGCGAAGGCTGGACCGACGAGCAGGGTCGTGATGATGAAGAGCATGACCCCACCGATCACGGCGATCATGCGACCGGTGTCCTGCGTGAAGTCGTCCTGCGAGCGCAGCTCGGCCGGGATCTGGCTGTCGGGTGGGGGGTCCTGCAGGACCGCACGGCTGTAGACGGTCAGCCCGTGGGTGTTGAGCTGTTGGACCTCGGCCCAGGTCACCGGGTCGTCACCGAGGACGACCCAGCTGAACTGGCCGCCACCGGCGAAGTTCTGGCCGGCCCCTTCGGGCAGTGAGGGGACGACGAAGTCTGGGCGGCCCCCCCACTCGGAGAGGGCGTCGGCGGTGCCGACGACGGTGACGGTGCGTTCGGTGCCGCCGGCCGACAGCACCGTGGTGCCCGAGGTCGGCAGGCCGTTGGCGACTCCGGCGGGGGTCACCGCGATCTGGGCGGCATCGGCGCCCCACGCGCCGCTCGTCAGGCGCGCCTTGGCGCCGAGATCGACCGAGCGCGGGTCGAGGACCAGACCCGAGACGCGGATGCGGCGCTCACCCTTGACCATCCGGACCTCGGTCTCGGCGACGGGGACGGCTCGACCACCGACGAGGCGGCCGACGGCCTCGGCATTGACCGCCACGGGGGCGTCGGCGACATAGCCGGGGATGGCGACCGCAGGCTTGTCCGAACCCCACGACATCCCGCCCTGGTTGGGGTCGGGGGTCTGCAGCACCTTGCCCTCGACCGGGCCCTGGACGAGGGCCTGGCCCGGTCCCATCCGTGCGGTCACCAGGTCGGCGGCGTCGGTCTGCTCCGTGGCGCCGACGGTGGCGGCTGCGGCGAGCAGGCCCACCGGGATGGCGACCATGAGGAACACGAGGAGTGAGCGCCCCTTGTGGCGGCGCAGGTCACGCCGGGCCATGCGCAGCGCGACCTGCCAGGAGGCGCGCCAGCGCGCCCACCGGGAGCCGGACGGCTCCGGGTCCGGGCGCGGTGACGGGGTGGTGGCGGACCGGTGTTCGGTGAGGGTGGTCATCGAGGGCCTGCGACCGCCGGGTCGAGCAGGGCCTCGGCCGTCTGTGCCGAACCGGTGCTGTCGACGACGACCCCGTCGCGCAGGAACACGACGCGGTCGGCCCAGGCTGCGTGTCGGGCCTCGTGGGTCACGAGCAGACCGGCAGCGCCCGCGTCGCAGCGCTCGCGCAGGACGCGGAGCACGCCTTCGCCGGTGTGGGAGTCGAGGGCGCCGGTGGGCTCGTCCGCGAGGATGAGGCGGCGGTCACCGACGAGCGCGCGGGAGATCGCGACGCGCTGCTGCTGGCCTCCGGACATCTTGTCGGGGTAACGGTCGGCGAGCTCGCCGACGCCGACGAGGTCGAGCGCGTACTGGGCGAGCCGACGCGCCTTGCCCACGCGCAGGCCGTCCAGCTCGAGCGGCAGTGCGACATTCTCCACGGCGGTCAGCGACGGGATGAGGTTGAAGTCCTGGAACACGAACCCGACCCGACGTCGTCGCAGCCTGGCCAACGCGTCGCCCTTGAGGCTGCCGATGTCCTGCCCCTCGATGAGCACGTGCCCGCTCGTCGCGGCGTCGAGGCCGCCAGCGAGGTTGAGCAGGGTGGACTTGCCGGAGCCGCTCGGCCCCATCACGGCGACGAGCTCGCCGGCGTGCACGTCGAGGCTGACCCCGGCAAGCGCGCGGACGGCGGTGGAGTCCGTGCCGTGGACGCGGGTGACGTGGTCCAGGCGCAGGATCGGGTCGGCGCCGGCGCGGGTGGCGCCGTCCTGCTTGTCGTGGTCCGGTCCGTCGGTGTGCGGTGCGTTGGTGTTCACGGTGCCCCCCTGAGCGTGGTGGAGATGGTGTCGTGCTGGGCCGACGGCGCACCGGCGGTGCCGGTCCCCTTACCGTCGTTCGTCGGTATGACGCGGGCCGGCTTTCGCGGGCGGCTCGCCTCGCGGATGAGACGGGCCTCGACGTGGTCGAGCCAGCGGACCTCCGCCTCACCGGCGTAGAGGAGGTTCTCGAGGACCAGGAGCCAGGCGAGGTCGACGGTGCCGTCGTCCTCGTCGGACTCCAGGTGGGTGGTGGCCCGCTGCTTGAGGCGGGTGAGGTCCTGCAGGTGGCGCAGGGTCGCAGTGCGCTGGGTCTGCACGACCCGGTTGACGTCGACCCCCTGGACCGTGACGGCGAGGGCGAGCTTGATGACGAGCTCGTCGCGGGGTGTGGTCTGGCGGTCCACCGGCGAGATCCACCACCGGGCGGCCTCCGCCCGCCCCGTCCGGGTCAGGCGGTAGCTGATCCGGCCGTCGTCGTCAGCGCTGGCGGCCTCGACGAGCCCGTCCCGCTCGAGCCGCGCCAGGGTCGTGTAGACCTGCCCGACGTTCAGCGGCCAGGTCCCTCCGGTCCGAGCCTCGAACTCCGACCGGAGCTGGGCGCCGTACATCGGTGTCTGGGCGAGCAGGGCCAGCAGCCCCTGGCGAACCGACATCGGCTCCCCCCCCTGGTCCACTTCGGGTCGCCCCGGGTTCCTGTTCCCTACATACCCAGTATTGATGCTGGTGGGAGGTAGGTATACCGAGTATCAAGCCTCGGCGTCAAGGCTCAGGAGTGGATGATCCCGGCGGTCGCGCCCGAGACCTCCGCGCCGGGCTGGCCGTCCGGGAGCGACCGGTCCGCGGGGGCCGACGCAGGCTGCGCCGGGCCCCCGGGCTGCACGCTGGTGGGGGGCGTGGGGCGGCGCAGCAGGCGCTGGCTGGCGAGCGACACCAGCAGGGCGCCGGCCGCAGCGGACACCGTGACGGCGAACGCCGCCGTGTGTCCGTGGTCGTCGGCCAGGCGCCCTGCGACTGCCGAGCCGACGGCGTACCCGAGACCCGTGGCCGCGGCGAGCAGCGTCATCGCAGTGCCGACCTTGGCGGCGGGGGCGCTGCGCTCGCCCATCGTGAAGTTGCTGATCATGTAGGGCGCCACCACGAACCCGAGGACCAGGACGACCATCACCAGGGCTGGCAGGGAGTCGACGGCGAGCAGGGGCAGCGACAGGACGAACAGCCCGCCTGCCGCGACGAGCATCCGCAGGGGGAAGCCGAACCGCTGCGGCACCCCGGCGATCGCGAGCCCGGCGGCGACGCTGCCGACCCCGAGCACCGCGTGCACGAGACCGGCGACTCCAGCCTGCCCCACCGAGGTCGCCAGCACGCTGGTGCCGGTCTGCACCGAGCCGAAGAATGCCCCGATCAGTCCTTGGGCCAGCATGAGCACGACGAGCGTGACGGACAGGACGCCGACTCGCGGCTGGCCGCTGCGTCGCGGTGCGTGGGCGAGTGCGGCGGTGGGGTGCAGGGCGAAGGCGCAACCGAAGACCATGAGCAGGACCGACGCGACGACCAGGCCGGCGCCGGGGTCGGCGACGATCAGGAGCAGGCCGAGCAGCGCCGGGCCGAGGACGAAGGTCGCCTCGTCGGCGGCCCCTTCGTAGGAGAAGGCTGCTTCGACCAGGCGCGGCTGGCGGGCGCCGCTGTCACGGGTGATGGGGCGCCAGCGCACGCGGGCGAGCGGTCCGATCTGGGGCAGGAAGGCGCCGCTGAGCCCGGCCGTCGCGGCGAGGGCGGAGCCGGAGGCGTCACGGTGGGCGAGGACGACGAGCGCGAGGAGCCCGAGCCCACCGGCGACGGACTGGACGAGCACCACGGGGCGCTGGCCGACCCGGTCTGAGAGCACGGCGGCGACGGGGGAGCAGACGGCGTTGGCGACCGCGAGCGCACCTGCGGCCAGGCCCCCGGCGGCATACGAGCCGGTCGTCCCCGACACGAGCAGCAGGGCACCCATCTGGCTCATGGCCAGGGGTAGTCGTCCGACGAAGGCGATGACGACGTAGAAGGGTCCGGCAAGGCGCAGGAGCTGGCGGTAGGAGGCGATGGGTGACACGGGATTCTCGTCCTGGCAGGTGCCGGGGCACGGCACAACGGCGTGCGCCGAACCCACCTCCGAGGCGCACAGGAACCCTGAGCATTCCGGGCGAGGACCTCAGCGCGAGACTGCGGTCGAGCGCACCGGAGCGCCCCAGTCTAGCCGGTCAGCGGGTGAGCAGGATCTTGCCGATGTGGCTGCTTGCCTCGAGCTCGCGGTGCGCAGCCGGGGCATCGACCAGCGCGTGGCGGGAGTGGATCACGGGGTGGACCCGGCCGGCCTCGACGAGCGGCCAGACGTGTTCACGCACTGCCGCGACGATCGCTGCCTTCTCCTCGGCGGGGCGAGCGCGCAGGGAGGTGGCGATGACGGCGCCGCGCTTGCGCAGCAGGAGTCCGAGGTCGAGCTCGGCCCTGGCCCCGCCCTGGAGGCCGATGACGACGAGGCGACCACCGGGGGCGAGGGCCTCGACGTTGCGGGCGAGGTACTTCGCGCCCATGTTGTCCAGGATGACGTCGGCCCCGGCGCCACCGGTGGCGGCGCGGACCTCTTCGACGAAGTCCTGCTCGCGGTAGTTGACCAGGACCTCTGCGCCGAGCTCACGACACGCCTCGAGCTTGGCCGCAGAACCAGCCGTGACGACGACACGGGCACCCACCTCGCGAGCGAGCTGGATGGCCATCGTGCCGATCCCGGAGGACCCACCGTGGATGAGGACGGTCTGGCCGGGAAGCAGGTTCGCGGTCATGAAGACGTTGCTCCACACCGTGTTCACGACCTCGGGCAGGGCGGCCGCATCCTCGAGCGAGACGCCCTCCGGCACCGGCAGGAGCTGGCCGGCGGGAACGCAGACCAGCTCGGCGTAACCACCACCGGACAGCAGCGCGCACACCTCGTCGCCGACCGACCACGCGGTCACGCCGTCGCCGAGGGCGTCCACGGTCCCGCTCACCTCTAGTCCGGGGTACTCCGGCGCCCCGGGCGGCGGCGGGTAGTGCCCCATCCGCTGCATGACGTCGGCGCGGTTCACACCGGCGGCCGCGACCTTGACACGCACCTCGCCGGGCGCAGGCTGGGGGTCGGGCACCTCGGCGAGGACCAGCGCGTCCGCGTCTCCGGGCGTGGGGAGGGTGATGGCCTTCATGGCTCGAGCCTAAGCCGGGCCCGGTCGAGGTCGTCAGGGGTGTCGACGTCCAGGGCGCTCGCGTCGTCCAGCGGCACCACCACAGACCGCAGCGGGTCCAGCAACCGCATCAGGGGAGTGCCTGCCGCAGGGTCGGGGAGGGCGGCACGCAGCGCCGCCGTCCGGTATGCCGCGAGCAGTGGTTGCAGGCGCCCGTCACCATCGCGTCCGACGACCGCGTCCAGGTCCGGGTCGACCTCCAGCGTTGCGGCGAGACCGGGAGCAGGCGCGGCGGCATACGGCATGTCGCCCCCAAGGACGACGACGAGGGGAGTGTCGACGTGGGCCAGGGCGGCGGCCAGGCCTGCCACAGGGCCGCCGCCGGGTGGGTTCTCGCGGCACCACGCGACGGTGCGGCGGGTGGCGCGGGCAGCGCCCACGCAGATGACCCGCCAGTCGGACGGCAACGCGTCCAGGAGGTGGTCGAGGACGGTGCCGTCACCGAGCGGCGCCCGGGTCTTGTCGCCGCCGAACCGCGCACCCGCGCCACCGCAGAGGACGACAGCCGTGGGGACCAGGGGCTGGACGAGGGGCTGGACGAGGGGCTGGTCGGGGGGCTGGCTCACCTCCTCATTGTGAGCGATGGTCCCGGCGAGCGCCCGCACCGGCCTGCCCCGCGTCAGCCGGCGGCGTCGGGCTTGCGGGCTGGGCAGACGTCCGTGGCGACGTACTCGAAGTGCCACCACTCGTTGTCGTAGGCGCGGCACACGCCATACGCCGCGCCGTGGTCCTCGAGCCAGGCCGCGACGTTCTCGGGGCGGACATCGACGGCATAGCCCTTGACGTGGGCCGACGCCAGGGGCGGCAGGACCCACTTGGTGGCCTCGGCGCGCGTGCCGTACTTCGTGACAGCGCGGTCGTAGAGCACCTGCTGCCACTGCTCGCTGCGCCATGCCGACTTGATCTGCGGGGACAGGCCGGCTGCCTTCGCCCCGGCGAAGGCGGCCTTGAACGCAGCAGCCGCCGGCGGTTGCATGTTGGTGGTGCCGGGGACAGGAGCATCGACCGCGATGCTGGTGGTGGGAGCCGGTATCCGGTCCGTGAGGACCGGCACGAACTTTGCAGCCCCTGCCGTCATCACCGTCGCGGCTGGCGTTGCGCTGGTGGCGGGAGCTGGTCCGGGCCGGCTCGCGGAGGTGGCGGGCACGGCTTCGTCCTCGTGACCCGCGGCATACATGGCATACGTGGCAACGCCACCGGCGACCACGAACAGGGAGAGGGCCGTGACGGTGCGGCGCAGGCGGGCGCGACGACGCGCGGACATCGGTCTGTGACCAGCCACCGAGCTCACCCCTCGTCAGTCCTCGAGGTCGAGCCCATGCCTCGATCTCACGTCGTGAGTGTGCCAGCAGGAGAGCCGAGCTCAGCGGACCCCGCCGATGCGGAGCGTCAACGTCGACGCTGCGCGCCCGACCGCGGCGACGAGCCGGGCCCGCTCTGCCTCGTCGACCTCGTCGCGCGGGTAGGTGAGGGCGACCCCGGCGACCGGGTGGCCGGTGTGGTCGAGCACCGCACGGGCGACCGACGACAGCCCCGCGCTGACGGAGTCGTCCTCGACGGCGTAACCCCGGGCACGGACGGCGGTGAGCTCGCGCCGCAGCTCGCTCACGGTGGTCGGTCCGTGGCCGTCGCGCTGGACGAGGGTGTCGCGGTGCGGGAACAGGGCACGCACCTGGGCGGCGGGCAGCTGCGCGAGCATGGCCAGCCCGCTCGCGGTCAGTGGAGCCGGCAGTCGAACGCCCACGTCGGTCACGAGCAGCGGTCGGCCGGGCGCACGTTCCTCGATGACGTAGAGGACGTCGCGGCCGTGCAGCACGGCGAGGTGCGCGTTGTGCGTCGTGGTGTCGACGAGCCGGCCGAGCAGCGGCCGGGCGATGCGCTGCAACGGCGCCTGGCGTTGGTAGGCCGACCCGAGCTCGAAGGCCGCGACTCCGAGGCCGTAGCGGCGCTCTTCCTCGAGGTGCGTCACGAAGCCGTGGTCCCGCAGCACGGCGAGCAGGTGGTAGGTCGTCGACCTCGGGAGCCCGAGCTCGCGGGCGATCGCGCCCGCGGGAAGGGGTTGGGTATGGCGCGCGAGGAGGCTCAGCAGCTCCAGGGTGTGCCGGGCGGCGGGGGCGTTGGCCACGGCAGTCACGCGCCCCAGCGGTATCGGCGCTCGGGGCGACCACACAGCGTCCATCTGCGCAGTGCACGCAGAACCACAATGAACCACACCTTCTCGGGTGACACCAGGACGGCGAACGACCGCCCTCCCGGTCAAGGTAGCGTGACCGCGGTGATGAGCCAGCCGGCCGACGAGCGCCAGGGTCCAGCAACCGCTGACCTCTACGACGAACACGGTGAGGACCTGCAGTCCTGCTCCGTCCAGCTGCGCCACTACGGCGGGCACGTCGGGTTCCACGGGGTGATCACCACGATCCGGTGCCACCGCGACAACGCCCTGGTCAAGAGCACCCTGGGCGAGCCGGGCGAGGGCAAGGTCCTGGTGGTCGACGGTGGCGCCGCACTGGAGTCGGCTCTCATGGGTGACCTCATCGCCGGGGCTGCGGTCGCCAACGGGTGGGCGGGAGTCGTGATCCACGGCGCCGTACGTGACGTGGCCGCCCTGCGAGGGCTGCCGCTCGGCGTGCTCGCGCTCGGGTCCAACCCGCGCAAGAGCGCCAAGGACGGCGTGGGCGACCGGGACGTCACGGTGAGCTTCGGAGGGGTGGACTTCGTGCCCGGCCAGCAGCTGTGGGCCGACGAGGACGGGATCCTCGCGACCCGCCCCTGACCGATCGTCTCGCATCCGAGACGGTATGCCGCGCGCGGAGGTCCCGCACGCGGCATACCCGCGCTGCAATGGAAGGCATGACCACCACTGCACCCGCCTCCGGCCCCCAGACCTCGCTCGCCACGGTCACGGTCGGCATCGGCGCGCTGTCCTTCCAGGACGTGGTCGCCGTCGCCCGGGACGACTCGCGTCTGGAGATCTCGGAGCAGTCGCTGGAGGAGGTGCGCCGGACCCGCGCCGTGATCGAGGCGCTGGCCGACGACACCCAGCCGCACTACGGCGTCTCCACCGGGTTCGGCGCGCTGGCCACCCGGCACATCCCCGTCGAGCTGCGCGCCCAGCTGCAACGCTCGCTGGTCCGCTCCCACGCTGCCGGCTCCGGCGCGGAGGTCGAGCGCGAAGTGGTGCGGGCGCTGATGCTGCTGCGCATCTCCACCCTCGCCACCGGTCGCACCGGCATCCGCGAGGAGACCCTGAGCACCTACGTCGCGATGCTCAACGCGGGCATCACCCCGGTGGTCCACGAGTACGGCTCCCTCGGCTGCTCCGGTGACCTCGCTCCGTTGTCGCACTGCGCCCTGGCCCTGATGGGTGAGGGGGTCGTGCGTGACGCCGCCGGCGAGAAGATGCCCACGGCCGACGCCTTCGTGGCGGCCGGGATCACCCCGGTCGAGCTGCGCGAGAAGGAGGGCCTGGCCCTCATCAACGGCACCGACGGCATGCTCGGGATGCTCGTCCTCGCGATCACCGACCTGCGGATGCTCCTCAAGATCGCCGATGTCACCGCCGCGATGAGCGTCGAGGGTCAGCTCGGCACCGACGACGTGTTCGCCGCCGACCTGCATGCGCTGCGACCCCAACGCGGCCAGGCCCTCTCGGCGGCGAACCTTCGCAGGATCATGCAGGACAGCGGGATCCGTGAGAGCCACCGCGACCCCGAGTCCTGCACGCGTGTCCAGGACGCCTACTCCCTGCGCTGCTCGCCGCAGGTCGCTGGCGGGGTGCGTGACACCGTCGAGCACGCCGCGACGGTGGCCGGGTGCGAGCTGGCCTCCGCGGTGGACAACCCCGTGGTCACCCCCGACGGCCGGGTCGAGTCGAACGGCAACTTCCACGGTGCGCCGGTGGCCTACGTCCTGGACTTCCTCGCGATCGTGGCCGCCGACCTCGCCTCCATCTCGGAGCGTCGGACCGACCGGTTCCTGGACGTCTCCCGCAACCACGGGTTGCACGCGTTCCTCGCCGACGACCCGGGCGTCGACAGCGGTCACATGATCGCGCAGTACACCCAGGCCGCCATCGTCTCCGAGATGAAGCGTCTCGCCGCTCCCGCGTCGGTGGACTCGATCCCGAGCTCGGCGATGCAGGAGGACCACGTGTCGATGGGCTGGTCGGCGGCCCGCAAGCTGCGTCGCTCGGTCGACGGCCTCACTCGTGTGCTCGCCGTCGAGCTGCTCACCGCGGCCCGCGCCCTCGACCTGCGCGCGCCGCTCGCTCCGGCCCCCGCCACGGCTGCAGTCGTCGCAGCGCTTCGTGAGGCCGGCGCACCGGCCCCCGGCACCGACAGGTTCCTCGCCCCCGAGATCGAGATCGCGTTCCAGCTCGTCGCCGGCGGCGGCGCCCTGGCCGCGGCCGAAGCCGTCACCGGCCCCCTCAGCTGAACCCACGCCATACCGAACCGCTCGAAGAGCACCGAAGGAGAACGACATGGAAGGCGCTCGCCCCGTCCGCTCACCGCGCGGCACCCAGCTCACCCACGCGACGCACTGGGGCGCCGAGGCGCCACTGCGGATGCTCATGAACAACCTCGACCCCGAGAACGCCGAGCGTCCTGACGACCTCGTCGTCTACGGCGGCACGGGCCGGGCGGCGCGGGACTGGAAGTCCTTCGATGCCATGGTCCGTACCCTGTCCACGCTCAAGCAGGACGAGACCATGCTCGTGCAGAGCGGCCGTCCCGTCGGTGTCATGCAGACCCACGAGTGGGCGCCGCGCGTCCTGATCGCCAACTCCAACCTCGTCGGTGACTGGGCGACCTGGCCGGAGTTCCGACGCCTCGAGCACCTCGGCCTGACCATGTACGGCCAGATGACCGCGGGCTCGTGGATCTACATCGGCACCCAGGGCATCGTCCAGGGAACGTACGAGACGTTCGGCGCCATCGCGCAGAAGAGGTTCGGCGGCACCCTCGCGGGCACGCTGACGCTGACCGCCGGCTGCGGCGGCATGGGCGGCGCCCAGCCGCTTGCCGTCACGATGAACGAGGGCGCCTGCCTCATCGTCGACGTCGACGAGTCGCGGCTGCGCCGCCGGGTCGAGCACCGCTACCTCGACGAGGTGGCCGACTCCCTCGACGAGGCGATCGACAAGGCTGTCGCCGCGAAGAACGAGCGTCGCGCCTGGTCGGTCGGTGTCGTGGGCAACGCCGCTGCGGTCTTCCCCGAGCTGCTGCGTCGCGGTGTGCCGATCGACATCGTCACCGACCAGACCTCGGCGCACGACCCGTTGTCCTACCTGCCCGAGGACATGGAGCTGGGCGACTGGCACGAGTACGCCGACAAGAAGCCCGAGGAGTTCACCGACCGCGCCCGCGAGTCGATGGCCAAGCACGTCCAGGCGATGGTCGAGTTCCAGGACGCCGGGGCCGAGGTCTTCGACTACGGCAACAGCATCCGCGACGAGGCCCGGCAGGGCGGCTACGAGAGGGCGTTCGAGTTCCCCGGGTTCGTACCTGCCTACATCCGCCCACTGTTCTGCGAGGGCAAGGGCCCGTTCCGCTGGGCGGCACTCTCGGGTGACCCCAAGGACATCGCGGCGACCGACAAGGCGGTCCTCGACCTGTTCCCCGACAACGAGCGCCTGCACAAGTGGATCCGCGGAGCCCAGGAGCGGATCGCGTTCCAGGGCCTGCCGGCTCGCATCTGCTGGCTCGGGCAGGGCGAGCGTGACAAGGCCGGGCTCGCGTTCAACGAGCTCGTCCGTACCGGCGAGGTGAGCGCGCCGCTGGTCATCGGCCGTGACCACCTCGACACCGGGTCGGTGGCGAGCCCCTACCGCGAGACCGAGTCCATGCTCGACGGCTCCGACGCGATCGCCGACTGGCCACTGCTCAACGCCCTGGTCAACACCTCCTCCGGCGCCTCGTGGGTCTCGATCCACCACGGTGGCGGCGTCGGCATCGGCCGCTCGCTGCACGCCGGCCAGGTGTCCCTCGCCGACGGGACCGAGCTGGCGGCACAGAAGCTGGCGCGCGTGCTCAGCAACGACCCGGCCATGGGCGTCATCCGGCACGTGGACGCCGGTTACGACATCGCCGAGCGCACGGCGCAGGACCAGGGCGTCCGCATCCCCATGCGGGAGGGCTGACCAGCCCGCGCGATTCGACCGGTGCGTTCGGCGCGCGTCGGCTTCCCAGGTGCATGCTGGGGTGGTGAGCGAACTCAACGTCCTTGGTGGCGAGCTGGAGCCGTGCGGCACCGACCCGATGACGGGGTTCTTCCGCGACGGGTGCTGCCGCACCGGGCCGCAGGACCTCGGCAGCCAT
>JBDSKZ010000046.1:0-20498 GCA_039916625.1 Pedococcus sp.
GCTTCACCGAGATCTTGAAGTCGTGGAAGTCGTGCTCCTCGAAGAGCGAGGCCTCCCACACCGCGGACTCGACGAGCGCCTCGGCGGTGGCCTTGCCGTACTTCTCGAGCAGGCGCGGGTCGAGCGAGCCGGCGTTGACGCCGATGCGGATCGAGACGCCGGCGTCCTTGGCCGCGGCGGCGATCTGCTTGACCTGGTCGTCGAACTTGCGGATGTTGCCGGGGTTGACGCGGACCGCGGCACAGCCCGCGTCGATGGCTGCGAAGACGTACTTCGGCTGGAAGTGGATGTCGGCGATCACGGGGATCTGGCTCTTGCGGGCGATCACGGGCAAGGCCTCGGCGTCGTCCTGGGTCGGGCAGGCCACGCGCACGATGTCGCAGCCCGACGCGGTGAGCTCGGCGATCTGCTGGAGCGTGGAGTTGATGTCCGTCGTCGGCGTGGTGCACATCGACTGCACCGAGATCGGGGCGTCCCCACCGACCTCGACCTTGCCCACCTTGATCTTGCGGGTCTTGCGCCGCGGCGCCAGGACAGGGGCAGGCGCGGACGGCATACCAAGTGAGACGGTCATGGGTGGAGTATCTCCCAGAGAGGTTCGGGCACTGAGGGGGGCGTCAGCCGCCGAGGCTGATCGGCTTCACCACGTCGGCGTAGATGAGCAGGACCGACATGACGATGAGCACCGACGACACGGCATAGGCCACCGGCAGGCCCTTGGCGACATCGACGTGGCCGGGGTCGGGACGGTGGCTCAGCTGGGCGAACCCGCGCTTGGTGCCCTCCCACAGTGCGCCGGCCACGTGACCACCGTCGAGCGGCAGCAGCGGGATAAGGTTGAAGACGAACAGCGCGAGGTTGAGCGAGGCCATCAGCATGAGGAGGAAGACGAAGGCGTTCATGCCGTTCTCCCCGCCGATCCACGAGATCTTGCCGGCCGTGGCGTCTCCGGCCATCCGGCCGACACCGACGACGGAGACCGGGCCGTTGGGGTCGCGCGCGCCCGAGCCGAAGGCGGCCTGCACGACCCCCACCATCTTCTGCGGGATCTTCAGGATGACCCCGGCCGTGGCGAGGAGCTGGTCCCCCACGACCCCGGGAACGGCAGTGACCGACTGGCGCTCGTAGCCGACGACCGCGCCGGAGGAGACCCCGAGGAAGCCGGTCTCCTGCACGATCGGCTGACCGTCGGCGTCCACCAGCGGGGTGCCGTCCGGGCCGACCTGCTGGACAGAGTTGCGGATCGGCGTCGCGGTGAGCGTCTTCTCGACGCCGCCGCGCAGGACGACGACCTCGACCTGCTCCCCCACCCGCGGGCGGATGAGCTTGCCGACGTCGGCGGTGGTCCTGATCGGCTGCCCGGCCACGGAGACGATCTGGTCGTTGGGCTGGATCCCCGCCGTGAAGGCCGGGGTCTTCGGGTCGTCGGCCGCGCAGACGGTCTTGGTGGCGGCTTCCTGCGCGGGGACGACGCACTCGGACACGCTTGCGACGCGGGCACCGTCCTTGAGCGTCGCGACGCCATACGTCGTGAGCACACCCGTGAGCAGCACCACGGCGATGACGAAGTTCATCATCGGGCCGCCGAGCATGACGACGACCTTCTGGTGCACGGGCAGCTTGTAGAAGACGCGGTCCTCGTCGCCCGGTTTGACCTCCTCGAGGCTCAGCTGGCGGGCCTCGTCGGCGAGCTGGGAGAACCGACCGGTGCTCGACACGCGCAGGGTCCCAGGCTTGTCACCCGGCCGCGGCGGGAACATGCCGATCATCCGGATGTAGCCGCCGAGCGGGATGGCCTTGATGCCGTACTCGGTCTCGCCGCGCGTGCGCGACCACAGCGTCGGCCCGAAACCGACCATGTACTGCGTGACCTTGACGCCGAACTTCTTGGCCGGGACGAGGTGACCGATCTCGTGCAGGCCGATGGACAGTCCCACCCCGAACACCACGAACAGCACTCCGAGCAGGAACAGCAGCACGGTCATCGGCGAAGCGCCCCCTCGGCGTCGGACAGTCGTTCGAGGCTCAGACCCAGCACGGTGCGGGCCTGCTGGCGCGCCCACGTATCGGCGCGCATCACGTCCTCAACGGACAGTGTCCCTGATTCGATCCCCTGTGTGTGCGCGTTCGCGTGCTCCTGGACCACTCGGTCGATGGTGTCGACGATGTCGAGGAACCCGATGCGTCCCTCATGGAACGCGTCGACGGCTACCTCGTTGGCCGCGTTGTAGACCGCGGGGTAGGTGCCGGACGCGGCACCGACCTGCCTGGCCAGCCGCACGGCGGGGAACGCCTCGTCGTCCAGGGGCTCGAACTCCCAGGACTGCGCGCGGGTCCAGTCCACCGGCACGTCGACCTCGGCCAGGCGCTCGGGCCACGACAGGCCTAGCGCGATCGGGACGAGCATCCGTGGCGGTCCGACCTGCGCGATGGTCGACCCGTCGACGAACTCCACCATCGAGTGGACCAGCTGCTGGGGGTGGACGACGACATCGATCCGGTCGAAGGGGATGTCGAAGAGCAGGTGCGCCTCGATGACCTCGAGCCCCTTGTTGACCAGCGTGGCCGAGTTGGTCGTGATGACCCGCCCCATGGAGAAGTTCGGGTGCGCCAGCGCCTGCTCGGGCGTCACGTCGCGCAGGGACTCGCGCGACCTGCCGCGGAACGGCCCGCCACTGGCCGTCACGACCAGGCGGCGGACCTCCTCGCTGCGCCCACCACGCAGGCTCTGGGCGATGGCGGAGTGCTCGGAGTCGACGGGGACGATCTGCCCGGGCCGCGCCGCGGCCCTGACCAGCGGTCCGCCGACGATGAGCGACTCCTTGTTGGCCAGCGCCAGCACCGAGCCCTGCGCCAGCGCCGCCAGGGTGGGGCGCAGGCCGATCGAGCCGGTGATGCCGTTGAGGACGACCTCGGCGCCGGACCCCGCGACGGTCACGGCCGCGTCGTCCCCCACGACGATCTCGGGCCGGTAGGCCGCGCGGCCGGCGCGAGCGGCATACGCATCGATCGCCTCGGCGACCCGCTCGGAGGTGCCGGTGGCGACGGCCACGAGGTCCACGTCGAAGGCCACGGCCTGCTGCGCCACGAGGTCGACGTTGGAGCCGGCCGACAGGGCCGTGACGCGGAAGCGGTCACGGTTGCGCGAGACCACGTCGAGCGCCTGGGTCCCGATGGAACCCGTCGAGCCGAGGAGGGCGACAGTGCGCGGTGAGGTCACCCCTGCATTGTCGCAGGCCGGGCTGACCGTCAGTCGCGGAAGACGCGTTCCTCGACGAGCTGCTCCTCCACGAGACGGCCCTCGGGCTCGAACCGACCTTGTTCGAAGCGCTTGCGGAACTCCAGCGAGACGTGGCCGACACCACCGCGGTTCTTCTCGATGGTCATCACGACCCACTGCCGGAAGCGCTCGGCGTTCTCGAGGTGGTAGACGAGGTGGTGCTTGGCCACGACGTCGTACTTGTCGTTGAGGACGAGGATGACATCCGACTCGTAGGCCAGTGCGGATGAGCCACGCAGGTCGCTGACCCTCATCCGCTTGCCCGTCTGCAGGCTGTCCATGTCCGCTGCGGAGATGGCCAGCACCGGCACCCGGAACTCCAGCGCCAGGTCCTTGAGTCGTTCGACCACGAAAGCGACCCGCTCGTCCTCGCCGCCGGAGAAGTTCGCGACCGGCACCTTCTGGAGGTAGTCCACGAGGACCAGCGGAGGCTGGCCCTGCTGACGCACGAAGGACTCGAGGGAGCTGCGGATCTCCTCGAGCGTGGTGTGCAAGCCGCTGGAGGTGTGGATGTGCAGGCGGTCACCGTACGCCTCGAGGGCGGTGACCGCCTCGACGCCGCCGGGGGTGCCTGCGAAGCGGTCGCGCATCGCGTCGGCGCTGCTGTGACGGGCCTCGAACCGTTGGCGGATCCTCGTCAGGCTGATGCCGTCGGAGCCCGCGATCGCTCCGGCCTCGATGGCGAGCAGCCGCTCGAGGACGCTGTGGGCGTCGTGCTCGTAGGAGAAGTAGAGTGCGGACCGGTTGGCGACGACCGCGTTGCGCAGCATCTGCAGGGCCATCGCCGTCTTGCCGAGCCCCTGGGGGCCACCGAGCAGGATCAGCTCACCCGAGCGGAACCCTCCGGTGAGGGCGACGTCGAGGCTGTCGAAGCCGGTCGGCCAGACGCGGGCCCCGGCCGCCCGGCCGGTACGCATCTTCTCGTCGGTCTCGGCGAGGACCTCGGTGAGGGAACGCAGGCACGGGGCGGTGCGCGCGTACGGCGCCGACAGGGCGGGCTCCGCCCAGGTCTCGACGGGCTCGACAATGGTCATGAGACCGATTGAACCGCGATCGGTGGCCGTTCGTGAGCACTTCGGACAACTTCACCCGGTGATCTCAGCGGGCGGGCGGGCCGTCAGGGAGCGATGCCGACGTACGTCGTCTCGAGGTACTCCTCAATGCCCTCGAAGCCGCCCTCGCGGCCGAAGCCCGAGGCCTTGACCCCACCGAACGGCGCTGCCGGGTTGGAGATGACCCCCTGGTTGATCCCGATCATCCCGTACTCCAGCGCCTCGCTGACCCGGATGACCCGGCTGAGGTCGTTGGTGAAGACGTACGAGGCCAGGCCGTACTGCGTGTCGTTGGCGAGGTCGATGGCCTCCTGCTCGGTGCTGAACGAGGCGATCGGGGCCACCGGGCCGAAGATCTCCTCGTGCATCATCCGGGCGTCCTTGCGGACACCGGTGATGACGGTGGGCTCGTAGAAGTAGCCACGGCCGGGAGCCGCCTTGCCACCGGTGAGGACCGTCGCACCCTGGGCTCGGGCGTGCTCGACGAGCTCGGCCACACCGTCACGGGCCTTGCCGTCGATGAGCGGGCCGACGTCGACGCCCTTCTTGGTGCCCTTGCCGAGGGTCAGCGCTGCCATCCGCTTCGCGAACTTGGCGGAGAACTCCTCCACGACGCCCTCGTGGACGTAGAACCGGTTGGCAGCGGTGCAGGCCTCACCGATGTTGCGCATCTTGGCGAGCATCGCGCCGTCGACGGCGCGGTCGAGGTCGGCATCCTCGAACACGAGGAAGGGTGCGTTGCCGCCGAGCTCCATCGAGACCCGCAGCAGTCGCTCGGCGGACTGCTCGACGAGGCGACGTCCGATGTTGGTCGAGCCGGTGAAGGTGAGCTTGCGCAGCCGCTCGTCCCGGATGAGGGGCTCCATGACGTCACCGGTGCGCGAGGTGGTCACCACGTTGAGGACACCGTCCGGCAGCCCGCACTCGCGCAGCAGCTCGGCCAGCGCGAGCATCGTCAGCGGCGTCTGGCTCGCGGGCTTCATGACCATCGTGCAGCCGGCCGCGATGGCAGGACCGATCTTGCGGGTGCCCATCGCGAGCGGGAAGTTCCACGGCGTGATCATCAGCGTCGGGCCGACCGGCTTCTTCATCGTCAGCAGCCGGGTGGCCCCGTTGGGCGCCGTCGACCAGCGACCGGTGATCCGCACGGCCTCCTCCGAGAACCAGCGGAAGAACTCGGCGCCGTAGGTCACCTCACCACGCGACTCGGCCAGCGTCTTGCCCATCTCGAGCGTCATCAGCGTGGCGAACTCCTCGGCCCGCTCGGTGATCTTCTCGAAGGCCGATCGCAGGATCTCCCCCCGGTCACGCGGCGGGGTCCGGGCCCAGTCCCCCTGCGCTGCAACAGCTGCATCGAGGGCGGCCTTGCCGTCGGCGACGGAGGCGTCGGCGACGCGGGTGATCGTGCTGCCACTGGAAGGGTCCTCGACGGCGATGGTCCGGCCGTCGCTGCTGTCGCGCCAGCGGCCGGCGATGAGCAGGCCCTTCGGGACGGACTCGATGAGCGACTTCTGGGTGCTGGCCATCAGGACGGTTCCTCCGTGGATGCGTGGTCGTGCTGGTGGTGGGTCGAGTGCGTGTGGTGGTGGGGGGCGATGTGGCCCTCGGGTATGGCACCCGAGCGGCCGGCGAGCAGCGGCTGCGCGGGGTCCCAGCTGGTGCCGTCGCGCTCGTCCTGTCGACGACGCGCAATCGCCGAGAGCACTTCGAGGACGACGCGGTTCGCCAGCGCCGCGGTGATGTCGGCGTGGTCGTAGGGCGGGCTGACCTCGACGACGTCGACACCGACGACCGGGAGCTCGAGGCAGATCCGTCGGACCGAGTCGAGCAGCTCACGGGCCGAGAGCCCACCGGGCTCCGGCGTGCCCGTGCCCGGTGCGTGGCCGGGGTCGCACACGTCGATGTCGACGGACAGGAAGACGCCCTCGCACTCGTCGGTCGCGATGGCGAAGGCGTCGGTGAGGCACTCCTGCAGGCCGCGGTGGACGATCTCGGTCATCTCGAACGACCGCATCTCCTGCCCGGCCATCCAGTCGAGGGTCTCCGGCGGCGGCCAGTAGCCGCGCAGCCCGACCTGGAGGAACCGGTCACCGCGCAGGGCCCCGGACTCGATCAGCCGGCGCATCGGCTGGCCGTGACCCCACAGCGACCCGAACTCGATGTCTCCGGTGTCGGCGTGGGCGTCGAAGTGGATCATCGACACCCGCCCGTGGCCGAGGACGTTGGCGACCCCCTTGGCGTCCGGGAACGCGATCGAGTGGTCACCACCGAGCACCACCGGTATGGCGCCGGCCCGGGTCACCTTCTCCACCGCGGCCTCGAGCTTCGGAAGGGACCGCTCGACGTCTCCGGAGTACATCTCGACATCGCCCGCGTCGACGACCCTGAGGTCCACGAGTCCGTCGGTGCGCAGTGCCAGCGACGGCCGGGACCCGTCGTGGGGCAGGTAGTCGGCCATCCGGATCGCCTGTGGCCCGAACCGCGTTCCCGGTCGGTGGGACGTGCCGCCGTCGAACGGTGCGCCGAGGATCACGACGTCGGCGTCGGCATACGTGCTCTCGTCATCGAGGTCGCAGCGGTCCACGCCGAGGAAGGTGAAGTCGGGTCCGTACTGCTGCCCGTATCGCGTCATGTTCCGACCCTAGCCGCGCCGGGGGCTGGTTGGCTCAGCGGTCCTCCATGGCCCAGGGAGAACCGTAGCCCTCGGGTTTGGGTGCCTTCAGCAGCTCGAGGAAGGGCACCGCGTCGAAGGCCTCTGGGCCCAGGACTCCCGTGCCGCTCCACGTCCCGCCGGCGAGCAGCTCGAGGGCGACCACGGGGTTGACCGCGGTCTGCCACACGACGCACTGGGCGCCATACTCGCGCATCGTGTCCTCGTTGTCGGACACGTGGTAGAGGTAGGTGCGACGCGGCCGACCGTCCTTGCCGGTGCCGGTGACCCACAGCCCGGCACACGTCTTGCCCACCATCTGCGGGCCGATGGTGGCGGGGTCAGCGACCACTGCGGCAACGACGTCGCGCGGCGACACCTCGACGCCCTTGACCGTGACGAGGTCGGTGCGGTCCAGGCCGAGCGTCCGCAGCGTCTTGAGGATGGTGATGAGCTCCTCGCCGAGGCCGTACTTGAAGGTGACCCGCTCGGCGTCGACCCAACGCGGCATGAGGAGCACCTCCTCGTGCTCGACGTGGACGCACTCGACAGGGCCGATGCCCTCGGGGAACTCGAACACCTCGGGCTCGGCGAACGCCGGCAACGTGCTGAAGCCCGCCTCGAGGTCGCCACCGGCGGCATCGGCGCGCGCCTTCTCCCACACGACGGGCGGGTTGAGGCACTCCTCGATGATCGTCCACATCGAGAAGCCGGGGGCGAACGTCTCGTTGCACTCGGCGTCGTGGACGGTCAGGTTGGCGCCGTCGCGCGTGCCGAGCTCCTCGATGTGGGAGAACAGGTGGTCCGAGGCGTAGCGGGCGAACACGTCGGACAGGCCGGGCTCGACGCCCATGCCGACCAGGGCGAGCCGGTTGGTCGCCTCCCACTGCCCCGCCATGGCGAACTGCTCGTCACCGAGCTTGACGTGCGCCTTGGCGTAGGGCTCGTCGGGATGTCGCTGCGAGAGGCTCATCGCCATGTCGAGGTAGTTGGCGCCGGCCGCGAGGGCCCCTCGGAAGATCGGCATGACGAAGCGCGGGTCCACGGCGTTGAACACGTGCGTCACCGCGTACTGCATCGCCAGTGCCGCCACCGCCGCCCCATCGGAGGCATCCACCACGGCCGCGACCAGCCGGTCCTCGCGCGGGCGGCGGGCGGTGGCGTTCGCGACGGTCGCTTCGGCCCTGGCGAGGTCGTAGTCGGCGACGACCAGCAGCTCGAAGAAGTCTCGCTCGACGGCGATGCGCGCTGCGGCGTCGCCCACCCCGCCCGCGCCGATCATGAGGATCCGCATGCGTTCAGGCCTTCCTCGCCCGTCGAGCAGCGACCAGCTGGCCCACCAGGACGATCGTCACGGACAGGACGAACATCACGGTCCCGATGACGTTGATCTGGACGGGAGTCCCGCGCTGGGCGGCCCCCCAGACGTACATGGGGAAGGTGATCGAGCTCGGGCTGGCGTTGAAGTTGGTGATGATGTAGTCGTCGAAGCTCAGGGAGAAGGCGAGCAGGCCGCCCGCGGCGATGCCCGGTGCTGCCAGCGGCAGCGTGACCCGCACAAAGGTCTGGAAGGGGTTGGCCCCCAGGTCGGCAGCCGCCTCCTCGAGCTTGGGGTCGAGTGCGCTCACGCGTGCCTTGACCGCGACGACGACGAAGGACAGGCAGAACATGATGTGCGCGATGAGGATCGCGAGAGTGCCTGTGGAGACACCCAGGGCGATGAACAGGGTGAGCAGGCTGGACCCCATGACGACCTCGGGGGTGGCCATCGGCATGAAGATGAGCAGGTTGGTGCCGGACCTGCCACGGAACCGGTGCCGCCCCAGCGCGAAGGCGACCATCGTCCCCAGCACCGTGGCGATGACCGAGGCGATCAGCCCGATGCGAAGGCTCAGACCCAGGGAGTCGCAGATGCCCGGCGTCCCGCAGGGGTTCAGCCATGCGTCGGTGGAGAACCGGACCCACTCGTAGTTGTAGCGGCCGTTGGGCTTGTTGAAGGAGAACACCGCGACGACGACGTTGGGGACCAGCAGGATCGTCAGGACCCCCATCGCGACGAAGGCCAGGGCGTGACGACGCAACCAGGTGAGCAGCTTCATCTCACACCAGCTCCTCGGTGCCGGCCCTGCGCACGTAGACGATCACGATCGTGAGGATGAGCAGCAGCAGGATGAACGACAGGGCGGCAGCGAGCGGGTAGTCCAGCACCCGGAGGAACTGCGCATCGATGACCTGGCCGATCATCACCGTCTGGGTGTTCCCGAGCAGCTTGGAGTTGATGAAGTCCCCGGTCGCGGGGATGAACGTCAGCAGGGTCCCTGCCACCACCCCCGGCAGCGAGAGCGGCCACGTGACGTGCAGGAACGTCTGCCGGGGCGTCGCATAGAGGTCACGCGCTGCCTCGACGAGCCGCAGGTCGAGGCGTTCGAGCGAGGAGTACAACGGCAGGATCATGAACGGCAGGAAGTTGTACATCAGCCCCATGATCACGGCGAACTTGCTCGACAGCAGAGAGCTGTTCTCGGTCAGGCCCACCGCCTGGAGGACGTCGGTGAGGTGCGCCCACCGGAAGAAGCCGGCCACCGGGTACTTGTCGGAGAGGATGGTCTGCCACGCCAGCGTACGGATGAGGAAGCTGGTGAAGAACGGGGCGATGACCAGGACCAGGAGGATGTTCTTCCAGGCGCCCTTGCGGGTCGCGATGAAGTAGGCGAGCGGGTAGCCCAGGAGCAAGGCGAGCACCGTGGCCGTTCCGGCGTACCCCAACGAGCGCAACAGCTGGGTCCAGTACTGCTGGAGCGCCTGGCCGTAGATGCCGACGTTGCCGGTGAAGGCATACCCGTCGTAGACATTCCCCTCCTGCATCGACTGGGAAGCCATCGTGATCATCGGGACGACGAAGAAGACGAACAGCCACACCACCCCGGGCGCCAGGAGTGCGTATGGCACCCAGTTCCGTCGCCGGCGTCGGCGCGGTGGCGCCGAGGCCGACGTGCCCCGGACGGCCACGTCAGCCATGGTTGTCCTCGACGTCCATGATCCCGGCGTTCCCGGGCTGGCGCGCATCGAGGACGAACTCGTGGCCGGGGTCCCAGGACACGGTGATGTTCTCGCCGACGGTGGCCCTGGACGACCCGTCGTTCTGCTGGACGACGGTCAGCTCGAGCCCCCAGGACATCTTCACGAGGTACTGGGTCGACACCCCCATGAACGAGACATCGGTGACGACGCCGCGAAGGTGGTTGCGGCCCTGCTCGCCCAGCCGAAGCTTCTCGGGACGAACCCCGATCCACACCTCGGTCAGGCCCTGGGGGAGGTGGTCGGCCTCGACCGCGATCTCGGCGCCGTGGGAGTCGGCGAGCGCCACCCCAGCGTTCGGGTTGGTCTTGATGGTCGCAGCGAGCAGGTTCGACTGGCCGAGGAAGTTCGCGACGAAGGTCGAGGCGGGCCGCTCGTACAGCGTTGCGGGGTCACCGAGCTGCTCGATCCGCCCGGCGTTCATCACCGCGATGGTGTCGGCCATGGTCATGGCCTCCTCCTGGTCGTGGGTGACGTGGATGAAGGTCAGCCCGACCTCCGACTGGATCCGCTTGAGCTCGATCTGCATCTGCCGGCGCAGCTTGAGGTCGAGGGCGCCCAGCGGCTCATCGAGCAGCAGGACGTCGGGGCGGTTGACGATCGCCCTGGCCAGGGCCACTCGTTGCTGCATGCCGCCGGACAGCTGGGCGGGCTTCTTGCTGGCGACCGGGTCCAGCTGGACCAGCGACAGGACACCTTCGGCCTTGGCCTTGGCGTCCTTGTCACCCCTGCGCTTCAGCCCGAACATGACATTCTCGGCCACCGTCATGTGCGGGAAGAGCGCGTAGGACTGGAACACCGTGTTGACGTTGCGTCGAAATGCCCGGGTGCCCGTGATGTCGCGGTCGCCGATGAAGATCGACCCGGAGGTCGGCTCCTCCAGTCCTGCGACCATCCGCAGGGTGGTCGTCTTGCCGCACCCCGACGGGCCCAGCAGCGCGAAGAAGGTCCCTGCAGGGACCGTCAGGTCCGTGGGGTGGACCGCGGTGAAGGTCTCGAACTCCTTGCTGATGCCGACGAGCCTCAGGTCGTCGGCGTGCTCCGATGCCACGTCACCCCGCCGTGAGGTCGGCGAAGGCGGCGTTGTACTTGGTCTCCTCGGCGGACGTGAGTCCGCGGAAGACCTGGGCGCGCTCGAGGGTGGCGGCGTCGGGGAAGATCAGCGGGTTCTTCGCCACTCCGGGGTCCTCGGTGGTGAGGATGGCCTTGGTCCCCTGGACCGGTGAGATGTAGTTGACGTAGTCCACGACCTTGGCCATCACCTTCGGGTCGTAGTAGTAGCTGATCAGGGTCTCGGCGTTCTTCTTGTGCTTGGCCAGCGCCGGGATGACGAAGTTGTCCGACCACAGGGTGCAGCCCGTCTGGGGCAGCGTGTAGCCCAGCGACGAGTTGTCGGCCTGCAGCTGGACGATGTCGCCGGTCCACCCGAAGCAGGCAGCGGTGTTACCGGACGCGAGCGGCTTGGTGTACTCGTTGCCGGTGAATCCCTTGAGCTGGCCGGACTCCTTGGCCTTCTTGATCTCCTCGATCGCGGCCATGAAGTCGGCATCGGTGAACTTCTCGATGCTCTTGCCCATCGCCATCATGACCAGTCCGACGGTGTCCCTCATCTCGGTGAGGAGCGTGACCTTGCCCTTCAGCGCGGGGTCGGTGAGCAGCTGGTCGACGGACTCGACCTTCTTGCCGCCGGTGGCCTTCGGGTTGTAGGCGATGCCTGCGAAGCCGCTCTGCCAGGGCAGGGAGTAGAGCCGGCCGGGGTCGAACTCGACGTTAAGCAGCGAGGCGTCGACGTTCTTGTGGTTGGGGATGTTGGCGAGGTCCAGCTTCTGGACATAGCCCTGCTGGATGAGCCGGGCGACCATCCAGTCGGTGCTGCACCAGGTGTCGCGGCCCGTGGCCGTCCCGGCGGCGAGCAGGGGACGGACCTTGGCGTAGAACTCGTCGTTGTCGTTGTAGTCCTCGGTGTAGGTGACCTTGATCCCGGTCTCCTTGGCGAACTCGTCGAGGCTGGGACGCGCCTGGGTCTTGTCGTCGACATCGATGTACTCGGGCCAGTTCGACCAGTTGACGATCTTCTCGGTGTCCGAGAGATCCTCGGCAGCCTTGGCCGACGGGGCGCCGCTTCCGGAGGACTGGTTCGTGCCCTTCGAGCCGCAGGCGCTGAGGGCACCGAGAGCGCCGAGGCCAAGGGCTCCGGACATCACGGCACGCCTGCTGAGCGCGCCACGCGCGAACGCGGCCTGGATGCTGAGGGGGAGTTGGTCGGTCATGGGCGTAGCTCCTAGGGGTGGGGGCTGGGTCGACGTGGCACACGCCACGGGCGGGTCAGCTGTCGATGTTGGCCATCACGTGCTTGATGCGGGTGTAGTCCTCGAAGCCGTACATGGACAGGTCCTTGCCGTAACCAGACTTCTTGAAACCGCCGTGCGGCATCTCCGCGACGACAGGAATGTGGGTGTTGATCCAGACGCAGCCGAAGTCGAGCGCCTTGGACACGCGCATGGCCCGACCGAAGTCCTTGGTCCACACGCTGGAGGCCAGACCGTAGTCGACGCCGTTGGCCCAGCGGATGGCCTCCTGCTCGTCGGTGAACCGCTGCACGGTGATCACGGGCCCGAAGATCTCGTCCTGGATGGCCTCGTCGTCCTGGTTGAGGCCGGACAGCACGGTGGGCTCGAGGAAGAACCCGTCGCCCAGGGCCGAGAGGCGGTGGCCACCTGCCGACACCGTGGCATGGTCGGGCAGCCGCGAAAGAAACCCCTCGACACGCTCGAGCTGGGTGCGGTTGTTGACCGGCCCGAGGAGCGCGTCCGCGTCGTCGGGCAGGCCGACCTTGGCAGAGTTCTTGGCGTACTCCGAGAGCGCCGCGACGAAGTCGTCGTGGATGTGCGGTGCAGCGAGCACGCGAGTCGCAGCGGTGCAGTCCTGGCCGGCGTTGAAGTAGCCGGCGATGGCGATCCCCTCGACGGCGGCCTCGATGTCGGCATCGTCGAAGACGATGACCGGCGCCTTGCCGCCGAGCTCGAGGTGGACGCGCTTGAGGTCACGGGCGGCACTCTCGGCCACCGCCATACCGGCACGGACCGACCCGGTGATGGCCACGAGCGCAGGTGTCCTGTGCTCGACCACGGCGCGGCCGGTGTCACGGTCACCGGTGACGACGTTGAAGGTGCCCGCGGGCAGGAACTGCGAGGCGATCTCTGCCATGAGCAGGGTCGTCTCGGGGGTGGTGTCCGAGGGCTTGAGGACGACGGTGTTGCCGGCGGCCAGCGCCGGGGCGATCTTCCAGGTCGCCATCATCATCGGGTAGTTCCACGGGGTGACCTGGCCGACGACCCCGATCGGCTCGCGTCGGATCCAGCTCGTGTGGCCCTTCATGTACTCCCCGGCCGAGCGGCCCTCCAGCACGCGGGCGGCACCGGCGAAGAAGCGGATCTGGTCCACCATAGGCGGCATCTCCTCACTCGCGGTGAGGGCGTGTGGCTTGCCCGTGTTCTCGGCCTCGAGCTTGACGAACTCGTCGGCGCGACGCTCGATCTCGTCGGCGAACTTCAGCAGCGCCGCCTGGCGCTCGCTGGGTGTGGTCTGTCCCCACTCCTGGAAGGCCTTGCTCGCCGCGGCGTAGGCGGCATCGACGTCGTGCGCCGTGGAGATGGGGGCGGTGGCGACGACCTGGGCGGTGACCGGGCTGACGATGTCGGCCCGCGCGTCGGTCTGGGCCTCCACGTACTGGCCGTTGACGAAGTTTCTCAGGACACGAGGGCTAGCGGGGGGGCCGGCGGACGTGGCGCTCACAGACACTCCAATGCGGTTCGGGGACGAGTTCCGGTGGTTGGCACTGTAGACCCAGAGCCACGGATTTCAATAGGTTCTCCGAAGTTCGATGAGGAAAACGACACCAAATCTAAATCTTGGCAACCGATTCCGTCGCATGTGGACTTGCGCCAAACGAGATCCACCGCCACCATGGCGACGTGACCCGCACTCCCGGCAGCAGTACCGATGCACGCCTCGACGACTTGTCGAAGGCGATCATCGAGCAGCTCCAGGAGGACGGGCGGCAGTCCTATGCCACGATCGCCAAGCGGGTCGGGCTGTCGGAGGCGGCGGTGCGCCAGCGGGTGCAGCGCCTCCTCGACCAGGAGGTCATGCAGATCGTCGCGGTCACCGATCCCCTCCAGGTGGGGTTCCGGCGCCAGGCGATGATCGGCATCCGCGTCAACGGTGACCTCACACCCGTCGCCGACGCGTTGTCGGCCATGGCCGAGGTCGACTACGTCGTCACCACAGCGGGCTCCTTCGACATCCTCGCTGAGGTCGTCTGTGAAGACGACACCGAGCTGCTCGAGCTCCTCACGAAGCGGATCCGGACCCTTCCCGGGGTGCAGACCACCGAGACGTTCGTCTACCTGAAACTCAACAAGCAGCACTACAACTGGGGTACCCGATGACCATTTCTCCCACGCCCGTCACTACTCCCGCCGGCACGGCGTACGCCGATGCCGCACGGGACCACCTGTGGATGCACTTCACCCGCCACTCCACGTACGAGGAGGGCGGCAAGGTCCCCGTCATCGTGCGTGGCGAGGGCCACAAGATCTGGGACGACCAGGGCAAGGAGTACATCGACGGGCTCGCCGGCCTGTTCGTCGTCCAGGTCGGCCACGGTCGCCAGGAGCTCGCCGACGCGGCCGCCAAGCAGGCCAAGGACCTCGCGTTCTTCCCGCTGTGGTCCTACGCCCACCCCAGGGCCATCGAGCTCGCCGAGCGCCTCGCCGCCGGTGCCCCCGGTGACCTCAACCGGGTCTTCTTCACCACCGGTGGGGGCGAGGCCGTCGAGAGCGCCTGGAAGCTCGCGAAGCAGTACTTCAAGCTCACCGGCAAGCCCACCAAGCACAAGGTGATCAGCCGGGCGGTGGCCTACCACGGCACCCCGCAGGGCGCGCTGTCCATCACCGGCATCCCGGCCGCCAAGGAGATGTTCGAGCCGCTGGTACCGGGCGCCTTCAAGGTCCCCAACACCAACCACTACCGCGCCCCCGAGCACCTGCGCGACGACGAGAAGGCGTTCGGCCGCTGGGCCGCCGACCGCATCGCCGAGGCCATCGAGTTCGAGGGCCCCGACACCGTTGCCGCCGTCTTCCTCGAGCCGGTGCAGAACTCCGGCGGGTGCTTCCCGCCGCCGCCCGGCTACTTCGAACGGGTCCGCGAGATCTGCGACGAGTACGACGTGCTGCTGGTCTCGGACGAGGTGATCTGCTCGTTCGGCCGGATCGGGTCGATGTTCGCCTGCGACGACTTCGGCTACCAGCCCGACATCATCACCTGCGCCAAGGGCATGACCTCCGGGTACTCCCCCATCGGCGCGATGATCGCCAGCGACCGCCTGTTCGAGCCGTTCAAGCACGGCACGACCAGCTTCATGCACGGCTACACCTTCGGTGGTCACCCGGTGAGCTCGGCGGTGGCGATGGCCAACCTCGACATCTTCGACCGCGAGGGCCTCAACGACCACGTCAAGGAGAACGCCCCGAAGTTCCGGTCGACCTTGGAGAAGCTGCTCGACCTGCCCATCGTCGGCGACGTCCGCGGGGCCGGGTACTTCTACGGCATCGAGCTCGTCAAGGACAAGGACACCCGCGAGACGTTCGACGAGGCCGAGTCGGAGCGGCTGCTGCGCGGCTACCTGTCCAAGGCGCTCTTCGACGCCGGCATCTACTGCCGCGCCGACGACCGTGGCGACCCGGTCATCCAGCTCGCCCCGCCGCTCATCATCGGCCAGACCGAGTTCGACGACATCGAGAGCCGGCTGCGCTCGGTCCTGAAGGACGCCGAGAAGCACCTCTGAGCCAGCCGTCCTCGTGACCCAGCCAGCCTGGTCCGAGGGCACCGCCCAGGAGGGCTCGTGTGCCGCACCGTCGGCGCACGAGCCCTCCTGGCCGTCCGTGCCGAGCCCGATGGCAGACTCCGGGGGTGTCCACGCCACCCGCCGACCTGTCGGCCGCTGCCCTCGAGTTCGTCACCGTCCGCCACCTCGCGACCCTGACCACGCTGCGCCCGGACGGGACCCCGCACGTCGTGCCGGTCGGCTTCACCTGGGACCCCGGTGCGCTCGTGGCGCGCGTCATCACGAGCGGGTCGAGTCGCAAGGCGCGCAACGCAGCCGCCGGCTGCCGCGCCGTGCTGTGCCAGGTGGACGGGCGGCACTGGCTGTCCTTCGAGGGGTCGGCCAGCGTCCTCGACGACCGGTCGTCGGTGGCTGACGCCGAACAGCGGTATGCCGCCCGCTACCGCGTCCCACGCGAGAACCCCCAGCGCGTGGTCATCGAGGTTGCCGTGGACCGGGTCCTCGGCAACGTCTGAGCCGAACACACCTAGAGTCGAGCCATGGTCGGCGCCCGCAGGAGCACCACCGACGGGTCACTCAGCGAACCCCTCCCCGGGGTGGTCGGCAGGGCTCGCCGGGCGGTGCGGCGCGAGGTCGAGTCACTCGCGGCGCTGGACGCCCTGCTCGTCTCCGGGAGGACGCTGTCCGGGGCGCGGCTTCAGGACCTCGACCTCACCCTCCACGAGGACGAGCTGCTCGCGCGCCACGACCTCACCGGCCTCGTGGTCCTGGGCGGCCGTCTGTCGCCTGCGCTCGACGCGCACCTGCGCGCCCACCAGGCGCTGGTCTTCCCGACCGACCCGCACGCCCCGGTCAACCCCTACCGGGCAACGCTCTACTCCCCCGACGAGCTCTACGACGGCCTGGCCTCGCACGGCTATGCCGCGACACCGGACGCCCGTGCCTACCGCTGGGCGCGCGACGGCATCCACCACCACGACGCCTTCGTGACGCTCCTTCGAGCCATCCACGACGACTCGGTGACCGACGCCCTCGACGAGTTCGTCGACGGACGTCCGGTGGTCGGCGTGATGGGTGGGCATGCGCTCGAGCGCGGAGGCACCGCCTATGCCGAGGCGGCCCAGGTCGGCCACCGGCTTGCCGCCCTCGGGCTCGTCGTCGCCACCGGCGGTGGACCGGGAGCGATGGAGGCGGCCAACCTCGGTGCCTTCGCCCCGGACGAGGCGAGCCTCGCAACAGCCCTCGAGAGGCTGGCTGCGGTGCCGTCGTTCCGGCCCGACATCGGCGCCTGGGCCGGGTTGGCCCTCGATGTCCGACGCGACCTGGCAGCGGTGGCCCCTGCTGAGCTCGGTGCAGGTCGCAGCCTCGGCATCCCCACGTGGTTCTACGGCCACGAGCCGCCGAACGTGTTCTGCCACGGCATCGGCAAGTACTTCTCCAACGCCATCCGTGAGGACGGGCTGCTGTCGCGCGCCACCGCCGGGCTCGTCGTCCTCGAGGGTGCGGCCGGCACCGTGCAGGAGGTCTTCCAGGCCCTGACGCCGCTCTACTACGCCCCTGCTTCCACCGGCCTGCCACCGGTCGTACTCGTGGGCCAGGAGTACTGGACCGACACCGTGCCGATCTGGTCGGCGGTGCAGGCCCTCGGGCAGGGCCGACCGCTGGGCGACGCCCTGCACCTGGTCGACACGATCGAGCAGGCGGCGGCCGTCGTCGCCGCGGCTGCCGACCGACCGACGAAGGAGACCCACCCGTGAAGCTGACCGACCTCGCCCACCTGCCCCTCACCTACGAGCCCCGGGGGTTGACTCTCGACGGCCCGCTGCCGGCGGACTTCCACCACCTCGAGCTGGAGCGGCGGCTGGGAGCCGGCGACGCGGCATACGCACGGGTGTCGGAGGCGCTGATGCGGTGGGCGCCCCAGCGCGGCATCGGGCTGCGGCCCGTCACGACCGCACCCCGGGCGGCGGAGGGGGTCGAGATCCTCAGTCGCCTGCTCGTCCTGCCCATCCCCTGTCGCGTCGTGTGGACCGTCGAGGGGCCGGAGCGCACCGGTTTCGGCTACGGCACGCTGCGCGGCCACCTCGAGAGCGGTGAGGAGGGCTTCCTCGTCGAGCGACGTGGCGACGACGTGTATGGCGTCATCCGCGCCTACTCGCGCGCCGCGACACTCCCTGCGCGCCTCGGTGGACCGGTCAGCTGGCAGCTGCAGAAGGTCGCCGCGCTGGGGTACCTGAGGGCCCTGCGACGCGCGGCGGACGGCACGAGGGCGCCCTGACCCGGCGCCGGTCCCGCCACCTTCCCGCCGCCCTCCCGGCAACCTTCCCCGCAAAGCGGGGGTTGCTCGGCAACACGGGACGTATAGACACTGGTTTCCCCGAGCAACCCCCGCTTTGCACCCCGGGTCTCGGGTCTCGGGTCGCGTCGGGTCAGTCGAAGACGATGGTGCGACGGCCGCGCAGGACCACGCGGTGCTCCGCGTGCCAGCGGACCGCGCGGGCCAGGGCCATCGCCTCCAGCTCCTGCCCCACTGAGGCCAGCTGGGCCGGGCTCATCCGGTGGTCGACGCGGCGGAAGTCCTGCTCGATGATCGGCCCCTCGTCGAGGTCGGCCGTCACGTAGTGGGCGGTGGCCCCGATCACCTTGACGCCGCGGTCGTGGGCCTGGCTGTAGGGCTTGGCGCCCTTGAAGCTCGGCAACAGTGAGTGGTGGATGTTGATGACCCGCCCTGGCAGGTCGGCGCACAGATCCGCCGACAAGATCTGCATGTAGCGCGCGAGCACCACGGTGTCGGCGCGGTGCTCGACGATGAGCTCACGCAGCCGCAGCTCGGCTACCGCCTTGGTCGCCTTCGTCACCGGGACGTGGTGGAACGGGACACCGTGCCACTGCGCGAGCCCGCGAAAGTCCTCGTGGTTGGACACGATCGCCGGCACCTCGATCGGCAGGGAGCCGCTCTCGACCCGGAACAGCAGGTCGTTGAGGCAGTGCCCCTGCTGGCTCACCATGACGAGCACGCGCCGGCGCTGGGACAGGTCGTGCACGGCATACTCCATCGCGAACTGCACAGCCACGGGGGCGAGCGCTGCGTCGACATCGGTGACCGGCAGGGCGGCACCCTCGCGCACGAGGTGCATGCGCAGGTGGAACTCCCCCGACGTCGCGTCGGCGAACTGCTGGCTGTCGAGAATCGTCATCGACAGGTCGAGCATGACTCCTGAGACGGCGTGCACGATGCCGCGGCGGTCGGGGCAGGAGACGGTGAGGACGAACTCGCGGCCGCTCTCGGCGGTCGCCGGCGTGGACTGGTGCACCCGGACAGCCTAGGGGCGCGTCATCAGCACGATCCCCAGGCACATCTCGTCGGTCGTTCCCTCACCCCACACGACGTAGCGCTCGGGCACCCCGGCCAGGGCCGGCAGCCGGTCGCGCAGGCCCTGGTCATGTCGGCAGGTGACGGTCAGGGTGTCCCCCGGCTTGACGCCCAGCTTGGGCGAGACCGGCTTGCTCCCCTGGTTGTCGAAGTCCCATACCGGCAGGTCGAGGATCTTGCGCTCGCCCTTCTTCCCCTGGTTGACCACGACCGAGATGCTGCGGCCCAGCAGGTGCATGTGCCCGGCCACCGCCCGGATGGTGCCGGACCGGGTGACCGGGCGCGTGCACGACTGCGTCGGGGTGGCCCTGATGGGTCCGCAGAGCAGGTGCAGCAGGTTGGCCGTCGCCCCGGAACCCGATCCGAACCGCTGCTGCACATCGGCGACCGCGGCCTCGCGAGCACACAGGGCGCCGGTGCGACCGGGGCGGCAGGGCAGCTCGACCGGTCCGGGCAGGAGCACCGTGTCGAGGGTCTTGCGCGTCCCGTCGTCGGCAGCGACGCGCAGCTTGGCCGCGGAGGTGTCGGGCTGGTTGCCGACCAGCAGGTTGTAGTGGACCTGCATGACGATCTGTGAGCCGGGCTCGAGCGGCATGCCGAGGTCCTTGGCCAGCAGGCTCTCACCCCCGCCGGGTGCCCAGGCGCCCAGCCACGGAGCGTTGTCGAGGGTGGCGCCCTGGCCCTCGACACCGGTGCCACCGAAGCAGGTCCAGCCCTGGCCTGCCTGCCGGTCGTCCTGCGCCTGCGCGCGCGACACCTGGCTGGGCGGGACGCGGAAGAGGATGACGTGGTGGACCACGGCGGGGTTGCCGGGCAGCACGTTGATGCCGGTCACGACCGACTTGGCCGTGACGCGCGGGTCGAGCAGGAAGCAGCGGTAGTCGTCCGTCCCCGGGGCGGCGGGCGCCTTGGGTGTGTATGCCGCGGGCATCCGGAGCGTGACGAACCGCTCGCCCGCGCGCAGCGGCGCCTCCGGCTTGGCTGCGGTGGGAGGGGAAGAATGGGCGGCCGAGTCACCGGAGGACGCACCCGTGGCAGACGGGGTGGTCGTGGCGGTCCCAGCCGGGTGCATCGTTGCCGCTGCTGGGCCACTCGCCGCCCCGCCGGTGGCACAGCCGGCGAGCACCAGGGCTCCAGCCAGGGCCATCGCCGCTCCGGACACGGCGTATCGGGCAGCGCGGTGCAGCATCACCCCACAAGTGTAGGCAGCACCGCTG
>JBDSKZ010000047.1:0-37013 GCA_039916625.1 Pedococcus sp.
GGATCCCTGAGGGGTCCGGCCGCCGCTCTCGTCTTCGTCGTTGGTGTTGCTGGTGTTCCTGGCGGGTGCTACTCGGAGATCTCGTAGCTGATCGTGGTGATCCGGGCCATGATCTGGGTCCGGAGCCCCTCGGGAGCCTCCTCGCAGGCGCACGATCGCTTCACGAGCGCCTTGACCGCCTGGTCGAGGTCGTACTGCTTCAGGCAGGGGGAACACGCTTCGAGGTGGTGGGCGATCTTCTCCGTGTCGTCACGGGTCATCTCGCCGTCGAGGTACTCATAGACGCGGTGCAAGACCTCTGAGCAGTCAGTGCCCGCGGCATCCCCCTGTCCGGAGTCGCTTCCACACCTCATGAGTCCGCTCCCTGGGTCGCGAAGCCGCGCTCGGCGGCGTAGTCGGTCAGCAGCTCACGCAGCTGACGCCTGCCGCGGTGCAACCGGGACATCACGGTTCCGATCGGCGTCTGCATGATCTCGGCGATCTCCTTGTAGGCGAAACCCTCGACGTCGGCGAGGTAGACCGCCATCCGGAAGTCCTCCGGCAGCTCCTGCAGCGCCTGCTTCACCTGGGTGTCGGGCAGGTGGTCCAGCGCCTCGGTCTCGGCCGAGCGCAGGCCGGCGGAGCTGTGCGACTCCGCTCTCGCGAGCTGGTAGTCCTCGATCTCCGCGGCATCCGACTTCAGCGGCTCGCGCTGCTTCTTGCGGTAGCTGTTGATGTAGGTGTTGGTGAGGATGCGGTACATCCAGGCCTTGAAGTTCGTGCCGGGGCGGTACTGGTGGAACGCGGCGAAGGCCTTGGTGTAGGTCTCCTGCAGCAGGTCCTCGGCATCGGCCGGGTTGCGCGTGGTCCGCAGGGCGGCGGAGTAGAGCTGGTCCAGCAGAGGCATGGCCTCGAGCTGGAAGCGGGTCTGCCGCTCTTCGGGCGTCTCGTTGGCCACGTCGACGGTCGCGTCGGGGGCAGGGGTCTCAGTCATCGCCTTCCAGCCTAGCCCGCTCGTCGCGTGGGCGCGTCTGGTCGCCGTGGTGCTCGCGCCGGCGGACAGGCCCAGCTCCACGGGTGCGGTGGCACCGCTCGTGGGCGGTGAGGCGGTCAAAAGTGGCACGGGTGGGGCTCCTGGAGATGGCGATGGAGGTTCCGGTTGCGGGCGAGGGCATCTCGTGCAACGGCACTGCGCCGGATGTCATTCCCCGGACGCCGACCTCGCGTCAGGTCACTGGTGGCGCGATGTCACGCGTCAGCTCCTCAAGGAACGCCCGTGCCGCAAGGACCACGTCCGTGGGCGCGCGGCCAAAGCTGTGGGTCCCGTTCACGGCTGTCACGTATGCCGCGTCCGGCAGCTCGGCGCGGACCTCGTCGGGGGTGCCGAACGGGTCCCGGACGCCCTGCACGACGTGCAAGGGGAGGCCAGCAGCCAGGGGCAGGCGCAGCTCGTCAGCCCGGGACTTGCCTGGCGCGCCCGGCGGGTGCAGCGGGAAGCTCAGGCACAGCACACCATCTGCACCCGAGGCTTGTGCGGTCCGGCACGCCACGCGGGCGCCGGCACTGCGACCGCCGACGACCAACGGCCGTGGGAGCGCGCCACGGCCGTTCATCAGCTGCGCCACGACTGGCAGCCAGGCCTCGTCGAGGGTCGGTGGCCGGCTGGCCACCCGGAGCCCCTTGAGCCGCCACGGCTGGTCGACCAGGACGACCGCCCACCCGAGCCGGACCATCTGCGCGGTGATCGCCTCGACGTCTCCCGTCCACCCCTGGCCGCCCGCGCCGTGCCCCAGGACGAGCGTGGCGTGCGACCGCGGCGGTCGGTGGACGGTCGCGCGCGCCGGACCTTGCGGCGTGTCGAGGCCGAGCACCCGCGAGGGTCTTGGCATCGTCACGCTCCGCCACCGATGATCTCCCCGGTCATCGGGTCGACGACGCCGTCGAGCTCGGCCAGGCCCGCGGGCTCGACCAGCTGGGGCCCGTTGCTGCGGTTGGACGAGACAGCAGTGCCGACGGGGTGGGCCTCGAAGCGGCCGGGTCGGGCGAACGCGAGCAACGCACCGACCTCGGCGGTGTCGGTGACCGCGGGGTCCAGCCACGTCGCCCAGTCGTCGCGCTCGAGGACCAGCGGTTGACGGTCGTGGATCCGGTCCAGCCCGGACTCGGCGTCGGTGGTGATGATCGTGAACGTCGTGAGCCAGGCCTGCGGGTCGTCCCCGTCCTCGATCTCGCGGTCACGCCAGAACTCGTAGAGGCCCGCGAACGCCACGGTGTCACCGTCCGCCCGGTGCACGAAGAACGGCTGCTTGCGCGGGTTGCCCTTGGCGTCGGTGGCCACGGGTGACTTCTGCCACTCGTACCAGCCCTGCGCCGGCACGAGACAGCGCCGCGACGCCGCCGCCTTCGCGAACGAGCTCTTCTCCAGCACCGACTCGGCGCGGGCGTTGATCATCCGCATCCCGATCTTCAGGTCCTTGGACCAGCTCGGCACCAGCCCCCAGGTGAGCAGCCGCAGCTGCCGCACGGGGTCGGCGCCCGCGGCAGCCGACTCCTCCCGCGGGATGCGGGTGAGGATCACCGGGGCCTGCTTGCTGGGAGCGAGGTTCCAGTCGGGGGCGCCCGGCGGCGGGGTCTGAGGGTTCTTCAGGATGCTTCGCGCCGGGTCCGCCGTACGGTCCTGGTCGACCTCGAACTCCTCGACCAGCTCGTCGGGGTTGGCTGTGGCTGCATACCGACCGCACATGGTGGACAGGGTACGCAGCGACGCCGACGGGCCCCATACGGTAGGAAGGGAGGCGCAGGGGAACACCCGTCTCCCCAGACGTCCACAGGAGTGATCATGACCCTCGTCCGCCGTGTGGCCCGCCCGATGCTCGCCGCCATCTTCGTGGTGCAGGGGTTGGAGCAGCTGAGGCACCCTGCCGCACTCAAGGCCAAGGTGGCCCCTCTCGCCGAGCGGGTGGCCCCGCTGGGCCTGCCCAACGACCCCGAGCTGCTGGTTCGTGCCAACGGCGCGACGATGCTCGGCGGTGGGGCGCTGCTCGCCACCGGCCGCGTCCCGCGCCTGGCCGCCCTCGCGCTGGTCGGGTCGCTGGTGCCGACGACGTATGTCGCGCACCCGTTCTGGGAGAAGTCCGACGCGCAGACGCGCGCGACCCAGCGGATCGGCTTCCTCAGGAACCTCGGCCTCATGGGTGGGCTCCTGCTCGCCGCGGTCGACACCGAGGGCAAGCCCGGCCTGGCCTACCGCGCGGGCCTGTTCGGTGACTCCGCCAAGCGAGTTGCCAAGCAGACCCGGAGGGAGGCCAAGCACGCCGCGCATGCCGCCCGTCGCGAGGCCAGACTCGCGGCGTCGCAGGCCCACGATGCCCTCAGCTGATCCCACCGGCCCCGTGGAGGGCGACTGGCCCGTCCCCGCGGTGCCGAACCACGTCGACGCCGATGTCATCCTGCCCGGCAGCAAGTCGCTCACCAACCGGTTCCTCGTCCTGGCCGCGCTCGCCAACGGGCCCTCCCTGCTGCGCCGCCCACTACGCTCGCGCGACACCCTGCTCATGGCGCAGGCGTTGCGGCAGCTTGGCGCCGGGATCGACGACACCACAGCGCAGGCTGGCGAGCTGCCCGACTGGGTCGTGACCCCGGCGACGCTGCGCGGTGACACCCACGTCGGCTGCGGTCTCGCCGGCACCGTGATGCGGTTCCTGCCCCCGGTCGCCGCGCTGGCCGCCGCACCAGTCAGCTTCGACGGTGACGCCCAGGCCCGGCTGCGGCCGATGGGTCCGGTCCTGGACGCCCTTCGTGCGCTGGGTGCCGACCTCGACGACGGTGGCCGTGGCACCCTGCCGTTCACCGTCCGTGGCCGCGGCAGCATGCCCGGCGGAACGGTCACGCTCGACGCGTCGGCGTCCTCTCAGTTCATCTCGGCACTCCTGCTGGCCGGTCCGCGCTATGAGAACGGCGTCACGGTCCATCACGAGGGCAAGCCCGTGCCCTCGGAGCCGCACATCGAGATGACCGTCGAGACCCTGCGCGACGCCGGGGCGCTCGTCGACGACAGCGATCCTGACACCTGGCGGGTCGAGCCCTCGGAGATCAACGCCCTCGACGTCCAGGTCGAGCCCGACCTGTCCAACGCCGCACCGTTCCTCGCTGCAGGCCTCATCACCGGCGGACGGGTGACGGTGCCCGGCTGGCCGCACCACACCACTCAGGCAGGAGACGCGATCCGCGACATCCTCGACGCCATGGGTGCCGACGTGAACCTCAGCCGTGAGGGCCTGACCGTCTCTGGCAATGGCGCGGTGTCCGGCATCGACGTCGACCTCCACGACGCGTCCGAGCTCACGCCGGTCGTCGCCGCCGTGGCCGCGCTCGCCGACTCCCCCACCGTGATCCGCGGGGTGGCGCACATCCGCGGCCATGAGACCGACCGCCTCGCGGCTCTCGCGCGAGAGCTGGGAACGCTCGGCACGGTGGTCACCGAGACCGAGGACGGCTTGCGGATCGAGCCGAGACCGTTGCGGCCCAGCCTGTTCCACACCTACGCCGATCACCGGATGGTGATGGCCGGGGCCGTTCTCGGGCTGCGCTGCCCCGGGTTGGTCATCCAGGACGTCGGCACGGTAGCCAAGACCCTGCCCGACTTCACCCAGCTGTGGCACCACCTGGTGTCCCCGGGCACCAGCGCAGCAAACGCATGACCCGCAAGACCTCGGACTACGACGAGAGCGACGTCCGCGTCCGACCGAGCCGTCGGGGCTCGCGCCCGCGTTCGAAGGACCGCCCGGCCCACGAGGACGCCGTGCCCGGTTTCGTGACCGCTGTGGACCGCGGCCGCTACACGGTGCTCATCCCCCGGGGCACCGGCCGCAAGGGGACCCCCGAACGGCTGGTGACGGCCATGAAGGCGAGGGAGCTCGGGCGCAAGGGCATCGTCGTCGGCGACGACGTCGGCCTCGTGGGGGACACCACCGGCAACCCCGACGGCTTGGCCCGGATCGTCCGGCTCACCCCTCGTCGTTCGGTGCTGCGACGCAGCGCCGACGACACCGACCCCGTCGAGCGGGTCATCGTGTCGAACGCCGACCAGCTGGTCATCGTGTCTGCGCTGGTCAACCCCGAGCCACGCCCCCGCCTCATCGACCGCTGCCTCGTGGCCGCCTACGACGCAGGTCTCGAGCCGTTGCTGGTGCTCACCAAGGCCGACCTCAAGGACCCCTCGGAGTTCCTCGGGAGCTATGCGCCGCTCAACGTGCCGAACGTCGTCACCTCGACGGGCGAGTCGGGGTTCGACGGCCTGGAAGGACTCGCCGAGCGCCTCGTCGGACGGATGAGCGTCTTCGTCGGCCACTCCGGCGTCGGCAAGTCCACCCTCGTCAACGGGTTGGTTCCCGACGCCCGCAGGGCTACCGGGATCGTCAACGACGTCACCGGTCGCGGTCGGCACACCTCGTCGTCAGCGGTCGCGCTACGCCTCCCGGGCGGCGACGGCTGGGTCATCGACACTCCGGGCGTCCGTTCCTTCGGGCTCGCCCACGTCGACCTCGAACGGATCATCCAGCACTTCCCCGACCTCGAGGCCGGCACGGACCTGTGCCCGCGGGGGTGCACCCACGACGAGCAGGAGTGCGGGCTCGATGCCTGGGTGGAGTCGGGTCGGGCCGGCCCAGCCGGGGCCTCCAGGCTCGAGTCGCTGCGACGGCTGCTGCGGGCTCGCTCCGGCGAGGGCGACTGAGCCACCCTCCGACCACGCACCGACGGCGCCGTCCCCGGTCGGGGGACGGCGCCGTCGGTGCGCCCATGGCGCGGGAGAACCTCAGACGGCGCGGTCGACGCGCTTGTCGGTGAGGTCGACCGTCTCGATGATCTTGCCGGGCTCGGCGTAGTGGCAGGCCGACAGGTGCTCGCCATGGCCGTCTGGGCGCATCTCGAGCAACGGGATGTCGACCTTGCACTTGTCCTGCACCTTCCAGCAACGCGTGTGGAACCGGCACCCCGACGGGGGGTTGGCCGGCGAGGGAACATCACCCTGGAGGACGATCTGCTCCTTCTTGTCACGCAGGGTCGGGTCCGGCACGGGCACGGCCGACAGCAGGGCCTGGGTGTAGGGGTGGGTGGGACGGCTGTAGATGTCGTCCTCCTCCCCCAGCTCTGCCATCTTCCCGAGGTACATCACGCCGACACGGTCGGAGATGTGACGCACCACGGACAGGTCGTGGGCGATGAAGACGTAGGACAGCCCGAGCTCGTCCTGCAGCTTCTCCATGAGGTTGACCACCTGCGCCTGGACCGACACGTCGAGGGCGGAGACCGGCTCGTCGCAGATCAGGACCTTCGGGTTGAGCGCGATGCCGCGGGCGATACCGATGCGCTGGCGCTGCCCGCCGGAGAACTGGTGGGGGTAGCGGTTGATGTGCTCGGGGTTGAGGCCCACCAGGTCGAGCAGGTCCTGTACGGCCTTGCGGCGGCCCTTCTTCGGCACGACGTCGGGGTGGATGTCGAAGGGCTCGCCCACGATGTCGCCGACCGTCTTGCGCGGGTTGAGCGAGGTGTACGGGTCCTGGAACACGATCTGGATGTCGCGACGCAGCCTGCGCATCGCGCGACCCTTCTGGGCGAACATGTCGACGCCGTCGAAGACGACGCTGCCCGACGTGGGCTCCTCCAGGCGCATGAGCAGACGGCCCAGGGTGGACTTGCCACAACCGGACTCGCCGACGATGCCGAGCGTCTCACCCTTGAGGAGCTCGAAGCTGACACCGTCGACAGCCTTCACCTGACCGACGGTACGGCGTAGGACGCCACCCTTGATGGGGTAGTACTTGACCAGGTCGGTCGCGGTCAGAATGGCTTCAGCCATTGAGGACCTCCTCGGCGAAGTGGCAGGCGGACTCCCGACCGGGAGCGATCTCCCGCAGCGCGGGTCGGTCCTTGCGGCAGATGTCCTGGACGAACTTGCAGCGCGGGTTGAAAGCACACCCCTGGGGGATGTGCATGAGGTTGGGCGGAAGCCCACCGATGGCGGCGAGCTGCTGCCCCTTCTGGTCGAGCCGGGGGATCGACTCGAGCAGCCCCTTGGTGTAGGGGTGCCCGGGCTGGCGGTAGAGGTCGTAGACGTCCGCGCGCTCGACGATCCGACCGGCATACATCACCGCGATCTTGTCCGCGACGTTGGCGACGACGCCGAGGTCGTGGGTGATCAGGATGAGCCCCATCTGGCGCTCTTCCTGCAGCTCCTGCAACAGGGCCATGATCTGCGCCTGGACCGTCACGTCCAACGCGGTCGTCGGCTCGTCGGCGATGAGCACCGCGGGGTCGAGCGCGATCGCCATGGCGATCATGATGCGCTGGCGCATCCCGCCGGAGAACTGGTGGGGGTAGGCCTTCACCCGCTCCTTGGCCCCGGGGATCTGGACGCGTTGCATGAGCTTGACGGCACGCTCGAGCGAGTCGGACTTGTTCATCCCGCGGTGCACCCGGAACATCTCGGCGATCTGCCACCCGACGGGGAACACCGGGTTGAGCGAGGACAGGGCGTCCTGGAAGACCATCGAGACCTCGGGGCCGCGGGTGCGGCGCCGTTGGTTGTCCGGCATCGTCAGGAGGTCCTGCCCGCAGTAGCGGATCTGCCCCTGGGGGATCACCGCCGGCGGCATGTCCAGGATCCCCATGATCGCCTGCGCGGTCACCGACTTGCCGGAGCCGGACTCGCCGAGGATGGCCAACGTCTGGCCCTCATGGAGGTCGAAGTTGACCCCGTTGATGGCCCTGGCAATGCCGTCGGGCGTGTGGAACTCGACGTGGAGGTCCTCCACCTCGAGCAGCAGACCGTCCTTGGGTGTGTAGGTCTGGCCGGAGGACTTCGCAGACTCCCGAGCCATGGTTTCAGAGGTTGTCATCTGTGTGTCTCTCCCGCCTCAACGCGACTTGGGGTCGAAGGCGTCTCGCACGGCGTCGCCGAGCATGATGAAGGCCAGCACCGCCAGGCTCAGGAAGAGGCTGGGGAACAGCAGGATGTGCGGGGTCGTCCTGAGCGCGACGATGGCGTCCGAGATCGCCACCCCCCAGGAAACCGCCGGCGGTGTCAGGCCGATCCCCAAGAAGCTCAAGGTGGCCTCTACCGAGATGAACACGCCGAGGTTGATCGTGGCGACGACCACCATGGGGGCCAGTGCATTGGGCAGGACGTGCGCGCTGACGATCCGCCAGGGGCTCGCCCCCAGGGCACGGGCCGCCTGTACGTAGTCATTGGGCTTGACCTGGAGGACGCTGGAACGCATCAACCTCGCCAGTCCCGGCCAGCCGAAGATCGACAGCACCAACACGACCTTGCCGACCACGAGCAGGTAGGGCGAGTTGACGTTGTTGGGGAACGTCGACATGAACAGGATACCGCCGAGCAGCAACGGGATGGCGAAGAAGATGTCCGTGACACGCGAGACCAGCGAGTCCACCCACCCACCCGCATAGCCGGCGATCGTGCCCATGGCTCCACCGATGAGCACGGTCGCGATCGACGCGAAAACACCCACCAGGATCGACGCGCGGGCCCCGTAGATGGTGCGCGAGTAGATGTCGTAGCCCTGGATGTCCCGACCGAACCACGCGTTCGCATTGGGCTTCTCACGCGCCTGCGTGAGCACTGCGTCGTTCGGGTCGACGTTGGTGAACAACGACGGCCACGCGGCCATCAGCAGGAACACGATGATCAGCGTGACGGAGACCCAGAAGATCGGGTTCTTCTTCAGCGAGCGCCAGGCGTCGGAGCTGAGGGAGCGCGCCTCATCCTGGGGGCCGCCGTCCAGGGGCACGCCGGCTTCGGCTCCGGCTTCAATGGTCGATGCCTCAGTCATGGCTGATCCTGGGGTCGAGCACGCCGTACAACAGGTCGACGAGCAGGTTGGCGAGAAGGAAGACGAGCACCAGGATCGTGACCGTGCCGACGACCGATATGGGGTCGTGGTTGCGCAGCCCGGTGAAGAGGAAGCCGCCGACGCCCTGGATGTTGAAGATGCGCTCGGTGATGATGGCGCCACCGAGCAGACCACCGAAATCGGCGCCGATGAAGGTCACCACCGGGATGAGAGAGTTGCGCAGGGCGTGCACTCCCAGGCTGCGCCGTCGCGTCAGTCCCTTGGAGACCGCGGTCCGCAGGTAGTCGGCGCGTAGATTCTCCACGAGGTTGGTGCGAGTGAGGCGCGCGACGTAGGCGATCGAGACGCTGCCCAGGACGACGGCTGGCATGAGCAGCTCGTACAGCGTTGCCGAGGATGACACGGTCACCGGGAAGATCTTGAGCTTCACGCCGAGGTAGTACTGCATCGTCGCGCCGATCACGAACACCGGGATCGCGATGACGACCAACGTGCTGACCAGGACGAGGTTGTCGATGAACTTGCCCCTGCGAATACCGGCCAGGACACCCGCGAGGATGCCGATGATCGTCTCGAAGACGATGGCCATCCCCGCCAGCTTGACGGTGGTCGGGTAGCGCTGGGCGAGCTCGTCGCGCACTTCGAGTCCGCGGAAGTTCGTGCCCAGGTCGCCGGTGGCGAGGTTGCCCATGTACTTGACGTAACGGATGTGCAGCGGGTCGTTGAGGCCGTGCACCTCGCGGAAGTTGGCCACAAAGCTCGCAGGGCAGGCTCGCTCCCCGCACAGACCCGCTGTCGGGTCGCCAGGCAGGGCGAAGACCATGACGAAAATGATGAACGTGGCTCCGAGCACGACGGGGATCATCTGGAGCAGCCGCCGAAGGATGTACTTGTACACGTCACCTCCTTGGGGTTGTCGCCGTGGGGAGGTGTGTGCCCGTGGCGTGGACTAGACCGACCATGTCGGGCGAGACGTGTACGCCTGCGCCTCTCACAACATAGCCGGTTGGAGCTTGCTGGGGCAGGAGTCGAGGAGTGGACCTCTCGACTCCTGCGGGCAGGCCGTCGACCTGCCGGCACTAGGCCGGCAGGCCGACGACGCTATCTGGATTCACTCACCGTGAAGGTGGGCGGTGTGGCCCGATCTACTTCAGCGAGAGGCTGGCGAAGTCGATCGTGCCGAACGCGGTGACCTTGACATCGGTGACCTTGTCGGACCAGCCGAACTGAGCGGTGGAGTACCACATCGGGATCGACGCCATGTCGCTGGCGAGGACACCCTCGGCCTCCTGGTACTTGGCGTTGGCCGCAGCGGCGTCGGTTGCAGCAGCAGCTTCGACCAGGAGCTTGTCGAACTCCGGGCTGCTGTAGTCGCTGTCGTTGGAGCCGGCCTTGGTCTTGTAGAGGGGAGCAAGGAAGTTCTCGATGGACGGGTAGTCCATCTGCCAACCGGCGCGGAACATGCCCTTCATCTTGCGATTCGTGATCAGGCTACGGAAGGTAGCGAAGTCCACGATCGGGGTCGCAACGCACTCCACACCGATGGAGGCCTTGATCGAGTTGCAGGTCGCCTCGACCCACGCCTTGTGAGAAGCGTCAGCGTTGTAGGCGATCGTCATCTTGCCACCCTTGAAGCCGCCGGCCTCGTCCAGCTTGGCCTTGGCCTTGGCCGGGTCGAAGACACACGACTCGCCGCAGGCGTCGGCCTTGTAGCCGTCAACGACCGGGGAGACCCAGCCGGTGGCCGGCTGACGCGTGTTGTTGAAGATCTGCTTGACGATCGTCGCACGGTCGATGCCCATGGAGATGGCCTGACGGATCTTCGGGTCCGCGTAGTTCGGGTCGGTCTTGGTCGGCGGGAAGTTGATCGCCTGGATGACGCCGACGGCCTTGGACAGGTTGCGGTCCGGGAGGTCGCTCTTGTACTTGTCATCGATGAGCGCCGAGGACGGGATCGTGTCGATCACGTCGAGCTGGTTGGCGATCACGTCGTTGTAGGCGGCGTCGTCGTCCTGGTAGATCTTGAACGTGACGGCGTCGAGCTTGCTACCGAACTTGCCCGAGTAGTCCTTGAACTTGTTGAGCTTGATCTCGGTGTTCTTGGCCCAGGAGACGAACTCGAACGGGCCCGCACCGATCGGCTTCTCGCCGTAGGCCTTCGGGTCCGCGAAGAACGAGTCCGGAAGCGGTGAGAAGGCGGTGTAGCCGAGGCGAACCGGAAGGTTGGAGACCTTCTCGGTGGTCTTGATCGTGAAGGTGTAGTCGTCCGTGATGGCGAGGCCGCTCAGCTTGTCGGCCTTGGGCTTGCCTGCGCCGGCGCACGGGTCGTCGCCGGAACCGGTGCACTGCGTGTCACCAAAGCCGCCGAACGGCTCGAAGAAGTAGCCGCCCAGGGTGGCGTTCTTGCCATCGGCGACCCAGTTCCAGGCGTCGACGAAGTTCTTCGCCTTGACCTCGGTGCCGTCGTGGAACTTGTAGCCCTTCTGCAGGGTGACCGTGAAGTTCTGGTTGTCCGTCGTCTCGATCTTCTCCGCGATGTCGTTCTCGGGAGCAGCGGTCTCGGGGTTGTAGTGGACGAGCTTCGCCGAGATGGCGTCGAGCACGTTGCCACCACAGGTCTCGTTCGTGTTGCCGGGGACCAGCGGGTTCTGGGGGTTGCACCCACGGACCGTGACAGCGCCGCCAGCCTTGCCGCCGGCGCTGGAGCTGGTGTCATTGCTGCTGCTACCGCCACCACACGCTGCAGCAAGCAGCGTCACGGCGGAAATTCCAGCAACCATGGTCACCGTGCGAGTAGTTCCTCGCATTGATGTCCTCCTACTTAGGGTCTGCCGTTCGAGTGAACGGTCGGTCCGGGCCGCCCACCGGTCGGAGTGCAGCCCTGTAACGCCCAAGGCGTCGTGTTGTGGGACCCATGAAAGAGCACGCAAGGAGTAAAGGCGACGTTCCACGCCAAGCCGAGACAGAAACGTGATCGTCCCGAGGCCGGCCTGAGAGCAGATCTTCGGCCCGAGTGGCTTTTCTCCCCGTTGGGATGTGTTGGTCACGATCTTCGCCGGACTGCCTCCGAACCCGAGATCGTCACGGGTCCACCCGTGGCGATGCGTCGCCCCGCGGAGGCGACGGTCTAGCGTGGGCAGGTGCCCTACGACGACGACCTGCGCCTCGCCCACGTCCTGGCTGACGCGGTCGAGCGGATCACGATGGCACGGTTCCGGGCCGAGGACCTCGTGGTGGAGTCCAAGCCGGACCTCACCCTGGTCAGTGATGCCGACCGCTCCGCCGAGGAGCTCGTCCGTTCCCAGCTCAAGCGCACCCGCCCGCGCGACGCTGTCGAGGGCGAGGAGTTCGAGACCACGGGGCACGGTCCCCGGCGCTGGGTCATCGACCCCATCGACGGCACCCACAACTTCGTCCGCGGCGTCCCCGTCTGGGCGACGCTGATCTCGCTCGTCGACGACGGGCAGCCGGTCCTTGGCCTCGTCGCCGCGCCTGCCCTGGGCCGGCGCTGGTGGGCCGCCACAGGGTCCGGCGCCTGGTCGGGCCGCAGCCTCACCGCGGCCAAGCGCATCCACGTGTCCAAGGTGTCCAAGGTCGAGGACGCCTCGCTGTCCTACTCCAGCCTGTCCGGGTGGCGGGCGCTCGACCGGCACCAGCAGCTCCTCGACCTCACCGACGACTGCTGGCGCACCCGGGCCTACGGCGACTTCTGGTCCTACATGCTCGTGGCCGAGGGCGCGGTCGACATCGCCGCCGAGCCCGAGCTCGCCGTCTACGACATGGCTGCCCTGGTCCCGATCGTGACCGAGGCCGGCGGACAGTTCACGTCCTTGGCGGGCACGGTCGGCCCCTGGGGTGGCAATGCCGTGGCCACCAACGGGCTGCTGCACGACGAGGTGCTCGCGCGCCTCGGCACCGACACCCGCGCCTGAGCCCGACGCGCCTCCCGTCGCGTCAGTTGGGGACGATCGACACCTCACCGAGGCCCAGCGCACGGATGCCGTCGGCGTACGTCGAAGCATCACCGACAACGACGACGGTCCACTCCCCGTCCACCCAGCGGCGGTAGGCCTTTTGGAGCTCCGAGGGGCCAAGCTCGCGCATCTGCTCGAGGTTGCGGGTGGTGAAGTCTGTCGTCAGGCCCTCGAGGGCCATCGTCGAGGCCTCGTCAGCCACGGCGTCGGCGGTCGCGTAGCGACCCGGCGCGGTCTTGCTGACGAAGTCCACGCCGGCGCGCACCTCCTCCTCACCGAAGCCCTCCCGGCCGCTCGCGAGGATCTCGAGCAGCAGCCGGACCGACTCGACGGTGGCGTCGGCGCGGACCGAGCCGGCGGTGAGGAAGAGCCCACCGGAGCTGCGCGGCCGGAAGACCGAGCGGATCCCGTACGTGTAGCCCTTCTCCTCGCGCAGCACGGCATCCACCCGCGCGTTCGGCGACCCGCCGATGACGAACCCCAGGACGGGGTATGGCGCCCAGCCACCGTCTGCGCGCCGGTCCGGGCCGGCGCCTCCCACGAGCACCTCGCTCTGCACCGAGCCCGGCCGGTCGACCAGGACGATGCGTGCGGCGTCGATCGCGCGGCGGGCCGGGACTGCCTCAGGGACGCAGACCTCGGCAGTCCAGGTGCCGAGGGTGCGTTCGAGCATCGCGAAGACGTCAAGGTCAGCGAGGTCACCGGCCACGACTGCGGTCATGCCTTCGGGGCCGACGTGCCTGGCGTGGAAGTCCACGACGTCCTGGCGGGTGAGAGCGGCGATCGACGTGGCCGTCCCGGCGGAGGGCCGGGAGGCGCGGTCCTGCTCGTCGTAGAAGGTGGCGACGAACTCTCGGGCCGCTCGCTGGGGGGCGAGGGCGCGCTCCTGCTCGATCTCGGCCAGTCGGGTCCGCCGGATCCGGTCGACCTCGGCCTGCGGGAAGACGGGTTCGGAGAGCGCGAGCCGCAGCAGGTCGAGGGCTTCCTCGAGGCGCCGCTTCGGCACATCGAGGTCGACTCCGACTCCGGCTTCGTTGACGGAGGCACCGAGCGCGATCCCCTTGCGCTCCAGCAGCTCCGCGAACTCCTCGGCCGTGTGGTCGACCGTGCCCTCGTCGAGCAGCCGCGCCATCACCGTGGCCACGCCCTCCACCTCGCGGGGCTCCGCGGACAACGGCAACGGCAGCGCCGTGCGGACCGAGACGACGTACTGACCGGGGATGTCGTAGGTCACCACCTCGATGCCGTTGGGCAGGGTCCGGCGGGCGGGGACGGGGAAGCTCCAGGGTCCCGGCGGCGTCACCTCGGGGCGGGGCGCGCCCGTCTCCGGGGTCGGGTCAGAGGTGGTGTGGCTGGTGGCGGTGTCGGTTGTGGTGTCGCCGGTCGTGGTGTCGCTGGTATTCATGCTGCGTCCTCCTGTGCGGCGACGAGGTGGCGCACGACGGCTCGGCTCCGGGGGGCCAGCCATGCCTGCGCCGCCGCACGCACCTGCTCGGGGGTCACCTGACCGATGCGGTCCAGGAAGGTGTTGATGAACTGCGCGTCACCGTGCAGCAGGGCGTGCTGGCTGATCAGGTCGGCGCGCTCCTCCTGACCGGACAGCGCCGACAGCCAGCTGCGTTCGGACTGGGCCATGGCCGACTCCACCTCGATGGGGGTGGGTCCCTCCTGCGCGAAGCGCTCGAGCTCCTCTACCACTGCTGCCTCGATCGCCTCCGGGTCCTGACCCTCGGCGACGTCGATGACGAAGAAGCCCAGGCTCACACCGTCGACGAAGCCCATCGCGTGGGCCTGCACGGCATTGGCGACCTGTTCGCGACGCACCAGCCGCTGCACCAGTCGTGAGGTGGACAGTCCACCGAGCGCGTCGATGGCCAGCGCGGCCGCGAAGAACTCCTCGGTGTTGTCGGCAGGGAGCCGGAACCCGATGTGCAGCCGGTCGTTCGGCACCGGACCCGGCCGGTCGACGTTCACCGGCTCCGCCAAGGGCTCGAGCTGGGGGAGGTTCGCCCGCGCAGCCTCGGCACTCGCCGGCAGGTGGCCGAAGTAGCGCTCGGCCGCTGCGACGCCCTCCTGCGCGGTGAGGTCCCCGACCAGGGTCAGCACCGTGTTGTTGGGGCCGTAATAGCGACGGAAGAACTCATGGACGTCCTCGACACTCGCGGCGTCGAGGTCCTCCATGGACCCGATCGTCGGGTGGTGGTACGGGTGCCCCTGGGGGAACACGGCGGCATACACCTCGATGAGGGCATTGCCGTAGGGAACGTTGTCGTAGCGCTGGCGCTTCTCCTCCTTGACCACGTCGCGCTGGTTGTCGAGGTTCTCCTGGTTGACGGCGTCCAGCAGGAACCCGTGCCGGTCCGCCTCCATCCAGAGGGCCAGCTCGTAGGCACCCTTGGGCACCGTCTCGAAGTAGTTGGTCCGGTCGAACCACGTGGTCGCGTTGAGGCGACCGCCCTCCGCCATCAGCCGGGCGAAGTGCTCACCGCTGGCGATGCTCCGCGAGCCCTGGAACATGAGGTGCTCGAAGAGGTGGGCGAAGCCGGTGCGTCCAGCGACCTCGTGGCGGGAGCCGACGTTGACCCAGAGGTTGACCGTGACGTTCGGGACACTGGTGTCGGGAGAGACCACGACGCGCAGGCCGTTGGGCAGCGTGAACTCGTGGATCGGGTAGTCCAGGGGCATGGCTGCACCCTAGGCGAACCACTGCAGCCACGCCCGCAGGTGCCGAACATGCCTGACACACCGTCGTCCAGCGAGCGAGCCTCAGAGCGTTCGGCCGCCCTGCTCCCGCGCCTGGGTGACCGACTGCACCGGGGGCCTACGGTCCGAAGAGACCCGCGGCAACGACGGCGCGTAGCTCTTGCCGAGCTGCTCGATCGCGGTGCGGGCAAAGACCTGCTGCTCGGTCACGGTGCGCTCGGAGCGGCCGCGCCCGAGGAAGCTGACCCCCCAGTGCAGCAGCGTCGTCAGCCGGTGCTTGAACCCGATGATGTAGACGAGGTGGACTGCCAGCCACAAGAGCCAGGCGACGAACCCGCTGAAGTGCAGCTTGCCGATCGAGGCGATCGTGCTGAAGCGCGAGATGGTCGCCATCGACCCCTTGTCCTTGTAGGTGAACGGTCCAGCCGGCTCCTTGCCCGCGAGGCGACGCTTGATCTGCTCGGCGGCGTAGCGCGAGCCCTGGATCGCGACCTGCGCGACTCCGGGGTAGTCCTTGAGAGCGGCCATGTCACCGACGACGAACACCTCGGGATGACCTGGGAGAGTGAGGTCGTCGTTCACCTGGACGCGACCGGCGCGGTCCACCGAGGCTCCGGACTGCTCGGCCAGCTGGGCACCGAGCTCGGAGGCCTGCACCCCCGCCGCCCAGACCTTGGTGACCGCCTCGATACGGCGGATCGACCCATCGGAGTTCTTCACGTCGATGCCGGTGGCGTCGACACCGGTGACCATGGCGCCGAGCTGGACCTCGACACCGAGGCTGCGCAGCTTCTCGGCCGCCTTGGCGCCGAGGCGGTCGCCGAACGCGCCGAGCACCGCGGGTGCCGCGTCAAGCAGCACGATCCGGGCACGGGTGGTGTCGATGGCCCGGAAGTCACGGCGCAGGGTGCGACGGGACAGCTCGGCGATCTGGCCGGCCATCTCGACACCGGTGGGACCCGCACCGACGACGACGAACGTCATCAACCGCTCGATCTCCTTGGGGGTGCTGGCCAGCTCGGCCCACTCGAAGGCCCCGAAGATGCGACCCCGCAGCTCGAGGGCATCGTCGATGGACTTCATGCCGGGCGCGTACTGCGCGAACTGGTCGTTGCCGAAGTAGGACTGCCCCGCACCGGCTGCGACGAGCAGCGAGTCGTACTCGGTGACCGTCTCGCGGTCCAGGACGCGCGAGGTGACCGTCCTGGCGGCGAGGTCCATACGGGTGACGTTGCCGAGCAATACGCGGGCGTTCTCCTGCCGGGCCAGCACCTCACGGGTGGCCGGGGCGATCTCGCCCTCGGAGAGGATGCCGGTGGCCACCTGGTAGAGCAGCGGCTGGAACAGGTGGTGCGTGGTCTTGGCGATGAGCGTGATGTCGACATCGGCGCGCTTGAGCGCCTGGGTGCCGAACAACCCACCGAACCCCGAGCCGACCACGACGACGCGGTGGCGGGCCTGGGTGTCTACCTCGTGCGACATACCGACACTCTCCTGTGAAAGACGAAGGACGGCCACCCCTGCGTCGGGGTGCCGTCCTCGATGACGCGTGCTGCCTGCGTCAACAAGCCTAGCGGCGCGGGTATGCCGCGAGCGCACCTCGGTGCGTGGGCTGGGACGCGCGTCACGTTGCCGGTCTCAACCCGTGGAGGGTGTGGACGCTCCTACCGACGGCTGCGCTGGTGGTGGGGTCGTCGACCCGGGGACCGGCGTCGTCGAGCCTGGGACCGGCGTCGTGGGGCCGGGCAGCGGTCCGACGGTCGTCGGCGAGGACGAGGGCGAGGGAGGGGCCGTGGTCGTCGTCGGTGAGGGGGTCCGCGTGGACCCGGGGGTGGGCACCTTCCCCGGCTTCGCCGTCACCGCCTTCGTCGGCTTCTTCGTCGGCTTCTTGGCCGGCTTCTTCGTCAGCTTCTTGGCGGCCTTGTCCTTGCCCGGCTTCGCTACGGCAAGGCTGCTGGCCCGACCACCCGAGCCGACACGGAACGCCACGTCGTCCAGGGGTGCCAGGCCGTGCCGGGTGAAGAAGGAGACCCACTGGGAGACGGCGGCGACGTACTCCCCCGACCAGTTGTACGCGAGGATCGCAGCGCGCAGGTCACCGGTACGCGACAGGTCGCGACCGTCCTGGCACAGGTAGTCGGCCGTGGCCTGCGCTGCGTCGAAGACGTTCTGCGGGTCACGACGGCCATCGCCGTCCCCGTCGCGTCCTGCCCAGCGCCACGTGCCCGGGAGGAACTGCAGGGGGCCCACGGCGCGGTCGTAGTCGCTGGCACCGTCGTACGCACCGTGGTCGCTGTCGTGGACCACGGCGAACGGTCCACCATCGAGCAGCGGGCCGTAGATCGCCGGGGTGACCCGGTGGGCACTGTCGATGCGACGACCACCGACCGAGCCGGACTCGACCTGGCCGATGGCCGCGAGGTGGGCGACCCGGAGGTGACAGCCTTTCTGAGCCTTGGCCGCCGCCTTGACGTAGGCCGCAGCGAGCACCGCCTGGGGCGTGCCGGCCGTGGGCAGCGCCCCGGAAGCGGCCCTCACCGGCGGCTTGGGCGGCTTGGGTCGCTCGGGAGGCTTCCGGGACTGGGCGAGCTGCCGGGCAACGGCGGGGGTGCTCGAGATGACCGTGCGCGCCAAAGCACCGTGCGCGTCGTCGAAGGACCACGCGTCGGGAACCTCGGCCGACGCGACGACGTCCGGCGCGACGACCGCCGGCGTCGCGACAGGGGCCGGCGTCGCGACAGGGGCCGGTGAGGTCGTCGAGGCCGGGGCTGCGGTCAGCTCGTGGGCGGACGCCGACTGGGCGACGACCGCCACGACGAGCACCGACAGCACTCCCAGCTTGAGGACGTGTTCGCGCACCGACCATCCCTTCCTCGCGTGGAGCGGCCGGGGTAGCCGCAGCAGACCCGCCCACCCTGCCCGTCCACCGCGACCGACCATCGCCCGTACCGGGGGAACGGCACGAAGGGACGAGGTGCAGATCGGACTTCAGCCTCACCCGCCACGGCGGTCCCAGGCGTCGCACAGCGTCCCAGGAGATCCAGCCGTGGCCCCAGCACTCCAGGCCTCAGGAGAGCCGCGTCGCCCGGGTCTGCTCGGACTGCTCGAGCGCGAGGGGGAACCGGTTGCTGTCGAGCCCTCCTGCGTAGCCCACCAGCGCGCCGCCGGCCCCGACGACGCGATGGCAGGGGACGTCGATGCCCAGCGGAACGCGCCCCTTGGCTGCCCCCACCGCCTGGCTGAGACCGTCGCCATCTCGCTCCCCGAGGGTGGCGGGATCGGGGGCGTGCCTCGCGCCGTCCGGGTGGACGGCGGCGAGGGCACCGCCTTCCGCGACGAGGGTGAGGTGGCCGACCGGCGACGGAACGACGGTGTGGGTCCTCATGGCGTCACTCACGGACCGGGTCGAGGGCAGCGGCAACCCGGGCGGCATACTCCTGCGCCTCCTGATCCGAGGCGTACTTCGTACGGGGCCAGAAGAAGCCGCGCAGGCCGTCCCCCTTGGTGCGGGGCACCACGTGCACGTGAAGGTGCGGGACCGACTGGGAGACGACGTTGTTCATCGCGACGAACGAGCCCTGAGCCCCGAGCCCGGCGACGACCGCACTCGCGATGCGCTGGGCGCCCCCCATCAGCACCGGGAGCAGCTCGGCAGGCAGGTCGGTCAGGGTGTCGACGTGGATCCGGGGCACGAGCAGGACGTGACCCTTGAACACCGGACGGGTGTCGAGGAACCCGAGGACGAACGGCTCGTCCAGCACCACGGACGCGGGCACCGTGCCGTCGACGATCTGGTAGAAGAGGCAGTCCATCCCGACGACCCTAGCCCGAGACGTCAGGCGTTGGTCTTCTTCGGTGGCCGCGGGAGGAAGTAGCTCGTGCGTTCGCGGTACTGCGCGTACCCGGGGCGCTCACCCATGTGCTTCTCCAGGAGCCTGGCCCCGGTGGCGAAGACGAGGAAGTAGGTCATCACCACGGGCGACAGGACGGTGAGTATCCCCGGCCACGCACTCGCGGCAACGAGGTAGATCCCCCACCAGACGCAGGAGTCGCCGAAGTAGTTGGGGTGACGCGTCCACGACCACAGACCACGATCCATGACCTTGCCCTGGTTGGACGCATCGACCTTGAACGCCTTGAGCTGGGCGTCGCCGACCGCCTCGAAGGTCAGTCCCATCCCCCACACCAGCAGCCCCACGACGGCGACGGCAGAGCTGCCCGGGCCGGCTGCGGCGCTGACCTGGATGGGCAGCGAGACGAACCACAGCGACACGCCCTGCACGAGGTAGACCTTGCGGATCGCGACCCAGGTCGGGTTGCCCTGCGCCTCGGCCAGGATCTCGGCGTAGCGAGGGTCCTCGCCCTTGCCCGCGTTGCGACGGGTGACGTGCCACGCCAGGCGCAACCCCCAGACGGCGACGACGAGCACGAGGGCCACCCGGCGCCACCCCGGGCCGTCCCCGACGACGGCCGCCACCCCAGCCACGACGACGAACCCGAGCCCCCACGTCGTATCGACGACGCTGACCCGTCCCTGGCGCCGTCCCTCGAGCGCGGTCGCCACCATGAGGACGACGACCGCGAGGAGCGAAAAGCCGCTGACTGCGACGAGGTTCGCCCCGTCGACGGTCAGCGCGGTCAACGACCGCCTTCCCTCTGGAGGGTGAGCTGCTGGACATCGAGGTACCCGGAGCGGAAGCCCGCGCGGGAGTACTCGAGGTAGAAGTGCCACATCCGGTCGAAGACCTCGTCGAACCCGAGCTGGTGGACCCGGTCGAGCGCACCGAGGAACTGTTCGTCCCACAGCCGCAGGGTCTCCCCGTAGTGCTGACCGAAGGAGAGCCGCTCCGAGACCTGCAGCGAGGTGTGCGCCCGGTTGACGTCCACGATGGCCTGCGTCGAGGGCAGGAAGCCGCCGGGGAAGATGTACTTGTGGATCCAGGTGTAGGTGTAGCGCGTGGCGAGCATGCGGTCGTGCGGCATGGTGATCGCCTGGATGGCCACCTTGCCGCCGGGCGCGAGGACGCTGTCGATCTTGCGGAAGTACTCACCCCAGTACTCGTGACCGACGGCCTCGATCATCTCGACGGAGACGACGGCGTCGAACTCGCCCTCGACGAGGCGGTAGTCGAGCAGCTCGACGTCGACCCGGTCGGTGAAGCCGGCAGCGTCGATCCGGTCGCGGGCCAGCGCCTGCTGCTCGGACGAGAGCGTCACGGACAGGACACTCGCCCCGCGCCTGGCTGCGCGGATCGCGAGCTCGCCCCAGCCGGTGCCGATCTCGAGGACCCGGCTGCCCTCACCCACACCGGCCGAGTCGAGCATGCGCTCGACCTTGCGGCCCTGGGCCTCGGCGAGATCGTCCCAGCTCGGGGCCGATGCAGGTCGACTGACCGTGACGGACTCCCCCGCGACCGGGCCGCCCCGCTGCTCCTCACCGGCGAACAGTGCCGAGGAGTAGCTGAGGGTGCTGTCGAGGAACGTCGCGAACATGTCGTTGGACAGGTCGTAGTGCCGTGCGATGTTGTTGCGGGTGTTGATCGTCGTGTTCTTCTCGGAGTGCGGCATCCGCGCGACGTAGACGGCGCGGAGCCTCTGGAGCGGCTCCGGGATCAGCGTGGCCATCTGGGCGGCGAACACCTCGAGCAGACCACCGAGGTCCTCGGCATGCCAGTCCCCGGCCATGTAGGACTCGCCGAACCCGATGAGCCCGTTGGCGCCCACCGCCTCGAAGAACGCGTCGGGGCGATCGAGGATCATCAGGGGTGCGGTCGGGTCGGTGGCCGCACCGCCGACGATCGCCTCCCGCCCCAGCTGCACGCGCACCGGTAGCCGCTTCGCGGCGGACAGGAAGATGCGGCGGGCAAGGGTGCCCTCGACGACCCGGCGCACCTTGGCGCGACGGTCGGTCAGTCCCGGCCAGCGGACGGGGTCGATGACGGGCCTCATGGTGAGGCCGGCGGTTGCGGTGGTCACTGGACTGCCTCCTGGTGGTGCGAAGGTCGGGGTTGGACGGGCACGCGTCGCAGCCACAGCCAGATGCCGTGGAGACGGATCCGTGCCGAGACCGACAGCGGTTCGAGGGGCTGGGTGAGCGCGAGGCGCAGGACGGTGCGGGTCGCGACCGGCAGCGCTCTGCCGGTCATCCCGGCGAAGAACGCCGGGCGCCCAGGGCGCCGCAGGACGACCTGCACCAACACGCGCTCGTCGGGCTCAGGGACGGTGAGGCTGTAGGAGCCCGACGCGTCGTTGAACGGACTGACGTAGAGCGCCTTGTCGACCTTGGCGCGGCCCAGCTCGTCGGCGCGAACGAAGTAGGCGTGCCGGTCGCCGTAGGTGTTGTGGACCTCGACCACGGTGCAGGCGAGCTCACCCTCCTGGTCGTGGCACCAGTAGACGCTGATCGGGTTGAAGACGGTACCGAGCACCCGCGGCATGGCGAGCATGAGGATCTGCCCACCACGCAGGTCGACGTCGTGGGTACGCAGGTAGGTGTCGAGGTTCTCGCGCAGCGTCCGCGACGGGTCGCCGAGATGGTCCCTGGCCTCGAAGCTCGCCAGCCGCTGGAGCCGACCCAGCCGCGGCAGGTCGTCGAGGTCGACGAGCCAGCTGTGGCTGCGCGAGTTGAACCGGTGCGCAACAGGCTCCTTGCGCGCGTGGATGACCGACGTCGCGTAGATGCGCGTCGAGGACGAGGTCTTCATCGGGTGAGGGCTTCCCGAGGCCTGGCTTCCGCAGCCACCTCGTCCCAGTCGACGCCGAGCGCGGCAGCGGCGTTGGCCCCTGACAGGGCGCCATCCTCATGGAAGCCCCAGCCGTGGTAGGCGCCGGCGAAGGCGATGCGTGAGGTGTTGATCTCAGGCAGACGGCGCTGCGCCGCAACAGATTCGGGGGTGTAGAGGGGATGCTCGTAGCTCATCGTGTCGATGACCTTGTCCTGGTCCACGCAGTCCACGCCGTTGAGTGTGACGAGGAACCGGGTGCCCGGCACGTCGAGGCGCTGCAGACGTGTGAGGTCATAGGTCACGAGCACGCCGGTGCCACCGTCGAGCTCAGGACGGCGCCAGTAGTTCCACGACGCACGAGCACCGGAGGTGTGGGGCAGCACTGACTCGTCGGTGTGGAGCTGGGCGACGTTGCTGGAGTAGTGGATCGCACCGAGCACCTCACGCTGGAGGTCGGTCGGGGCACTCAGCATGGCCAGCGCCTGGTGGGGGTGGGCAGCGATGACGACGGAGTCGTAGGTCTGCGTGTCCCCGTGGGCGTCGACGACGACGACGCCGTCACCGGTCTCGGTGACCGAGTGCACCGGTGTCGACAGACGGACCTCGTCCATCCCGGTGGCCAGCGCCTCGACGTAGCGCTTGGAACCGCCGGTGACGGTCCGCCAGGTCGGGGACCCGAAGACGGTGAGCATCCCGTGGTGGTCGAGGAACTCGAAGAGATAGCGGGCGGGGTACTGCAGGGAGACCTCGGGGTCGCAGGACCACACGGCCGCGACGACGGGTTCGAGGAAGTGGCGGGTGAAGTAGGGGCTGAAACCGCAGCGCACGGCGAACGAACCCAGCGTCTCGTCACGGTTGACGTCGGATGCCTCCCGCGACAGCACGTCACGAGCCTCGCGGTGGAACTTCTTCACCTCAGTGAGCATGCGCAGGTAGGCAGCGTTGGTGAAGTTCGCGGCGCGCGGGAACAAGCCCCTGGCCTTCCTCGCGCCGGCGTACTCGAGCCCGGACTCGTCGTCGCGGACCGACATGCTCATGTCGGACTCCTGCGTCGCCACACCGAGCTCCGCGAACAGTCGCAGCAGCGTCGGGTAGGTCCGGTCGTTGTGCACGATGAAACCCGTGTCCACACCGACCGTGCGACCGTCCACCTGCACCTCGTGGGTGTCGGCGTGGCCCCCCAGCCGGGCGTCGGCTTCGTACAGGGTCACCGGGCCCCGCGTGCTGAGCACGTGGGCGGCGGTGAGTCCTGCGACTCCGCTGCCGATGACGGCGCGGCGTGGTGCTGACATGGGGTCCATCCGTTTCAGGGGGTCGACGTGCGGGTCATTCGTCGTGCGGCTTCCGGCGGATTGCCCGCGAGGAGGCGGCCGGTGGCCGGACGGGGGCACGAGCCACCGGGCCGGCTGCCGAGAGGCCACCGCCACCACGGTCTCGAGGGGGCCGCGCAGGGGCACGAGGGCGAAGAACGCACCGACGAACGCGACCACGAGGACCTGGTCGTCGTAGTGCTCCGGGCCCTCCCAGTCGGGCCACCAGCCCCGGGCCATCATCAGCACGTGCAGCGTGTAGAGCGAGAGCGTCATCGTCCCCGCCCCGAACACCGCCGCCCACACCCTCGGACGGCCCTGCGTGAGGAGGATGCACAACCCGGTCACCGCGAGCGCGCTGCCGATGGTCTGGGCCAGGTCGAGCGGCGTGCCCGTGTGCGGTGCCAACACCGCCAGCCACCACCACGACCCGGTCGGGGTGGACCCGCTCAGCCCGTGCGTGAGCAGTGCGTCCAGGGCGCCGGGTTCGGTGGCCAAGGAGGTGTCGGGAGCAGCGACGTCGGGGTAGGTGCTCGCCAGCGCGGCCGACGCGCCCGGTCGCGCCAGCAGGAGCCGCGAACCGAAGGTCGCCGCGACCGCAAGCACCGACCCCACCACGAGGACCCGCGCCGCGGTGGCCGGGCGACCGAGCGGCAGCCGACCGAGCGCCATACCGGCGAGCAGGTAGGCCACCCAGACGGCAGCCGGGTAGTAGCCGGTGAGCAGCAGCTCGCTCAGCAGGTGGCCGGGGCGAAGGAGGTCCTGCGGCTCCGGGCTGCCCACCTCGTGGGCCGGGAGGAGGGGGCGCAGGAGGTGCGCGCCCACCGGGGCGGCCACGACCCACGCCGCGGCCCAGGCAACCAGCGCACGGGCACCGAGCCCGAGGAACGGCAGCCCCAGGAGGAACAGGGCTGCATACGACGTGAGGATGACCGCGATGGCGGTGGGCACCGCCCCGAGGGCAAGGCCGATGGCCCCGATGAGCAGGGCCCGGCCGACCAGCCGGACGGAGGCGGCGCGGCGCTCCCGACCGCGCAGGGGTTCGGTGCGGCCACTGACCAGGGCGATGCTGACCCCGGCCAGCACCGCGAACAGCGCCGAGGCGCGACCACCCGCGATCTGCTGGGCCCACGGGACCTCGTTGCCCAGGCGTCCGGGCAGCAGGTGTGTGGCCATCATCCCGAAGAGGGCGAGCGCTCGGGCGACGTCGACACCGACGACCCGCCCCGGCGCGGCGTCCGGGAGGACGGGATCGCTCATGAAGTCATCCTGACAGCAGGCGCTTCCGGTCGCGCGCCGGACAGTGCTCGCGGTGGGGACTCCCATCGTCCCCGCAGAGCCCTCCCGCGAGGCGCTCAGGCGGCCAGCCTGGCATCGAGCGCGTCCGTCAGCAGCGCCACGAGGGCCTCGAGCTGGATGTCCTGCGAGGACGAGACGTCCTCGTCCGAGCCGTCGAGGGCGCGGGCCGCAAGGCCTGCCTTGGCGTCGATGAGCTGGGCGACCTTGGAGTCGATGGTCTGCGCGGCGATGATGCGCCACGCCGTGACCGGCTCAGACTGCCCGATGCGGTGCACCCGGTCGATCGCCTGCGTCTGCTCGGCGTCGGTCCACGACAGCTCGGCCAGCACCACGTTGGAGGCGACCTGGAGGTTGAGGCCGACCCCGGCGGCGCTGAGCGAGCAGACGACCACCGCGACCTCGGGGTCCTCGACGAAGGCGTCGATGTTGGCCTGGCGCTGCTTGGGCGTCTGGTCGCCCCGGATCGAGGAGTACCGGAGCCCTCGTTTGGCGAAGGTCTGCTCCGCGACGTCCATGACGTCGATGTGCTTGGCGAAGAAGACGACCTTGCCGACACTTCGGGCCAGCTGCGCGGCGTAGTCCGCCGAGAGTCCGGCCTTGGCCTGTCCGATGCGGCGCATGACGCCGAAGACGTTCTCCTCCGTGCCCGAGGAGTTGGTGTCCTCGCGCTCCCACCGAGCCACGCGGCGTACCAGCTCGTGGTCGATGCCCTCGACGAGCACGCTGGACCGACGGTTCTCCAGGGCGGAGTCGTAGCGCGACACCAAGCGGCGGGCAAGGTCGCGCTCGGCAGCGCGGATGGAGCGGCCGGCCTCGTCGTCGAGCTCGACCGGGAGGTCGGCGATGCGCCGGGCCGGGATGTCCGAGGCGACGTCGACCTTGCGGCGGCGCACGATGCCCAGGTCGATGACGCTGCCGCGCGCGGCCTTGTAGAAGCCGGAGTCGGCGGGGGTCAGCCCGGTCTCCTCGAGCGCGTGCATCAGCGGGGCGCGCGGCTTCTTGTCGTCGATCCAGCCCAGGAACTGCCAGATGGCGCGGAAGTCCTCGATGTCGTTGATGAGCGGCGTACCGGTGAGGGCCATGAGCAGGGGGCGCACGGTGCGCGACCGGATCCGCTCGGACAGCTGCAGGACGTGCTGCGAACGCTGCGAGGTCTTGTTCTTGATGAAGTGCGCCTCGTCGACGACCATGCCGCGGAACCCGAGGTTGCCGAGCCAGCCGACGTGGCGGTCGAGCACTTCGTAGTTGACGATGACGATGTCGGCGAAACCATCGATGGTTTCCCCGTTGCCGTGGACCACGGTCGCGGTGCGTCGCGGTGTCCAGAGCGCCGCCTCGCGGGCCCAGTTGGTCTTGACGACGTTGGGGACGACGACGAGCAGCGGGTAGGCGCCGGCGGCCTCGGCCGCGAGCAGGGCCTGGGCGGTCTTGCCGAGTCCGGGCTCGTCCGCGAGCAGGAAGGTCCGGTGACCGGCGGCCGCTGCGCCGATCAGCTGTGCCTGGTGGTGCATGAGCTCGAGGCCGCCGGGAGCCTTCACCGGCGCGTCCTCGGGCAGGTCCATGCAGGACGAGGCGCCGCCGTACTCGAAGGACCGGAAGAGCGGGCCGAGCAGCTCCCAGCTGCTGAGCCGGCCCGTGGGTCGCTTGTGCTCGAAGGCCGAGAAGTCGGGCGCGAGGAACGGGTTGGCCAGCTGCCTGGCGACCACCGACTTCGGGACGACGCGGCGCTCGGCGACGGTCGGGGCGGCGTCGACCTGCGGCTCGGGCTCGGGCTCGTCCGGCACCTCGAAGCCTGCCGCCAGCTGCATCTCGCGCTTGAGGGTGGCCGCGTCGTCGGAGACGACGACGTCCTCCGGGAGCAGGACCAGCAGGGAGGTGTCCCGCGCGGCGGTCTTGGCGAGGATGGTGGCCACCCCGTCGAGCCGCTTGAGCTGCTCGGTGCGTTGTCCTTCGGTGCTCTCGGCGTCGTTCTTGATCCGGGACCGCTCCTCGCGGACCAGCAGGGCGACGACCTGGAACTTCGTCCGGCCGGAGGGTCGGACCTTGCCACGCTGTGCCGCGGCCTCGACCTCGCGCACGGCCCTGGCCAGGACCGGGATCATCCCCTCGTTGTCGAGGTCGCGCACACGACGGGGCGCGCGCGACGCTCCTGCACGACGCGTCACACCGGTGCGGGCGGAGCCGCCGGCTGCTCCACTGCGTGCGGCACCGGGCTGGCGCTGGCCTCGAGCCAAGAACTTTCTCCTCCGAAGGACCGCGACGAGCGGACGGGGCGGACCCGGCGTGTAGGACGACCGGGACGGTTTGGGCGCTTGTGGCCGTCCCTCCCGGGACCTCCTCGACGCGACCCGGACCCACCGGTCGAACGACCGGGGCGGGGGCGAATGTGCTGCCCCCACCGTGGGACCGGGGACCCTTGGCGCCGCGACCGCCGTGCTCCGAGCTGAATCGGTGCGAGAGGTGCGGTACGGCGCTGGGGCCGGTACTGCGACCATCCTACCGTCCGCGCAGCCCCTTCGGGCAGCGGCGCCTGGACAGGGCGGCGAGACGCTGACCGGACCCGGTCACGCCGGACACGACGGCATACCGTCACAAACCGGGGCGTCGGGCGGCCAACCCCCACCGGGGCTCCAGGCTGTGGTACATCTGTCGCCAACACCCCCCAGGCGAGAGGTGCAGATGCGCACCGTCCGGCCACGCTCCCCCATCTCCGAGCCCGTCTCCGAGCCCGATGCCGCGGACGTTGCCGCGGACGTCGCAGTAGGCCCCTGTGCAGCGGTCCCGCAGGGTGGGCAGGCCGACTTCACAGCGGTTGCGCCCCAGGAGCCGGGCGCACCGAAGTGGGATCCGCTCCTGGCCCTGACTGCTGGCACGGCCGAGCCGGCAGCGCGCTTTCGCTACGACGTCGCCTCCGGCGACTGGTGGTGGTCGCCCGGGATGTTCGAGCTGCACGGGCTGGTCGCCGGCGAGCTGGAGCCGAGCACCGGCCTGTTGATGGCGCACAAGCATCCCGGCGACCTCGCAGCCACCCAGGGGACCCTGCGCCACGTCCTGGCCACGGGCGAACCGTTCTGCTGCCGTCACCGCGTCGTCGACGCCCACGGCCAGCTCCGCGAGGTGCTCTCGATCGGTGAAGCCGGCCACGGCCCCGATGGTTCGATCACCACTGTGCAGGGCTACTTCGTGGACCTCACCGACGCCTTCGCGGCCACCACCGCTGCCTCGCGGGCCGCCGCAGCGGTACCGGTGGTCGAGAGGCGCCGGTTCGTGCCCGACCTGGTCATCGAACAGGCCAAGGGCACCCTCATCGCCGCTTTCGGGCTCACGGCCGACGCCGCCCTCGAGCTGCTCAGCTGGCGCGCGGAGGAGACCGGGGTCGACGTGCCGGCGGTGGCGCGGGGCTTGGTGGCCGAGTTCGGCGCCCTGCGCGAGGACGACCTGAGCCCCGCCAGGCGGGCCTGCGCCTACCTCGGCCTGAACGCCCTCGACGAGGACTAGCGCGCACCCGTCGACGCGCCGCCCGCCCGGGCCGCCCCCTGCCCGCGACTACGATCGGGAGATGAGCTCCGCGGACGGTTCCTGACGCCATGGGCGGCTCCCACTCCCACACGCCGGTGACCGGTCATGCGGGCGCCGCGCACCGGTGGCGGCTGCGGACGGCGTTCGTCCTCGTCGCCGGGTTCTTCGTCGTCGAGCTGGTCGTCGCGCTGGCTGCCGGGTCCCTGGCCCTCCTCTCGGACGCCGGGCACATGGCCGCGGACGTGGTCGCCCTCGGCGCGGCCCTCGTCGCCACCCGCATCGCGTCGCGTCCCGACACCACGGGGAGAAGGACGTTCGGCTCCTACCGCGCGGAGGTGTTCGCGTCGGGCCTGGCCGTGCTGCTCATGCTCGGGGTGTCCGTCTACATCGTCGTCGAGGCCCTGGGCCGGATCGGGACCCCCACCGACGTGGCCTCGGCGCCCATGCTCGTCGTCGGGTTCGTCGGGCTGGTCGTCAACATCACCTGCCTCGTCCTGCTGCGTCATGGCGCCGAGGAGTCCCTCAACGTCAAGGGCGCCTACCTCGAGGTCGTGGCGGACACCGTGGGGTCGCTCGGCGTCCTGGTGGCAGGGGTCCTGGTTGCCACCACGGGCAGCGCCTGGTGGGACACCGGCGTGGCCCTGGCGATCGCCGTCTTCGTCGCAGTCCGCGCCGTCGTCCTCGGCCGCGAGGTCCTCGTCGTCCTCGGCCAGCAGGCGCCGGCGGGTATGGACCCCGACGAGGTCGCCGACGCGCTGGGCGCCGTGCCGGGAGTCCAGGAGGTCCACGACCTGCACGTCTGGACCCTCACCTCAGGCATGCACGTCGCCACCGCCCACCTCGTCACCGCCGAGAGCACCGACGCACACGCCGTCCTCGACGAGGCAGGACAGGTGATGCGCAGCCGGTTCGGGGTCGAGCACGCCACGTTGCAGGTCGAGCCCGACACCCACACGGGCTGCGCCGAGGTGACCTGGTGACCTCAAGTAGGCCGAGGAGTGCCAGCCGGCGGCGCCCGGACCCCGGGTCTTTGCGCGGTTGACCCGGTCAGGACGGGGTCGACCGCTCAAAGACCCACGCAAGGACGAGCGTCAATCCCTACCCTCACGTCACGGTAGGGTTGTCGCCGCCCCCCCATCGTCGTCGACGGAGCGCCTGACGTGCCGCCCACCACCCGTATGCAGATCGGCGACATCGCCGAGCGCACGGGCCTGTCGCTGCGAACCATCCGCCACTACGAGCAGATCGGCCTGCTCCCCGAGGCGCAGCGCAGCGCCGGCGGGTTCCGCCTCTACGGTGAGGAGGCCGTCGACAGGCTCCTGCTCATCAAGCGGATGAAGCCGCTGGACTTCACCCTCGAGGAGATGCGCGACCTCGTCGAGGTCCGCGACCGCCTTGCCAACCCTCGCCTGTCACCCCAGACCCGGGACCGCCTGCGCGAACAGCTCGCGAGCTATCACGCGCTCGTCGACCACAAGCTCGCCGACCTGCGCGAGCAGGCCGACAGCGCCCAGGCCTTCTCCGACCATCTCGCCGCCGAGCTGGCCTAGCCCACCACCACGTCGACGGCACGGGAGCGCCCCGTGACCGGCGGTATGGCGCGGCCCGCCGACCGCGCCATACCCAGACCCAAGGCCCCGGCACGACGACGTGCCCGGGCCCCGGACGAGCCGCCGTTGCCCGCCCCGCACCCACCAGGAGCACCACCGTGTCGACCACCCCGCCTTCCCCCGCGCTCGAACAGCCGGAACGCACCTTCCCCCACGAGCACGAGGTCACCTCTGTTCGCGCCGCCCTGCGCTCCCCGAAGCGGCTGCGGACCGAGGTCCTGGCCGGACTCGTGGTCGCCCTGGCCCTGATCCCCGAGGCCATCTCGTTCTCGATCATCGCGGGCGTCGACCCCCGCGTGGGGTTGTTCGCCTCGTTCACCATGGCCGTCTCCATCGCCTTCCTCGGAGGACGGCCAGCCATGATCTCTGCCGCGACCGGGGCCATCGCGCTCGTCATCGCACCGGTGATGCGCCAGTACGGCATGGACTACCTCATCGCCACCGTCATCCTCGGCGGGCTGATCCAGGTGACCCTCGGTCTGAGCGGCGTCGCCAAGCTCATGCGGTTCATCCCCCGCTCGGTGATGATCGGCTTCGTCAACGCCCTGGCGATCCTGATCTTCATGGCCCAGGTCCCGCACCTCGTCGACGTGCCGTGGGCGGTGTACCCGCTGGTCGCCAGCGGCATCCTCATGATCGTCCTGCTCCCCCGGCTGACCACCGCAGTCCCCGCACCGCTGGTCGCCATCGTGGTGCTCACGGTCATCACGGTCGCGACCGCGCTGGCGGTGCCGACCGTGGGTGACGAGGGCAAGCTGCCGGACAACCTGCCGTCCTTGTTCTTCCCCAACGTGCCACTGAGCCTGGAGACCCTGTCCATCATCGGCCCGTTCGCCGTGGCGATGGCCCTCGTGGGGCTCATGGAGTCGCTGATGACGGCCAAGCTCGTCGACGACGTCACCGACACCCACTCGGACAAGACCCGCGAGGCGTGGGGGCAGGGCACCGCCAACATCATCACCGGCTTCTTCGGCGGCATGGGTGGCTGCGCCATGATCGGCCAGACCATGATCAACGTGAAGGCATCTGGCGCCCGCACCCGCATCTCGACGTTCCTCGCCGGGGTGTTCCTGCTCGTCCTGGTCGTGGGGCTCGGCGACATCGTCGCCATCATCCCGATGGCCGCCCTGGTCGCGGTGATGGTGATGGTCTCGGTCGGCACGATGGACTGGCACAGCCTGCAGCCGGCGACGCTGCGCCGCATGCCCCGCAGCGAGACCCTCGTCATGGTGATGACCGTCGCAGTGGTGGTGGCCACGAACAACCTCGCCATCGGTGTCATCGTCGGTGTCGTCGTCGCCATGGTGATGTTCGCCCGTCGCGTCGCCCACTTCACCGAGGTCGTCGACGTCGCCCACCCCGACGAGGACACCCGCGTGTATGCCGTCATCGGTGAGCTCTTCTTCGCCTCCAGCAACGACCTCGTGCACCAGTTCGACTACGTCGGCGACCCCCGGAACGTCGTCATCGACCTGTCCCGGTCCCACATCTGGGACGCATCCACCGTCGCCACCCTCGATGCCATCACCACCCGGTATGCCCGCAAGGGCAAGAATGTCACCATCCTCGGCCTCAACGAGGCCAGCCAGGAACGCCACACCCGCCTCGCCGGACACCTCGGCGAAGGACACTGACCGGTGGCATAGGACACTGGCGGGTGATCGCACCACCAGCACTGTCGTAGCCCAACCAGAAGGACACCGATGAACACTCACCAGCACGCACGTCGTGCCTCGTCCCCACTGACGCAAGGAGCACGCCGATGAGTCGCCGCAGCTCCGGGCGCGGTCGCCGGACCAAGGACGCCCTCGCTCCCCTGCCGAAGGGCGGTCTGCGGATCGTGCCGCTGGGAGGTCTCGGCGAGATCGGTCGCAACATGACGGTCTTCGAGCACGAGGGCCGCCTGATGATCGTCGACTGCGGGGTGCTCTTCCCTGAGGAGCACCAGCCCGGTGTCGACGTCATCCTCCCTGACTTCACGTGGATCCGGGACCGGCTGGACCGCATCGACGCCATCGTGCTGACCCATGGGCACGAGGACCACATCGGCGGGGTCCCCTACCTCCTGCGGGAACGCGCCGACATCCCGGTCGTGGGCTCCAGGCTCACGCTGGCCTTCATCGAGGCCAAGCTCAAGGAGCACCGGATCACCCCGACCACGGTCGAGGTGAAGGAGGGCGACCGGCGCACGTTCGGCGCGTTCGACTGCGAGTTCATCGCCGTCAACCACTCCATCCCGGACGGCCTCGCCGTCGCCATCCGCACCGCGGCAGGCCTGGTCCTGCACACCGGCGACTTCAAGATGGACCAGTTCCCCCTCGACGGCAGGGTCACCGACCTGCGCGCGTTCGCCAGGCTCGGCGAGGAGGGTGTCGACCTGTTCCTGTCAGACTCGACCAACGCCGAGGTGCCCGGCTTCACCATCTCCGAGGGCGAGCTCTCCCCCGCGATCGACACCGTGTTCCGCACCACGCGAGGGCGCGTCATCGTGTCGAGCTTCGCCAGTCACGTCCACCGCATCCAGCAGGTGCTCGACTCGGCCCACGAGCACGGCCGCAAGGTCGCCTTCGTCGGGCGCTCCATGGTGCGCAACATGGGGATCGCAGCCGAGCTCGGCTACCTCAACATCCCTCAGGGCCTGGTCATCGACCTCAAGAAGCTGGAGCAGCTGCCGGCAGACCAGATCGCCCTCGTCTGCACCGGCTCCCAGGGTGAGCCGTTGGCCGCTCTCTCGCGCATGGCCAACCGTGACCACCCCATCCAGGTCACCGATGGCGACACGGTGCTGCTGGCGAGCTCGCTGATCCCCGGCAACGAGAACGCGATCTATCGGGTGATCAACGAGCTCACCCGCTGGGGCGCCAAGGTCGTCCACAAGGGCAACGCCAAGGTCCACGTCTCCGGGCACGCGAGCGCCGGGGAGCTGTCCTACTGCTACAACATCATCAAGCCGCGCAACGTCCTGCCCGTCCATGGCGAGTGGCGTCACCTGCGCGCCAACGCCGACATCGCCATCCGCACCGGGATCGACCCCAGCCGGGCCCTCATCGCCGAGGACGGATCGGTGATCGACCTCGTCCGCGGACGGGTGAGCATCACCGGCAAGGTGCCGGCAGGGTTGGTCTACGTCGATGGTGCCAGCGTCGGCGGGGCAACCGAGGAGACCCTGCACATCCGACGGACCCTGGCTGAGGAGGGCGTCCTGACCATCGTGTGCATCATCGACCCGGACACGGGCAAGCTGACCGAGGACCCCGACTACATGGTGCACGGGCTCGCCCCCGACACCATCGACTTCACCGACGCCACCGCCGCGATCCAGCAGGCCCTGACCAAGGCGAACAGCGCTGGTGTCGACGACCTCGACCAGATCGAGGAGCTGGTCCGCAAGGCCACCTCGAACTGGGTCCACCGCAAGCACCGCATGAGCCCGCTGATCATCCCCGTCATCGTCGACGCCTGAGCGAGGACTGAGCGGGGCCCGCCGACGATCAGGCCAGGGAGAGGAAGAGCTTCTCCATCGCGGCCTGGTCCTCGGCGCGGCTGCCGTCTGGTGAGGTGAGGCACTCACGCATACCGGAGGAGACGATGGCGAAGCCGGCCCGGTCAAGGGCCCGGTTCACAGCGGCGAGCTGGGTGACGACGTCACGGCAGTCGCGGCCTTCCTCGATGAGGCGGATGACTCCGCCGAGCTGGCCCTGCGCGCGGCGCAGCCGGTTGACGACCGGAGCCATGTCATCGGTGTTGAGGGTGACCATGAGGTGTCCTTCGGTATGGCGCCCACGAGGTCGTGGGTGGTGGGTGGGTGCGTCAGTTCTCGGTGGTGCCGTCGAGCGCGACGAGGACGTTGCCCAGGCGCTCACGAGCATCGGCCACCACGTCGTTGAGGTTCTCGTTGTTGGTCACCGTCACCATGACGGCAGGGTCCATGGCCTCCACGAGGGTGCTGTCGTCCGTGAGGGTGCGGACGACGACGTTGCACGGCAGGAGCAGCCCGATGGACGGCTCGGCCTCCAGGGCCGCCTGGGCCAGCGGCGGTCGGCACGCACCCAGGATGACCTGCGCGGCGATGTCGACGTCGAGCTTGGCCTTGAGGGTCGCGGCGAGGTCGATCTCGGTCAGGACTCCGAAACCTTGGTCGGACAGGGCGGAGCGGGTTGCCTCGAGGGTCTCGGCGAACGGTCGGTTGACAGTGGTGCTCAGTGCGTAGCTCACGACGTGCTCCTTCGGGATGGACGGGTAGATCGGTGGCACCGGGTCCGGTTGGGGTCGGTGCCGGCTGGCGCCGTTGGGGTCGGGGCTGCGATCAGGCCGACTGGCTCTGGGCAGCGACCTGGGCGCGGATGTCGTCCATGTCCAGGGCTCGGACACCTTCGAGGACCTGCTCGAGGGCAGCCGCCGGCAGCGCGCCGGGCTGGCTGAAGACCATGATGCCGTCACGGAAGGCCATCAAGGTCGGGATGGACGTGATCTGCGCAGCAGCGGCGAGCGCCTGCTCGGCCTCGGTGTCGACCTTGCCGAACACCACGTCCTCGTGTTGGACGGATGCTGCTTCGAAGACGGGGGCGAACTGGCGGCACGGGCCGCACCAGGAGGCCCAGAAGTCGACGAGGACGATGTCGTTGCTGGTGATGGTGGACTCGAAGCTCTCACCGGTCAGGGTCTGGGTGCTCATGCTTCTCCTTGCGTGCCGAGGTGGACGGGTATACCTACTGGGGTATGCAGCGCCAGCCGGCCGTTGATCATTCCCACCTGTTCGCCTCATCCTTCGTGGGGTCCATCACGACGACGGCTCCGCATTTGACCGGAATACCCCCGGGGGTACTACGGTTGGATCATCATATACCCCGCTGGGTATCAGCCGACCTGAAGGAGAACAGTTCAGATGTCTGAAGCGACTCTCGAGGAGTTCGCCACCGCCCACGCCGAGGGTGCCACCGTGATCGACGTGCGCGAGGGTGGCGAGTACGTCGCCGGCCACGTGCCCGGTGCCGTACTGGTGCCGATGGGTCAGCTCCCCTCCCGCACCGGCGAGCTCGACCGCTCTCGTGCCGTGTACGTCGTCTGCGCCAGCGGGAACCGCTCCGGCGCCATGACCGACTACCTCGTCCACACCGGTTTCCAGGCCCTGTCCGTCGCCGGTGGCACCTCGGCCTGGGTCAGCTCCGGACGCCCCGTCGTGACCGGCTTGCAACCGACCAGCTGACCCGGTCAGCCACCCACCGCCACCCGCCGGCCAACCCGGAAGGACTCCTCCATGAGCACCCCCAACACCAGCACCCCCAACACCAGCACCCCGCCGCCGAAGATCATCCCCATCGACACCTCCAGCCTCGGCGACCGCTCCTACCTCGCCCACGACGGGCAGGTGGCCGTCGTCATCGACCCCCAGCGCGACATCGACCGCGTCCTGGACCTGGCCGCCGAGGCCGGCGTGCAGATCACCCAGGTGTTCGAGACGCACATCCACAACGACTACCTGACCGGTGGGCTCGCGCTGGCGCAGGCCACCGGTGCCACGTACCACGTCAATGCTGCCGACGACGTCGCCTACGACCGCACACCCATCAACGGCGGGGACGTCGTGCAGGTGTCGACCACCATGCGAGTGCGCGCCATAGCCACCCCGGGTCACACCTACACCCACCTGTCCTACGCCCTGGAGGCCCCGAAGGCCTCCGAGACCGGGAGCGAGTTCGAGCCGGTGGGCGTGTTCACCGGCGGGTCGCTGCTCTTCGGCGCCACCGGCCGTCCGGACCTGATGGGTGAGGAGCACACCGACGACCTGGTGCACCAGCAGTTCGCCTCGGCCCACCGCCTCGCCGACGAGCTCCCCGAGCACACGCATGTCCTGCCCACACACGGCTTCGGGTCGTTCTGCTCCGCTGGTTCGACCGGCGACACCACCGAGTCGACCATCGGGGCGGAGAAGCGCCAGAACCCCGCCCTCACCCAGGACGAGGACCGCTGGGTAGCCGACACCCTCGCCGGCCTGGACGAGTACCCCGCCTACTACGCCCACATGGGTGCGGGGAACAGCCAGGGCCCCAGCGCTCCTGACCTGTCCGCCCCCGAGTCCGCGGACAAGGCCACCCTCGCAGCCCGGATCGCCGACGGTGAGTGGGTCGTGGACCTGCGCACCCGTACCGCTTTCGCGTCCGGGCACGTGAGTGGCAGCCTGAACTTCGGCCTCGACGGCCAGTTCGCCACCTACCTCGGCTGGCTCATCCCGTGGGGTACTGCACTGACCCTGCTCGGGGACTCCCCCCAGCAGGTCGCAGACGCCCAGCGCGAGCTCGTCCGCATCGGCGTCGACCGACTGGAAGGCGCCGCCACCGGCGCTCCCGAGGAGTGGACCGACAACCCGCTCGGCTCCTTCGACAGGGCTACCTTCGCTGACCTCGTGCAGGTCCAGCACCACCGACAGGTCACCGTCCTGGACGTCCGTCGCTCCTCGGAGTACGACGACGGGCACATCGACGGCGCGGTGAACATCCCCCTCCACGAGCTGCTGGAGCGGGTGGACCAGATCCCGGCCGGTGAGGCCTGGGTCCACTGCGCCAGCGGGTACCGCGCTTCCATCGGCGCCTCCGTCCTCGCCGCGCACGGCGTCCCCGTGGTCGCCGTGGATGACAGCTTCGACGAGAACGCCGCAGCCTCCGGACTGACCATCACCGGCGTGGCCTGACCCCACGCCACGCTTCAACCACACCCCCTCAAACCCACACCACTCCAAGGAGAACCACCTATGTGCCGTCCCGCCACCTGCAAGGTCTGCGGCAAGACCACCTGGGCCGGCTGCGGCCAGCACGTCGACCAGGTCATGGCAGGCGTCCCCCGCACCGACCGCTGCCCCGGCCACGACGATGCCGAGAGGGCTGCCGCCAACGGCGGCTCCTTCTTCGGTCGGCTCTTCAGCCGCGGCTGACCTCGACGCAGCAACCACTACCCCCGAACCCGGGCGTCGCCCCTCTTCGACGCGGCGCCCGCCCGGCCGGGTGCACGGCCCCTGCCGTGCACC
>JBDSKZ010000048.1:0-16026 GCA_039916625.1 Pedococcus sp.
GCGGAGTCGGTCCACGAGCGGATGTCCGTCGAGATCTTCCGTGGCTGCACCCGTGGCTGCCGCTTCTGCCAGGCCGGCATGATCACGCGCCCCGTGCGGGAGCGAAGCATCACCGGCATCGGCGAGATGGTGGAGCGCGGTCTCGCCGCGACGGGGTTCGAGGAGGTGGGCCTGCTCTCCCTGAGCTCGGCCGACCACTCCGAGATCGCCGACATCACCAAGGGCCTCGCCGACCGCTACGAAGGCACCCAGACGGGGCTGTCGCTGCCGTCGACGCGGGTCGATGCCTTCAACATCGACCTCGCGAACGAGCTGACCCGCAACGGTCGTCGCTCCGGCCTGACCTTCGCCCCTGAGGGCGGCAGCGAGCGGATTCGCAAGGTCATCAACAAGATGGTGTCCGAGGACGACCTGATCAGCACCGTCGCCGCCGCGTATGGCGCGGGGTGGCGCCAGGTGAAGCTGTACTTCATGTGCGGCCTGCCGACCGAGACCGACGAGGACGTGCTCCAGATCGCCGAGCTCGCCAAGAAGGTCATCGAGACCGGCCGCCAGGTCAGCGGTCGGCGCGACATCCGCTGCACCGTCTCCATCGGGGGGTTCGTGCCCAAGCCGCACACGCCGTTCCAGTGGTGCGGTCAGCTCGGGGCGGAGGAGACCGATGCTCGCCTGGCCAAGCTGCGCGAGGCCCTCCGGTCCGACCGTCGCTACGGCTCGTCGATCGGGTTCCGCTACCACGACGGCAAGCCCGGCATCGTCGAGGGGCTGTTGTCCCGTGGCGACCGCCGCGTCGGCCGGATCATCGAGCAGGTCTGGCGCGACGGCGGCCGGTTCGACGGCTGGAGCGAGCACTTCTCCTACGAGCGCTGGATGACCGCTGCCGACGCCGCGCTCTCCGGCCTCGACTGGGACCTCGACGTCGCCTGGTTCACCACGCGCGAGCGCGGCGAGTCCGAGGTGCTGCCCTGGGACCACATCGACTCCGGCCTCGACAAGGAGTGGCTGTGGGCCGACTGGCAGGACGCACTCGACGAGACCGAGGTCGACGACTGCCGCTGGACCCCCTGCTTCGACTGTGGCGTGTGCCCGCAGATGGGCACCGACATCGAGGTCGGTCCGACCGGCAAGACGCTCCTGCCGCTCACCGTCCTGGGTGCTGGCCGCGAAGCGATGCTGGCGAGCCCGGCGACAGCTGGAGGCCACGAGCACTGACCTGGCTGGAAGGAGTCTGCGGCCAGATCGATGACATTTGTCATCGGGGTGCGAGGCCCTCGCAGTGTCGAATGGGTACTGCCCGGTGACCGGTCACCACTGGTTCACGGGCAACGGCGTGTGCACGCGGTCGCCCCTCCAGACCGCGCACGCGTCGGCAGGCCGGCCCCTTCACCGTCCTGCCGGTCAGCGCCTCGGAACGCTCGTGCGGAGAGCTCTGAGGACAGCCGCCCGCTCACCGGCGCCTTTCGGGCCCGGGTGAGCGGGCGGCATACCTCTGTCGGAAGCCCGCCGATGCCGCCGGCACGACACGGCAAAGCGGGGGTTGCTCGGCAACGCCGGTACCTATCGGGCCCGTGTTGCCGAGCAACCCTCGCTTCGTGCGGCGGCGCGGTCACTCGAAGAGTGCTCCGACCACCTCGCGGAAGACTGCGGTATGCCGGTCGACATCGGCGCGCGAGGTCTCCGGGCACATCAGCGCCATGTTGTGGAACGGCGTCATCAGCACCCCGCGGTTGCACAGCGCAAGGTGCAGGTAGGCGTCGAGGTCGTCGTCGGCGGCGGCCGCGGACTCCTCACCGGTGCGTGGCGCCGGCCGGACGAACCGGTACTCCGCGCGGGCGCCGAGCTGGCTCACCGACCATGGCACGTCGAGCTCGTCGAAGGTTGCCTGCACCCCGGCGGTGAACGCCGTGGCCAGCTCGACCATGTGGGCGAACGCGTCCTCGGTCAGCACCCGCCCGAGCGTCGCACGCATGGCCGCCGTCGACAGTGCGTTGCCCGCCAGCGTGCCACCGACCCCGCCCACGTCGACGATGTCGGCGTCCCCGGCGTCGGTGTGGCGTGTCACCGCGGCCGCCACCGCGCGGGTGATCCCGTAGGCGCCGCAAGGAATCCCGCCGCCGATGGACTTGCCGATGACGAAGAGGTCGGGCTCGAGGTCCCAGGCGCGGGTCGCCCCACCCCAGCCCGCGGAGAAGGTATGGGTCTCATCGACCATGAGCAGCGCGCCGTACTGCGTCGCGAGCTCGCGCAGCCGCGGCAGGAAGCCGTCCTCGGGCAGCACGATCCCGATGTTGGTCAGTGCGGGCTCGGTGAGGATCGCGGCGACGTCACCGTGGGCCAGCGCCGCCTCGACGGACTCGAGGTCGTTCCACGTCGCCACCCGCGTGGTGAGGTTGAGGTCGACCGGCGGGGCGACGTTGCCCGGACGGCTCTGGGCCTTCCCGTCGGGGCCGGGCAGCGCGAAGGCCTCGTCCACCGAACCGTGGTAGCAGTAGGCGAAGACGAGCACCTTCGGCCGGCCCGTGGCGAGCCTGGCCAGCCTGATGGCCCACCGGTTCGCGTCGGTGGCCGTCAGCGTGAAGCTCCACAGCGGCAGACCGAAGCGACGCTCGAGCTCGGCACCCACCCACTGGGCGTCAGCCGTGGGGAGCATCGTCGTGATGCCGCCCAGCTCCCCCGCGCGCTCCTGCACGGCGGCGACCGTGGGCTTGGGGGAGTGGCCGGCCATCGCACCGGTGTCACCGAGCGCGAAGTCGACGTAGGTGTGGCCGTCGACGTCGGTGACCCGGTTGCCGGTCGCACGGTCGAGGTAGAGCGGGAACCCGCCCGTCCACATGTTCATCCACGTCATCGGCACCCGCCCGAAGAGGTTGTCCGCCTGCTCGAAGAGCTCGCGGCTGTGGGGGTGGTCCTTCGTGTATGCCGCCTGCTCGTCGGCGAGGAGCGCGGCCAGCCGCGAGCGGTCCAGGGATGCCATGGGGCCAACGCTAGAGGTGCCGGGCGCCTGTTGGCGCGGGAGTGCGGATTCCGTAGGTGGAGGGCCTCGCCCCTAGGCTTGCCGACCATGGCTCGACAGCGCGTTCCCGAAGGCCCGCCTCCTGCGCCGGTGGTGATGAAGCTGCGGATCAGGTATGCCAAGCGTGGTCGCCTCCGCTTCTCCTCCACCCGCGACTTCCAGCGGGCGCTCGAACGGGCGCTGCGGCGAGCCGGCGTGCCGATGGCGTTCTCTGCCGGCTTCCACCCCCACCCCAAGGTCAGCTATGCCAACGCGGCACCGACGGGCACGGCCAGCGAGGCCGAGTACTTCGAGATCTCGGTGACCGAACGGGTCGACACCGCATCGCTGCGGGCGGCCCTGGACGAGGCACTGCCGGAGGGGCTCGACGTCCTCGAGGTGGTCGAGGCGGCTCCCGGGTCGCTCGCCGACCGGCTGCAGGCCAGTGACTGGGTCATCGAGTTCCGCGGCGTGGGCGTGCAGGTGGTGCAGGCCGCCGCCGACGAGCTGCTCTCGCGCGACCGTGTCGAGGTCAGCCGGACGTTCAAGACGGGGCCGCGGACCTTCGACGTGAGATCCGCCGTCGTGTCGTTGGACGTCAGGGCCTCCGAACGGGCCGACTGTGCGATACTGCGGGTGGTCGTACGGCACACCACACCGGCCGTACGCCCCGACGACGTCCTGACCGCGCTGCGGGCAGTAGCGGAGCTGGCACCACCGACACCACCCCTGGTGACTCGACTGGCGCAAGGCCCGCTGCACCCCGCAACCGCCGGGGTGGCTGATCCGCTGGCTGCCGACGAGAACGTCGACGGCGTCTGACCCGGTGCCGCGCGACCTGCGCGAGCCTCGTCCGACGTAAGCCAACGACTTCCGTGACGACAGCACCCGTTGCCGCCACGACTGCACGCACCGCGCACCACGTGGCTGATCGGAAGGCCCTCCCGGGACCTTCTGGTGTGGCTCTCACCTCGTGGGTGACGGAAGGACGCCGAGATGGCCTCCACGGAAGACCTGTTCCCCAGCACCGAAGGCACTGACGGCTCCCGCGAGGTCGCGACTGCTGCCCCCGCCGACGCCCCCGCCGACGCTTCGGCACCCGGCTCTGCCGGCGAGGCTCCCGCCAAGGCTCCGGCTCGCAAGCGGGCTCCCCGCCGAGCCACCAAGAAGACCTCGGCGCCCGCTTCGGCAGATGCACCTGCCGACGCTGGCATCCCTTCGGTCGAGCCTGCGGCGATCGACGTCGTGACCACCGAGGCCTCGCCGACCCACGAGGCCACCGACATCCCGGCTGCCGCCTCGGACGCCGCTGCGGCCCCGGCGAAGAAGGCAGCCAAGAAGGCCGTCGCCAAGAAGACCGCGAAGAAGGCTGCGACCAAGCGCACCTCCAAGAAGGCTGCTGCGGCAGTGCCTGCGCAGGCAGGCGCTGGCCTCGCCGAAGACCAGGCCTCGGGTGAGGCCGCCGATGACCCCACGGCCGACGCAGCTCCGGTCTCCGACCCCGCGCTGGCTCCCCCCGAGCCGGTGCTGCCCGCCGTGTCCGAGGACGCGAGCGCCGCCGACACCGACGAGGAGGCCGAGGCTGCCGCTGCCGCCGAGGCCGCCGCGCAGGAGGCCGCAGCCACCGCTCCCAGCTTCGGGCTCCTCTTCCAGCCCCCGGAGCCGGCCAAGGCCGCGCCGCGCCGTCGCCGCGCCAGCGCTGCCGCCGGTGCGCCGGCCCCCGCCCCGGCGGCCCCGGAGGCTCCGGCCGTCGAGGCCGGGTCCACGGTCGGCGCGCAGGGCGACAGCGCCCAGAACGAGGACGACGCCCAGCAGTCGGAGCAGCAGTCGGAACAGCAGTTCGAGCAGCAGTCGGAGCAGCCGACCGGCTCCCGCCGCAGCCGTGGCCGCGGGCGGGGCCGTGGTTCCCGGGGTGGAGCCAGCACCGACTCCTCGGACTCGACGACGACCCGGGACAGCGAGCCCGTCGACGACCAGGACGGTGCCGACCCGGGCGACTCCGACAGCGACTTCCCCGATGACGGGGGCTCCTCCGAGGGGGGTCGCCGTCGCCGTCGCCGTGGTGGCAAGGGTCGTGGCCGCGGTCGCGGTCAGGCCGACGCCGACGGCAGCGACAGCTCCGACGCCCCCGACGACGACGCCGACGAGCCCTCCTCGACCGGTCCGGACTCCGAGGACGAACAGGGTGACTCCGAGAGCACCTCGAGCCGCCGCCGGCGCCGTCGCCGTCGCAGCGGCTCCTCCGCCGAGGACGAGGACCCGCCCGGCACCGTGACCAAGGTGCGCGAGGCCCGTCGCGAGCGCGACGAGCCGCAGAGCGTCAAGGGCTCGACCCGCCTCGAGGCCAAGAAGCAGCGCCGGCGCGAAGGCCGCGAGGCCGGACGCCGCCGCACGATCATCACCGAGGCGGAGTTCCTGGCCCGTCGCGAGAGCGTCGAGCGGATCATGGTGGTCCGTGAGCGCGAGGGCCGCACCCAGATCGGTGTGCTGGAGGACGATGTGCTCGTCGAGCACTACGTCTCGCGCGAGACCAACGTGTCGATGGCCGGCAACATCTACCTGGGCCGCGTCCAGAACGTGCTCCCTTCGATGGAGGCGGCCTTCGTCGACATCGGCAAGGGCCGCAACGCCGTCCTCTACGCCGGTGAGGTCAACTGGGACGCCGCGGGCCTGGACAACAACCAGCCCAAGCGCATCGAGAACGCCCTCAAGTCCGGCGACTCCGTGCTCGTGCAGGTCACCAAGGACCCGATCGGCCACAAGGGAGCCCGGCTGACCAGCCAGATCTCGCTGCCCGGTCGCTACCTGGTCTACGTGCCCGAGGGCAGCATGACCGGTATCTCCCGCAAGCTGCCCGACACCGAGCGCTCCCGCCTCAAGGGCATCCTCAAGGAGGTCGTCCCGGACCGCGCCGGCGTCATCGTGCGCACGGCCGCCGAGGGTGCGAGCGAGGCCGAGCTGCGTGCCGACGTCGAGCGCCTGACCAAGACGTGGGAGAAGATCCAGGCCAAGGCCGACTCCAAGTCGGGCGGCAAGGCCAAGGGCAGCGCCCCGGTCCTCGTCCACGGCGAGCCCGACCTGACCGTCCGCGTCATCCGTGACGTCTTCAACGAGGACTTCACCTCCCTCGTCGTCGCCGGCGACCAGGCGTACGGCGAGGTCAGCGAGTACCTCGGCGACGTCGCACCCGACCTGGCCGAGCGACTGCACAAGTGGACCTCCGAGGACGACCTGTTCACCCACCACCGGGTGGACGAGCAGATCGCCAAGGCCATGGACCGCAAGGTCTGGCTGCCGTCGGGTGGCTCGCTGGTCATCGACCGCACCGAGGCCATGACCGTCGTCGACGTCAACACCGGCAAGTTCGTCGGCTCGGGGGGCAACCTCGAGGAGACGGTCACCAAGAACAACATCGAGGCGGCCGAGGAGATCGTGCGCCAGCTCCGGCTGCGCGACATCGGCGGCATCATCGTCATCGACTTCATCGACATGGTCCTGGAGAGCAACCGCGACCTCGTGGTCCGGCGCATGCTCGAGTGCCTCGGTCGCGACCGCACCAAGCACCAGGTCGCAGAGGTCACCTCGCTCGGCCTGGTGCAGATGACGCGCAAGCGCGTCGGCTCCGGCCTCATCGAGGTGTTCTCGGAGAGCTGCGAGCACTGCAACGGACGCGGGATCATCGTGCACGCCGACCCGGTCGACAGGCCGTCCGGTGGCGGCGACAGCGGCGGTTCCTCGTCCGGTACGCAGTCCCCGCGCAGCGGTTCGGCGGGCGCGAGTGGCGCGAGCGCCCGCACCCGTCGCGGTGGCCGTTCGGGCACCCAGGACACGCAGGGGAATGCGGGCGGTCGTGGTGGACCGTCGTCCCAGGGTGGCCAGGGCACGCCCGGTTCGGACGCCAGCGCTCCGGCGCACGGCGGACCCACCCCCGCCCAGATCGCCGCGGCCGCCCATGCCGCTGCACTGAAGTCGGCGGGGGAGCACCACGACGGGGCCGCCCCGCTGGCCGTGCCGGCCCCGGACGAGCCCGTCGTGGACGTGCGCGAGGACGGGGACGCGCACAAGGACGTGCACAAGGACGTGCACGAGGACGAGACCAAGGGCCAGGACGTCATGAGCTCGTCCGAGGCCGCGGAGCAGGCGACCGAGCGCCTGGCGGAGGCAGACCGGACCGGCCTCCCCGAAGCCGCGGAGCAGGTGCCTGAGCCGGTCGCCGAGGTGGCCGAGCCGGTCGCCGAAGTGGCTCCCAAGCGGCGTCGGCGTGGTCGGGTCGTCGCTCCCGCAGGGCCGCCGCCCGCCGTCGCTGGCGAGGACTCCTCGGACACCGGGGCCTCCGGCTCCTGATCACCGCTGGTCAGCCCTGCCGAGCCAGTTTGGTCGGCAGGGCAACCACCCGGTATTCTCATCCCTTGGTGCGCCCACCGCTCTGATGTCCGCAGCTTGACTCACGTCTTGCGCGGGTAGCTATCGGACGGTCCAGACAGAGAGCGCGTGCCTCCCGAAGCAGGAAAGAGAGTTCCACGTGTACGCGATTGTTCGCGCGGGTGGTCGCCAGGAGAAGGTTTCCGTGGGCGATGTCCTCATCATCGACAAGGTCAAGGCCACTGCTGGCGACAGCATCGACCTGACCCCCCTCCTCGTCGTCGACGGGTCGACCGTGACCAGCGATGCCGGCAAGCTCGCCAAGGTCAGCGTCAAGGCCGAGGTCGTCAAGGCTGCCAAGGGCCCGAAGATCACGATCATGAAGTTCAAGAACAAGACCGGCTACCGGAAGCGTCAGGGCCACCGTCAGCACCTGACCCAGGTCAAGATCACCTCGATCGACGCCTGAGTCCGGCACCTTTTCGGCACCTTTTCGGCACCCAGAGACTCAGCAGAAGGCAGGCACTGACATGGCACACAAGAAGGGTGCGTCCTCGACCCGCAACGGTCGCGACTCCAACGCACAGTTCCTCGGCGTGAAGCGCTTCGGCGGCCAGCTCGTCAACGCGGGCGAGATCCTCGTCCGCCAGCGCGGCACGCACTTCCACCCCGGTGACGGCGTAGGCCGTGGCGGCGACGACACCCTGTTCGCGCTGGTCGCGGGCAACGTCAAGTTCGGCACCAAGCGTCGCCGCAAGGTCGTCAACATCGTTCCGCTGGAGACCTCGGACGCCAGCTGACTTTCGGTACGCCGCGCGGCCCGGCCACGCGGCATACCTCCTCGAAGGGGGCGGACCTGACCAGGTCCCGCCCCCTTCGCACGTCCCCTCCTAGACTCGGGGACGGACCGACCAGTTCAGAGAGAAGAGCCCCATGACCAGCTTCGTCGACCGCGTCGTGCTGCACGTCGCCGCGGGCGACGGCGGCCACGGCGTGGCTTCTGTCAAGCGTGAGAAGTTCAAGCCGCTCGGTGGACCCGACGGCGGCAACGGTGGTCGCGGCGGGGACATCATCCTGCGCGTCGACCCCCAGGCGACGACGCTGCTCGACTTCCACCACCACCCCCACCGCAGGGCGACCAACGGCAAGCCCGGTGCCGGCGACGAACGCAACGGCGCCGACGGTGGCGACCTGGTCCTGGCCGTTCCTGCCGGCACCGTGGTCAAGGACGGTGACGGGACGGTCCTGACCGACCTGGTGAGCCAGGACGCGGAGTTCGTCGCTGCCCGTGGTGGCCGCGGTGGCCTGGGCAACAAGGCGCTCTCGTCGGCTCGCCGCAAGGCACCCGGCTTCGCCCTGCTCGGTGAGCCCGGCGACTCCCTCGACATCCTGCTCGAGCTGAAGTCCCTGGCGGATGTCGCGCTGATCGGGTTCCCGTCGGCCGGCAAGTCCTCGCTCGTGTCGGTGCTGTCGGCTGCCCGGCCCAAGATCGCGGACTACCCGTTCACGACCCTGGTGCCCAACCTCGGTGTCGTGCAGGCCGGGGAGTTCCGGTTCACCATCGCCGACGTCCCCGGGCTCATCCCCGGCGCGAGCCAGGGCAAGGGTCTCGGCCTGGAGTTCCTGCGCCACGTCGAGCGCTGCTCGGTGCTCGTGCACGTCATCGACTGCGCGACCCTCGAGCCGGGCCGCGACCCGATGACCGACCTCGAGGTGATCGAGGAGGAGCTCGCGCAGTACGTGCCCGACGAGACCCTGGGTGGGCGCCCGCTCGCCGAGCGCACCCGCATCGTGGTCCTCAACAAGGCGGACGTACCCGAGGCCCACGAGCTCGCCGAGATGGTCAAGCCCGACCTGGAGGCCCGTGGCATCGAGGTCTTCATCGTCTCCGCGGTGGCCCACACCGGTCTGCGCGAGCTGATGTTCGCGATGGCGCGCCACGTCGGCGAGGCGCGCAAGGAGCTCGAGCTCGCCACGGCTGTCCCCAAGCGCCTGGTCATCCGGCCCAGGTCCGTGGACGACAGCGGCTTCGCGATCATCCGCGAGAACACCCCCGACGGCGAGGTCTTCCGCATCGACGGTGAGCGGCCGACCCGCTGGGTCCGCCAGACCGACTTCTCCAACGACGAGGCCGTCGGCTACCTCGCCGACCGCCTCGGGCGCCTCGGTGTCGAGGAGGCGTTGTTCAAGGCGGGTGCGCTCTCCGGCGCCACCGTGCTCATCGGCCCCAAGGACAACGCGGTCGTCTTCGACTGGGAGCCCACCCTCGTGGCAGGCGCCGAGCTGCTCGGTGCCCGTGGCTCGGACCTGCGCCTCGAGGACCCCGCGCGACCCACCCGTGAGGACAAGCGGGCCGACTACGCCGACCGTCGCGCCGCCCGGACGGCGGCCCGTGCCGAGCTGGCCGCCGAACGCAAGGCCGGGCACTGGGCGACGGCCAAGCACGAGGACTCCGAGGACTCCGAGGACTCCGAGGGCTCCGAGGACCCCCGGGACTCCCAGGAATGAGCGCGGCCGACCGCCGACGCGACGTGGCTCGCGCCCGCCGCCTGGTGGTCAAGGTCGGCTCGTCGTCGCTGACCGAGCGCGGTGGCGGGTCGCTCGACGAGGCTCGCCTCGTTGCTCTGGTCGACGCCCTCGCAGCGCGGCGCCTGTCCGGCCAGCAGGTGGTCCTGGTCTCCTCGGGCGCCATCGCCGCCGGCCTGGGCCCCCTCGGGCTGGTCCGCCGACCGGGCGACCTCGCGACGCAGCAGGCTGCCGCCAGCGTGGGGCAGGGTGCCCTCGTGGCCGCCTACCAGCGCGCCTTCGGTGCCCACGGCCTCACCGTCGGCCAGGTCCTGCTCACGGCCGACGACGTGACCCGGCGCTCGCACTACACGAATGCCCGGCGCACCCTCGACCGCCTGCTCGAGCTCGGCATCGTGCCCATCGTCAACGAGAACGACACCGTGGCGACGCACGAGATCCGGTTCGGCGACAACGACCGCCTCGCAGCCCTCGTCGCCCACCTCGTGCACGCCGACGGACTGCTCCTGCTCACCGACGTGGATGCCTTGTATGACGGCCCTCCGAGCCGTCCGGGCAGCCAGCGCGTGCCGTCGGTGGTCGGTGGCGCCGGCCTCGACCAGCTCAGCATCGGCGGCACCGGCTCCAGCATCGGCAGCGGCGGCATGCTCACCAAGGTCGAGGCGGCCACCATCGCGAACGCGGCGGGCATCACCACGGTCCTGACCAGCGCCGACCGCATCACCGCCGCGCTCGACGGCGCCGACGTGGGCACCGTGTTCGTGCCGACCGGGGCACGTCGCACGTCCCGCAAGCTCTGGCTCGAGCACGCCACCACCCCGCGCGGTCGCCTGCTGCTCGACCCCGGCGCCGTGCGTGCCGTGACCGAGCGACGGACCTCCCTGCTGCCTGCGGGGATCACCGCGGTCGAAGGAGTCTTCTCCGACGGCGACCCGGTCGACCTCTGCGCCCCGGAGGGCACGGTCATCGCGCGTGGCCTGGTCAACTACACCTCGGCAGAGCTGCCGGGGATGCTCGGCCGCTCGACCCGCGACCTCGCCGAAGAGCTGGGTCCGGGTTACGAGCGCGAGGTCGTCCACCGCGACGACCTGGTCCTGCTCTAGCGACGCCTTACCGCAACGTCCGCGGGGTGAGCGGGGTCAGCGGACCCGGGTGACCTCGAACTGCATCCGCGGGTGGGCCAGGGCCTCCTGCGACTGCACGAGCTGGAGCTCGCGTTCACCCGAGTCGAGCGTCGTCTGCAGGAGGTCGAAGACGCTGCTCGCGGTGCGGGCCAGGGCCACCGACGGGTCGCCGGTCTCGAGCAGGTGGGCGGTGAACAGGGCGGCGGTGACATCGCCGGATCCGTTGGCCTTCATGGGAAGTCGAGGCGTCTGGATGATCCACGCGCCGTCACCCGTGACAGCCATCATCTCGATGGTGTCCTCCGGTGCGTCCGGCCGCTCGACGCTGGTGACGAGCACCGTCGACGGACCCATGGCCCGCACCAGGTCGACGGACGCGAGGGTCTCGTCGATGGTGCGCGGCTGTGTGTCGGTGAGGAACCCGAGCTCGAACTGGTTGGGCGTGATGAGGTCCGCGGCCGGCACGACGCGTTCGCGCAGGAGCACCGGGATCGCCGGGTGCACGAAGCAGCCACTCCTGGCGTTGCCCATCACCGGGTCGCACGCGTAGATCGCGTCGGGGTTGGCGGCCTTCACCCGTGCCACCGCGTCGAGGATGACGTCGCCGATGTCCTCGCCACCCTGGTAGCCCGAGAGCACCGCGTCGACGGCGGGGAAGGCGCCGCGCTCCTCGACGCCCTGGATGACCGCACGCACGTCGTCGGCGGGCAGCAGCGGACCACGCCACGCGCCATACCCGGTGTGGTTGGAGAAGTGCACCGTGTGCACCGGCCAGACCTCCACACCGAGGCGCTGGAGGGGGAAGACGGCGGCGCTGTTGCCGACGTGGCCGTACGCGACCGAGGACTGGATCGACAAGATGCTCACCCGGTCATTCAACCAGTGCCCGCCGGGTCGGGCGTCGTCCGGGAGCTGGTCGTCGTGCCCGCATGCCGGACGTCGCGGCCTACCCTTGGGGCATGGCTGAGATCGATCCCGCCGCCGTGGCCCAGGTCGCCGCCGCGGCCCGTGCGGCGCGCACCGCGTCCCGTCGCCTCGCGCTGCTGTCCCGTGCCGACAAGGACGCTGCGCTGCGCGCGCTCGCCGAGGCCCTCGACGCGGCCACCGACCGCATCGTCGCCGCCAACGGCGAGGACCTCGACCGCGGCCGCGCGGCCGGTATGGCGCAGGGCCTGCTCGACCGCCTCGCCCTCGACCCCGAGCGGGTCGCCGCCGTGGCGCAGGCGCTGCGTGACGTGGCCGCGCTGCCCGACCCGGTGGGGGAGGTGGTGCGTGGCTCGACGCTGGCCAACGGTCTGCAGATCCGCCAGGTCCGGGTCCCGATGGGGGTCGTGGGCATGGTCTACGAGGCCCGCCCCAACGTCACCGTCGATGCCGCGGGCCTCGGCCTGAAGTCCGGCAACGCCGTGCTCCTGCGGGGTGGCTCGGCCGCCGGCTCGACCAACCGCGCCCTCGTCGACGTCCTGCGCGACGCGCTCGTGGCGCAGGGCCTGCCCGCTGACTCGGTCACCCTCCTCGAGGGCGGACGGGACGCCGTGCGTGCCCTGCTCACCGCTCGCGGCCTGGTCGACCTGATCATCCCGCGTGGTGGCGCCGGCCTGATCCAGACCGTCGTCACCGAGTCGACCGTGCCCGTCATCGAGACCGGCGTCGGCAACTGCCACGTCTACGTCGACGCGGCGGCCGACCTCGACAAGGCGCTCGCCATCGCCGTCAACGCCAAGACCCACCGCCCCAGCGTCTGCAACGCCGCCGAGTCGCTGCTCGTCCACGAGGCGGTGGCCGCCGACTTCCTGCCGAAGGTGCTCGCCGAGCTGTCCGGTGCCGGGGTCGTCCTGCACACCGACGACGCCTCGGGCGCTGCCGCCGAAGCCGCCGGGGTGCCATCCGTCGCCGCCACCGAGGAGGACTGGGGCACCGAGTACCTCGCCCTGGAGATGAGCGTGCGCGTCGTGCCGGACCTCGACACCGCCATGGAGCACATCCGGGCCTACGGGTCGGGCCACACCGAGGCCATCGTCACCGAGGACCGTGCGGCAGCCCGCCGGTTCACCAGCGAGGTCGACGCGGCTGCGGTCATGGTCAACGCGTCGACCCGGTTCACCGACGGCGGCGAGTTCGGCTTCGGTGCCGAGATCGGCATCTCCACCCAGAAGCTGCACGCGCGCGGACCGATGGCGCTGCCCGAGCTCACGACGACCAAGTGGGTCGTCGAGGGCGACGGGCAGGTGCGCAGCTGAGCCGGCGGCGCGGCATACCGCACGCGTCCCGGACCCGGCGCGGGCTCATGGCAGGATGAGCGCCCGTGGAAGGCACTGAGGTCCGAAAGCTGGCCGCGCTCGAGGACGCCCACTGGTGGTACCGCGAGCGTCGGCACCTGCTGTCCGGGATGGTCGCCGGCGTCACTCCCGGGGCGGCCCTCGACATCGGTGCCGCCGGCGGTGGGAACACCCGAGTGCTGCAGGCAGCGGGATGGTCCGTGGCGGCCCTGGAGTATGGCGCCGACGGTGCCGAGGTGGCGGCCGACCGGGGGCTGCCGGTGCTGCGTGCTGACGCCACCGCGTTGCCCGTCGCCGACGACTCGCTCGACCTCGTCGTGGCGTTCGACGTCCTCGAGCACATCCTGGACGACGACAGCGCGGTGACCGAGGTGGCCCGTGCGCTGCGTCCCGGCGGCCGGTTCCTCGTCGCGGTGCCCGCCGACCCGCGGCTGTGGTCCGACCACGACGTCGCCGTGGACCACGTGCGCCGCTACACGCGGACCACGTTGCGGGAGGTGCTGGAGCGCGGGGGTTTCGAGGTGACGTCGATGACGTCGTGGAACGTCCTGCTGCGTCCCGTGGTCGCGGTGCGCCGGCGCTCGTCGAGCGGCTCGGACCTCGACACCGTCCACCCGGTCCTCAACCTCGGCCTGCGGGCGATCGTCACGCTCGAGCGCTGGCTGCCGGTGAAGGCTATGCCCGGTGTGACTCTGCTGGTAGAGGCTCGTCCGCAGGCGTGACCGGTCCCGTCAGGGAGTCGTAGGCCACGAAGTAGGTGGGGCGGGCCTGAAGGTGGGCGTACATCCGCCCGACGTACTCGCCGAGGATGCCGAGGCAGAGCAGCTGCACCGCGCCGACCCCGGCCACGGCGACGACGGTCGACGTCCAGCCCGGCAGGGTGTGGCCGGTCGCGCTGGCCACGAGGGCGTACGCGAGCAGCACGAGCGCAGCGGCGCCACCGAGCAGCCCGAGCCAGGTGGCGGCCCGCAGCGGAGCGGCGGAGAAGCCCGTCACGCTGTCGAGCGACAACCGGATCATCCTGGCGAGCGGGTACTTGGACTTGCCGGCCGCGCGCTCGTCGCGGCGGTAGGTCACCGACGCCGACGGGAAGCCCAGGGCCGGCACGACGAACCGCAGCACCCGGTGGTGCTCGGGCAGGGCGTTGATGGCGTTGACCGTCGCCCGGGACATCAGGCGGTAGTCGCCGGCGTCGACCTGGGCATGGGTCCCCGACAGCACCCGGATGAGGCGGTAGAAGGCGCGGGCGCTCAGGCGCTTGAACACCGAGTCGGTGGAGCGGTCGGAGCGCACGCCGTAGACGACGTCGGCGCCATGGAGCCGGGCCTGCGCGAGCATCTCGGGGATGACCTCGGGCGGGTCCTGCAGGTCGGCATCGAGGGTGACGACGTAGCCGCCCCGGGCTGTGGCCAGACCGGCCGAGATCGCTGCCTGGTGCCCGGCGTTGGCGCGCAGCCGGACGATCCGCAGCTGAGGCCACTCGCGCAACATCCGTTGCAGGACCACGGGGGAGGCGTCGCTGCTGCCGTCGTCGACCGCGACCACCTCGTAGGTGGTGTCGAGGGCGTCCGCCACGGGCCGCAGGCGGGCCGCGAGCAGGGGCAGGACGTCTTCCTCGTCGTACACGGGGATGACGATGCTGAGCTCGGGCGACATGGTCCAAGACTAGGTCCTGTGTCTGTGCCCGAGGGGGCGCTGCGGTCCGTGCCGTCCGTGGCGTCGGTGCCGTCCGAGCCGTCGGTGCGCACGCGCCATACGGGGGGCCTGGCCGGACCCACCCCAAAGGTGAGGGCCCCTCGAAGTATGAGTTCGAGGGGCCCTCTGCGGTGCTCCCACCGCCTCCGGCGAACCGGTGGCGGGTGGATCACCACGTGCGGGTCGTCGTGCCGCCGAGGCGGTCGTACGTCCCACGGGTGGAGCAGCTCACGACCGGGAGAACCGGCCAGAACTCTGCTCCGGGTCGACCGCGCACGCTCCCGGCGGACCGGGTCGTGCCCACAGCGACGGTGGCTTCCCAAGGCTCCGGCGGACCGGTGCAGCGGGTCGGTGCGATCTGGTCAGCGGTCTCGGAGTGCCTCCGCGGCATCGCCCACGGACCCGAGGCCCGAGGGCCTCAGGACCCCGTCCGGGCAAGCCCGGTCGAGGCGGTCCACCGTTATCCGGCTGACCTGAGCCTTGGTCTTCGTGACGGTCCGGGTTGCCCCGTCCCGACCCTCCGACCGGAGCTCGTGAGAGATTTCTAGCGCCCGGTTCGGTTGCCTCGCAAGGGGTTTCGTGCGTCTCTTTCTGTCCACCGGTTGCCCACACGGTTGTCCACATCCGCCCCTGCTCAGGGGTGCTGTTGTGCACAGGCCTGTGCACAACATCCGTGGACAACGGGCGTGAGTCGACCGGCCCAGCGACCGGTAGGCTGGGTGCCATGTCGTCGTCCCTGTCGAACCTGTTCGCCGCCGCCGAGGAGCAGACTCGCGAGCTGCCCATGTCGCCGTACGCCTTCGGTGGCCTCGCGTTCCTCGCCTTCCTGACGCTGCTGGGGGTCCTCTGGGGCTTCCGCGGCACCGCGCAGAAGCTTGCCGGTCCGGTCCACCACGGTGAGCACGGCGACCACGAAGCACCGCAGGGCGGCCACCACTGAGCCTGCGTCTCGGGGTGATGGGCGGGACGTTCGACCCGATCCACCACGGCCACCTCGTGGCCGCCTCCGAGGTGCAGACCCGGTTCGGGCTCGACGAGGTCGTCTTCG
>JBDSKZ010000049.1:0-9610 GCA_039916625.1 Pedococcus sp.
GGGGTCCAGCCAGCCGGGGGGAGGTCGGTGTCTGCTGGCGGCTCTGCCTTGCCGGCGACAGCCTGCTCGGGCACGGAATGCGGCACGGAATGCGGCACGGACCAGCCGGGAGCCGGGAGCTTGGAGAAGGCGGCGCCCTCGACCGCGCCGCCCGCCGCCACCGCCTCGTCTGCCACCCCCCGGTCCGTGCCGGCTTGCGTCGATGCACTGAACCCCGGGAGCGAGGTGGTCTCGTGGGCCAGGGCTGTCGCCGGACCCAGCCCACCGGCCACGGTGGCGCCCACGATGGCAGCCGCGGCGCGTCGCGTCAGCAGGGGTGCCCAGACCTCGGCGAGCCGCCCGGCGAGCGCGCCGGGGCGGCCGGGGGCGTGCGCCAGGACCGCAGCGGTGCTGCTCCCAGCGAGCCAGGCACCCAGGACCAGGCCCAGGATGGCGGCGAGCGCGCCGACCACCTCGTCGACGGAGGCAGGTCCCGGTGCAAGCACCTGCCGGCACTGGGCTCGGACGGCAGCGGCCAGCCCGACCTCGAGGCCGAGGAGCGCCAGTGCGGTCACCGCTGCCAAGGACCACACCCTGACCTGCTGTCTCATGGTACCTCCGGGGACTGTTTGATGATGTTGACGTTCGTTTGCGTGTGATTGAAGGTAGCCAGCGATTCCTCCCTGCGCAAGGGGCGGGGGTCGTTAGGCTCGCCCGACGTGCCTTGATCGCGGCACCGAGAGGGGTGGATATGCGTTGGGACGACCTGTTCGGGGACCTGTCGGCACAGTGGGAGGCCGAAGAACGACGCGAGCTGGACGCCGAGGTGGCTGACCGCACCAGGCGCGAACGCGGTTCACTCGGACTCTACGAACGCCTCGCTGCGGCCGGCCCTGCGGTCGTGGGCCTGACCCTGCGCACCGGCGTCGTCGTGTCCGGCCGGGTGGCTGACGTCGGCGACGGGTGGGTGCTGGTGGGCGTCCCGGGCGGGACGGTCTCGCTGGTCCCGTTCGGCGGCCTCACTGCAGTGACGGGACTGTCCGCGCGAGCGGCGGGGGAGCCGATGGGCCGCCGCTTCGGCCTGGGTTACGCCCTTCGTGGCCTGAGCAGGGACCGGTGCGTCCTGACGCTGACCGATGTCGCGGGAGGCCAGGCGACCGGGACGATCGACGCGGTCGGGCGCGACGTCCTCGAGCTCAGCGAGCACGCGGCAGACCTTCCTCGGCGCCCGGAGAACGTCACCGGCCGGCGCTTGGTGCCCTTCGCCGCTCTCGTGCTGCTGCGCCCCGCCTGATCCCGGCCGTCGCCGTTGGGGCGCCGGTCCGGCCGGTGTCGTCAGGGTGACGGCGGAACCTCCGGGCCCGCGGGGCATCCCAGCACGGGTGCCAGAAAGGGCCCGGAGCAGTCTGCTCCGGGCCCTTCCTCGGGACGTCGCGGGACCCCCACGGCCCGCGACGAAGCTATTCGGCGCCCTGTCCGAACGGGTGTGCCGCGACGAACGTCTTGGTGTCGGAGTACATCCGCTGGATGTAGCTCTCGAGCTCAGCCATCTCGACCCGCCACTGTCCGCGGCCCCCGACCTTGATGGCGGGGAGCTCACCGGAGCGCACCAGTGCGTACGCCTGGGCCGAGGAGATGTCCAAGACCTCGGACACCTCCGACAACTGGATGAATCGCTTGGTCACGATGTGCCCGTCCTTTCCCTGCCGATACCTGTTCTTGACCGAAACTTGGTGTCTCTTGACTGAATTTTTACCATGATCGTGCGGCTGCGTCCGGTGGATCGCAAAAGTGTCTCATGATCAACCGTTTGGAGGAGTTGGCCTGCGGCGGTTGTGGATGGTTTGAGGCACTTTGTGGATGACGCCAGCACACCACGGCTTCCGTGAGCCATGATGACGTCGGCGAACAGGAACCCTGCAAACCGTGCCGAAACCATGTCAAGGGGGACAACGACGTGTCGGACCTTCCAGTGCCCAAGGCCACGCGGCTGCAACGGCCTGCGTGGCGTGACGCCCGGTTGCTGGTCGGCCTGGTGCTCGTGCTGGGTGCGGTCGTCGTGGGTTCGGCGGTGGTCACTGCCGCTGACGACCGCACGCCGATGTATGCCGCCCGCGTGGCCCTGGTCCCCGGGCAGCCCCTCGCCGAGGACGACCTGGTCCGTGTCGACGTCCAGCTCGGGTCGCAGCAAGACCGCTACCTGTCCGTCGACCCCGGGCTGGCACCAGAGCGCTTCGTGCTGCGCGAGGTGGCTGCAGGCGAGCTCGTGCCGTCGGTGGCGGTCGGGGGACGCGACCAGGTGTCGGTCCAGGCGCTGACGCTCCCGGTGGACGCCGGGAGCGTGGCTGCGCTCACGGTCGGCAGCCGGGTCGATGTCTACGTCAACCCAGCAGACCCCAGGGCAACCGGGACCCATGCCTTCACCGGGCCGGTCCTTGCCCTGGAAGGGGTCTCGGTCGCCCGTCTTCCCAAGACGGCCGGAGGGTTGTCCGGTGGTGCCGGCGGAGACCGCCCGGTGCAGGTCATGGCTCCCCGGGAACGCATCAAGGACCTCATCGGCCAGCTTGACGACGGCGCTCGGGTCACGGTGGTGCCCGTTCCCGGCAGCAGCGGGGGCGAGCGGTGAGCCGTGCGGTCATCACCGCGCTGACCGGCGCGGGGGAGTCGGAGCTGGTCGCCGCGCTCGGCGCCACGGCCGACTACGCCGTCGCTCGTCGCTGTGCGGACCTTCCGGACCTGCTCGCCGCGGCGGCCGCCGGCCTGGGCCGGGTGGCCCTCGTCTCGCCCGACCTGCGGTCCCTGGACCGCAGCGCCCTGCGCGAGCTCGCCACGCACGGACTCGTTGCGGCCGGGGTCGTCGAGCCCGGTGACGAGCCGGGAGAGCGCCGGCTGCGCCAGCTCGGCCTCACCGTCGTGGTCCGTACCGACGCAGCCAGCCAGGACCTCGCGGACCTGCTCGACGAGCTGCTCCTGCACGCCAGCGAACCGGACGCCGACTCCTCCCGTGGCCCGACGACCAAGGACCCCGAGCCCACCCTCGACGCGACCGAGCCGGCCGCGGTGCCCTGCCGAGTCATCGCCGTCTGGGGCCCGACCGGCGCTCCCGGCCGCAGCACGGTCGCGCTCAACCTTGCCGCCGAGCTCGCAGTGCACGCACCCACGGTGCTGGTGGACTGCGACACCTACGGTTCCTCGGTCGCGCAGGCACTCGGGATGCTCGACGAGGCGCCGGGCATGGCCGCGGCCTGCCGCGCGGCCGACCAGGGCTCGCTCGACCTGCACGCGCTCGCCCGTGTCGCCCCCGAGGTGTCGCCGCAGCTCCGGGTCCTCACCGGCGTCCCACGAGCCGATCGGTGGACCGAGCTGCGTGCTGCGTCCGTGGAGCACGTCCTGACGATCGCCCGCCAGCTCGCGACGTTCGTGGTCGTCGACTGCGGCTTCTGCATCGAGGACGACGAGGAGCTGTCCTACGACACCCTCGCGCCGCGTCGCAACGCGCCGACCCTCGTCGCCCTCGAGTGCGCCGACGAGCTCGTCGTGGTCGGGTCCGGCGACCCGATCGGGCTCCAGCGGCTGGTTCGCGCCGTCCAGGACCTCGCTTCCGTGCCCAGTCCCACGCCCCGCATCGTGGTCAACAAGGTGCGCGCCTCCGCTGTCGGGACTCGCCCCGAGCGGCGGATCACCGAGGCGCTGGACCGGTTCGCCGGGATGGACGACCTCGCCTTCCTGCCCCATGACCCGGTCACCGTCGACGGCGCGATGTTCGCCGGGAAGTCGTTGGCCGAGTTCGCCCCCGCCAGCGACCTGCGTCGGGCCTTCGTGGGGCTCACCGAGCCGTATGTCGTGGTGGCGCCCCGGCATCGACGTCGCCAGCGACGGTAGCTCTCCCTGGGGTGTGGGTCAGGAGCTGAACAGCAGCGTCAGCCCGCCGACGGTGTAGACGACCATGACGGCCAGCAGCGGCAGCTGACCCATGACGGCGACGCGTCTGGGGAACAGCGAGATCGCGCGCTCATGGGCGAGCACGACGCCCAGGACGTGGCCGGTGATGATCGCGACCACCTGGACGCCGGCGACGAAGCCCGGGGCGATGAGCGCCGACGGCGGGGTCAGCCCAGCGGTGCCCAGGAGGTTGGCCCCGGTGCCGAGCGGGTCGGACATCTTCACGAGCCCGTTGGTGCCCTCCCACACCCACAACGACCAGTAGTGCGCGACGAGGTAGCCTGCCGCGATCGGCACGAGGGAGGGGGCGAAGGAGGTCGCCACCCCGCGCACGGTGACGCCGGCGAGGCGCGCGGACAGCGACGCCGCGGCATACAGGGATCCGGCGACGACCAGGCAGAAGGTGACCAGGGCCGCGGTGCCCCACACCTCGGAGGGCAGGTCCGAGGACTGGACGAAGGAGTACCAGCGGGTCTCGCCGGAGAAGCCGTCGTAGGCGGTGCTGCCGAGCATGACCGAGGTGACGGCGAGCATCCCCGGCCCGGCCTCGAGCTGGAGCGGGCCGTGCAGAGGGGTGCGCAGCACCCAGCGACCGTCGGTGCGCCGGCCGAGTGGGCTGAGGGTGCCGTAGAGCGAGGACCAGGCGGTGAACGGGTCGCCGGTGCGCAGGTAGGCGGGACCGAAGAGCAGGCTCAGGACGAGGCTGAGGACGAGGTAGCCGAGGATGGCTACTCGCAGCGTGAACAGCTCGGCGTTGTCGGGCGCCACCAGCTCCAGCCAGGTGAAGGCGAGCAGACCGACGGAGGCGGGCCAGTAGCCGAGGCGGTACTCGGTCAGGGTGAAGTCCTCCTCGATGCGGCCGAGTGCGAGCAGGCCGCGACGCAGCCAGCGGACCGGGTTGACCAGCCGCCAGAACCCCCCGAACAGCATCGACCCGAAGGCCAGCCCGATCCAGAGCCAGACGTAGACGACGCTGGGCACCGGGTTGTTGGCGTTGTCCCTGCCGAACAGCAGCGCGGCCAGTGTCCAGGCCGTGATGAGCAGCGACAGGCCCACGAACAGGGCGCGCACCGGAGCCGAGTCGAGCGCCAGGGACAGGGTGATCGGCAGCAGTCGGCCGTCCTCGCCGCGCAGCCTCGGCTGCTTCCAGAGGGCGCCGAGCGCGACGAACGACACCACCAGGGCCAGGCCGGCCCCGACCAGCAGGAGCTGGAACGGCAGCGGCAGGTCCTCGCGCGAGCCCACGCCGTGGGCCGGGAGTGCCAGTGCGACGGTCACCGCACCGCGATCTTGAGCAGGCGCAGCGCGGTCTCGTGGGTCTCGACCTCGTACACACCGGGGTCCTTGCCGGTGAGGGTGACGCTGGTGGGCCGGCCCGACTCGAGGGTTGCCTCCACCTCGAACCCGTGGACGTGCACCTCGTCGTCGTGGTCGCTCGTGATGATGAGGGTGAGGGTCTTGCCGACCGCAAGGTCGACCGTCGACGGTGCTGGGGTGACCTTCTTGCCCTGCACGGTGATGCGCAGGGTCCGGCCGGCCGGGGAGCTCGAGGGGGCCGCCGCGCTGGACGATGTGGGCGAGCCGGACGACGTGGACGAGCCGGCGGCGCTCGTGCTGGTCGACCGGGATGCCGTCGTGGGAGTCGTGGGAGTCGTGGTGGCCGTGACCGTCGGGTCTTCACCTGCACCTCCGCAGCCGGCGAGGGCGCCGGCGACGATGAGGGTGATCGGCACGCTGGCCAGGCGGGCGAAAGGAGCTGGGGCCACGCGCGGCGTCATCTTCGTCACGTAGGGAAGTCTAGGCAACGGGTTCTGTCACGATGTGGGGGTGCCAGACCGCCTGAACTCCCTCGACGCGTCGTTCCTCTACCTCGAGGAGGCGACCACGCCGATGCACGTGGGGTCGGTCATGGTGTTCGACCCCCCGAGTGACGGCTTCGACTACGACCGGCTGGTGCAGCTCATCTCCAAGCGGATCGCGTTCGTCCCGCGCTACCGCCAGCGCATCCGCCAGATCCCCGGCCGCCTGGCCAACCCGGTCTGGGTCGACGACGAGAACTTCGACGTGACCTACCACGTGCGTCGCTCGGCGCTTCCCAAGCCGGGCACCGACGAGCAGCTCGAAGAGTTCGTGGCGCGGATCCAACCGCGGGCGCTGGACCGCAGACGCCCGCTGTGGGAGGTCTACCTCGTCGAGGGACTGCAGGAGGGCCGGTTCGCGATCATCACGAAGTCCCACCAGGCGCTCGTCGACGGGATCAACGCCGTCGACATCGCCCACGTCATCGTCGACGGCGACCCCGCGGCCGAGGGCCTGGTCACCGACACCTGGCGCCCCTCTCGCGAACCCAGTGATGTCGAGCTGCTCACCGGCGCGCTCGTCGATGCGGTCCGGCGCCCGAGTGAGGTCGTCGAGAACATCCGCGGCGGGATCGTCGACGTGAAGGCCGTCGGCACGCGCGCCCTCACCGCCGCGGGAGACATCGTCTCCACGTTGGCCCGCACCGCTGCTCGACCGGCCCCGCAGTCGCCGCTCAACGCCCACGTCGGTGAGGCCCGCCGCTACGTGATGATCGGCACCGACCTCGAGGACTACCGCAAGGTGCGCAACCGCCTGGCCAAGGGCAGCTACGCCGACGACGTGAGCATCAACGACGTCGTCCTCGCCACGATCTCAGGTGCCTTCCGCACCTGGCTGCTCACCCGCGGCGAAGCGGTGCACTCCGGCACCACGGTGCGGGCGATGGTCCCGGTCAGCGTCTATGACGCGGACGCCCGCCACGTCGGTAGCCGCCTCACGGCGTGCTTCGTCGACCTGCCGGTGGGGGAACCCGGTGCGTCGATGCGCCTGCACCAGATCGCCTTCGCGATGCGCCAGCAGATGGAGGGTGGTCAGGCGGTGGGCGCCGAGTCGCTCGCCGGGCTGGCCGGGTTCGCCCCGCCCACCCTGCACTCGCTCGGGGCCAGGCTCGGGTCCGCCGTGTCGCGACGGCTGTTCAACGTGGTCATCACCAACGTCCCCGGCCCCCAGCACACCTTGTATGCCGGGGACGCCGCGATGCTGTCCACCTACCCCGTGATGCCGCTGGCCCGCGGACAGGCGCTCTCGATCGGGCTCACCTCCTACGACGGCGGCGTCTACTACGGCCTCAACGCCGACCGCGACTCGATGCCGGACGTGGACGTCCTCGGGCAGAGCATCGTCGACTCCCTCGCCGAGCTCCTCGACAGCCACCGGTCGATGAAGCGATGAGCCCGGTGCGCCCTGCCGCCAAGCGTCGAGGCCTGGTCCTCGGCGGCGGTGGGGTGCTCGGCGCGGCGTGGATGGTCGGTGCCCTGAAGGCCTTGCAGGACGAGCTCGGCGCCGACGTCCGCGAGTTCGACCAGCTCGTCGGCACCTCGGCGGGCTCGGTCCTGGCCGCACTCCTGGCGGCGGGCGTCTCGGTCGAGGACCTGCTCAACCACCAGCTCGGTGGGAGCGTCGACGGCGGCCCCTTCGCCGGATACCTCTGGGACCACGACAGGGACACCGGCGGCGACCGTCCGGGCCTGCCCAGGGTCGGCTTCGGCTCGCGAGAGCTGTTGCGCCGCAACGCACTCCACCTTCGGTCGCTACCTCCCACCGCAGTCCTGTCAGCGATCCTCCCCGAGGGTCGCGGCAGCATCGACGCGGTCGGGTCGCTCGTGGCGCACGTCGTGCCGACCGGATGGGTGCAGCGCCCGGGCCTGACCCTCGTGGCCCTTGACTACGACACGGGGGAGCGCGTGGCGTTCGGTCGCCCCGGTGTCGACCCGGTCGACCTTCCCTCCGCGGTGATGGCGTCATGCGCGATCCCCGGCTGGTACCAGCCCGTGCGGATCGGGGCGCACCGCTACATCGACGGCGGCGCGTGGTCCTCGACCAACCTCGACCTCATGGTCGGCCTCGAGCTCGACGAGGTGTACGTCCTCGCCCCGCAGGTGAGCTTCGTCAAGGACGCCCCGACGCACTGGCGCACCCGCGTCGAACGCCAGTGGCGCAACCGCGTCACGGTGCGGGTCCTGCGCGAGCTCGGCCGGGTGCACGCCGACGGTGCCGAGGTGACCGTCCTCGGGCCGGGCGAGGAGGACCTCGAGGCGTTCGGGTCCAACCTCATGGACGTGAGCCGACGCCCTAGGGTGATCGAGACCTCCCTGCGTACGTCGGCGGTCGCCCTGCACGACCCCGCACCGCTACCCGACCGCTCCGACTTCGAGGACGTGGGATGACCCAGACCAGGATCTACGTGCCTGTGGACGCTGCCAGTGTCCGCCGGCTGACCGCCGACCGTGTGGTGCCCGGGACTCCGGTCGACGCGTTCGCCGTCACCGAGCGGCTGGAGCGGATGCTTCCGTCCGGTGACGAGGAGGAGTGGGAGTACGCCGCGCTCACCGAGGCCTTCGAGGCCGCGGACGAGCACAGGACGAGCCGGGCCAGGCGTGTCGTCCTCGCAGCCGATGCCGACCCGTCCTGGGTCACCTCCCGGGTGGGGACCCACCTCTGCGCGGTGCAGCTGTCGCAGCCGCTGCCGTTGTCGAGGGTCGTCTCCTTCCACGTCGACGAGTCGGCCGGTGACGAAGGCATGGACGACCTGCTCTGGTACGACGTGAGCGAGCTCGACGAGGTCCTGCGCCTGCTCTGACCGGCGCTCGGCGCCCCGACGGCCTGTGGACGAGCGATGGCGGCGGCTGTGCGCGCTCGGGAGCCGCGCGTCGTCCGAACGGTGGATGGAGTCGTGACCCGCCAGCGGAGATGATGGTGTCCGTTGTGTGACGATTCGAAAGGCGAGGGTCCAGTGAGTGTGCCCGTGTCGCAGACCGGCCTGAAAGAGGCGTTCGGTCGCGCTGTCTGGGTGGCGGCGGCGCCTGGCGCCATCTTGTTCTTCGTGATGCAGACCTACGTGCACTTCCGCGGCAGCATGGTCGGCGCCGACTCGCACGCCTACTGGATGGCGGCGAGGCTGCCTGGGACCTGGTACGACAGCCCCCCGACCTATCGCGACGCCTACCTGTACTCGCCGGTTTTCGCCCAGGTGCTGTGGCCCTTGGGCCACCTGCCGTGGCCCGTCTTCCAGGTCCTCTGGGTGGTGGCGCAGGTCGTGGCACTGGGTTGGCTGCTCTCGCCACTGGGCTGGCGTCGCGGCCTGGTTCTCGCCCCCTTCTTCGTGACGGAGCTGCTGCTCGGCAACCTCTACCTGTTCTTTGCGGCGGCCCTCGTCGCCGCGCTCGGACGCGCGCCCGGTGCACTCGCCCTGCCCCTGCTGACCAAGATCGCGCCAGGGGTCGTCGGGCTGTGGTTCGTGCTGCGTCGTGAGTGGGGTGCAGCCGCGTGGGCTGCTGGCACGACCCTTGCACTGGTGGCGGTGTCCTTGGCCGTCGACTCCCGAGCCTGGGTCGCGTGGCTGAGCTTCTTGCGGGACTCGTCCGGCGACAGAGGACTGCTGATCGCGGTGCGCCTGGTCCTCGCCGCGGCGCTCGTCGTGGTGGCAGCTCGGCTGCGGTGGGTCTGGCTGCTCGCTCCGGCGCTGATCCTGGCCTGCCCGGTGATCGGCGGGTTCGGGCCCGTGGCGGTGCTGGCCGCCGTCCCGCGCCTCCTGCTCGTCCAGCGGGAGCTGCGCAGCGCGCCCGACGAGGACGGTCGCTCCTCGCTGGCCGAGCCGTCCGACCGGCGG
>JBDSKZ010000050.1:0-22692 GCA_039916625.1 Pedococcus sp.
CCTCCCGCGCGGTGCGCAGCATGTCGGCCACGTCCGGCAGCTGGGCCTGGAGCATGACGGCCACGGTTTCGACCTGGGCGCGGACCATGGGCCCGGTGGGTTGGGCGAAGATCGTGCGGATCGCGGCGGCGACCATCTCGGTGCTGCCCTTGGTGACCTTGGCCAGGACGTTGCGCATGAAGTGGACCCGGCACCGCTGCCAGCTCGCGCCGATCATCGTGGCGTCGATCGCGTTCATCAGGCCCCGGTGGTGGTCGGAGATGACCAGCTGGACTCCGTGCAGGCCCCGCTCGCGCAGGCCGCGCAGGAACTCGGTCCAGAAGTCCTCGGTTTCCGAATCCCCGACCGCGCTGCCCAGAACCTCGCGGCGCCCGTCCGCGCTGACACCGGTAGCGATGACCACGGCTTGGGAGACCACCCGGGCGCCCTTGCCGTGCTTGTCGCCGCCGACCCGGGCCTTGGGAGTAGGTCGCGTCGACGAAGACGTAGGGGAACCCCTGCTCACTCAGAGACCTGTGCTGGAACGCGGCGACGTCGGCGTCCAGGTCCGCGCAGACCCGCGACACCTCGGACTTGGAGATCCCGGCATCCACGCCCAGAGCCGCGACCAGGTCATCGACCTTGCGGGTGGAGACCCCGTGGACGTAGGCCTCCATCACCACCGCGTGCAGGGCCACGTCGATGCGCCGCCGCGGCGCCAGCAGAGTCGGGAAGAACGATCCGGTGCGCAGCTTGGGGAGCTTGACCATCAGATCCCCCGACGTGGTCGAGACGGTCTTGTCCCGGGTCCCGTTGCGCTGGGCGGTGCGGGCTGCGGTGCGTTCGTGTGGGCCGGCGCCGATGTGTTCGGTGGCCTCAGCATCGACCAGGGCCTGCAGCATGCTGGACAGCATCAGGCGCATCAGGTCACCGCCGTCCGCGGTGCGTAGTACTTCGGTCAGCTCGAGCAGGGCAGACTGGTTCAGGGTCATCGCGTGAGTCCTTGTCCGTGAGTTCCTTGGCGGGTTCTCACAGAGCCTCACGCGGTGGCCCGATCCCCTCGGTGACCAACACGGCCACCAAGATCACGAGCCCGAGTTACACCACCCCAGGGGACTCACCCGCTGGCCCTGGGGCGTTGGTCGTTCTATCTCGTGGCCCTGTTGCTGACCACGAGGTCCCGAGCAGGGTCAACCAGAGTGGAGAGCAGGGCGGAACCCTATTGCACGCATGTTGCACGAGAAACGACATCGAATGAATCTTTGCAGGTCAGCGGGGGTTGCGAGTGGTGCCCCCGGCAGGACTCGAACCTGCGACCTAGAGATTAGAAGGCTCTTGCTCTATCCATCTGAGCTACGGGGGCATTGCGCGGACAGTGTAGAACGCCGCCGAAGGGGTCATCGCGCACCAGTCCGGCGTGGTCAGAGGTGCTTCGCGTATGCCGCCCGGTGCCAGAGGTGGATGGCCGCATAGGCACGCCACGGAGCCCAGTCCAGGGACCGGGTGAGGACGTCGCGCTGTGTCGGGAGGTCGAGCGCCTTGCGCAGGACGAGGTCGCCGTGGGGGAACGCATCGGGGTCGCGCAGCGCCCGCATCGCAACGTACTCGACGGTCCACGGACCGATGCCGGGTAGGGCGAGCAGGCGGCGACGGACCTGTGCGTGGTCGGACTCAGGGCGGACCACGAGCCCGTCGGCGCACAGCTGCGCCAGGGCCACGATGGTGCGGGCGCGTTGCCCGGTCACCCCGACCACGGACTGCAGATCCGCCGGATCGACAGCGGAAACTGTTGCAGCGGTGGGGAACTCGCTTAGCCCTGAGTGGTGGTCGTTGTGCCCCCACCGGGCCACGAGTCGCGCAGCGAAGGTCTGGGCGGCGTGGAGCGAGACGTGCTGACCGAGCACGGTCAGCACCGTTGCCTCGAACCCGTCGAACGCCCCGAGGATGCGCAGCGTCGGGTTGGCTGCGACGAGGGGGCCCAGCACCGGGTCGCCGCCGAGGCGTCCGGCGACGGCCGCGAGGTCCGTGTCGAGGTCGAGCCACTGTCGCACCACGCGGGTCGCGCCTGCGCGCTCTTCGTCCGACATCCCCGAGCAGGACCGCGACGCGACCCTGACGCGGCCACGGTCGAACACCGCCCGCACCAGGTGCGGTCCGGTCGGTGTCGACACCAGCCGCTCGTACGTCCCGGTCGTTGCCTCCACCCGCTCGAGGCCGGGCACCGCGTGGGCGACGAGTGCGGCGAACGCCTCGCGAGCCGCATACGGACGGACGTCGACGAGCGGGACGAAGGATGGCGCCGAGGTCGCGGTCGGAACGGACCGGCTCACCCCTCACCGCCGAGCGGCATGGCGGCGACCGCGCGGTACTGCCGGGGGCGGCCACCAGAGGGGGCGTGGGAGGCGAACAGGGTGATCTCGTCGGCGACCCACTCCGGGCCGGAGTACGCGTCGAGGACGCGCAGCCAGCGGGTCGCCTCGAAGGGGTGCCGGGCGCGGGCGACGGTCAGGTGGGGCGCGAAGCCGCCGCCCTCGGGGGTGGCCCCGATGTGGGCGCACGAGAGCCGGACGTTGCGTGCCAAGGCATCCAGCGACTCCAGGGCCGCGGACTCCCCGTCGACTCCGAGCCAGAGCACCCGTGCCTCAGCGGCGTGCGGGAAGGCGCCGCCCGTATGGAGCCGGGCGGTGAACGGGGCGTTGTGCGCGGCCGCCTCGGCCACGGCGAGGGCGACCTCGTCCAGGCGTCGTTCGGGCACGTCCGCCATGAAGGCCAGCGTGATGTGCCACAGCGACGCGTCGGTCCAGCGCAGCTCGGGACCGGCGTCGCGGCGGGGGTCGAGGAAGTCGCCGAGGTCGGCAAGGGCGTGGTCCGAAGGCACGACCGCGGCAAAGATGCGCATCTGCCCATTGTGACGCCCGCAGCGGCGATAGGTTCGTCGGACCGAGGAAGGGGTGGCGAAGGTGCAGAAGGCAAGGGAACTGACTGCGGCGGGAGCGTGGTTCCTCACCGTGCGCGTGGCTGAGGTCGCAGTCATCGCCCTGCTCGTCGGCGTCATCCTCGAGACACGCAATGCCTGGACCGTGGGAGCCCAGTTCGCGCCTGCCGGGTCCGCAGACGTGAGTCCCTCGCTGATGCAGCGCATCACGGGGATGGCGTTGTTCGGCGGCTACCGCATGCCGGTCAGCCTGTTGGTGGTCGCGCTCACGATGGCGGGTCTGCTGGTGGTCCTGCACCGCTGCCAGCCCGTCAGCCACACGCGGGTTCTGCGCTGGGAGTGGCTCACCCTCTGGGCCGTATCCGCCCTGCTCGCCCTCGTGGCCAGCACGGTCGAGGTCGCAGCCCTCTTCGGCGACGACCCGTATGCGTCGCCCGACCCCTCTGTGGTCGCCGACAACTTCGGCCCGGGATTTCGCGAGCAGGTGGTCGGCAACCTGTCCTGGCCGCTCGGCGCCCTCTTGCTGCTGCTCCCACTGGCCCTGTGGTGGGCGCGGCTGCCGGACCCGGACGACATCGGGGCCACGCCCGACCGCGAGGCCGTGCCCCGGCGTGAGGTCGAGCTCGGGCGTGAGGTCGAGCTCGGGCGTGGAGTCGGTGGGAACGTCAAGTTCGACTCGATCGTCGTCGACGACGTGGAGCAGATCGAGCCCGTCGAGCGACTGCTGCCGGACGATCTCGGCGCTGGTGACGGGTCGTCTACGAGCGGGTACGAGGGCTACTTCCGGCGGCCGTAGCGCCCCGATTGGGGTCCGCCAGCGACCGAGCGACCTGATCGTTACCGATGGGCACCCCGAACCGGTCTGTCGTGGCAGGTTGCATGCAGTCCGGTTCGTTAGGCTCGCGGTGTGATTTCCAGGGACGACGCCAAGTCCATGCTGGGCGCCGTGACGACCCTCCGCGACCAGGTGGCCAGCACTCAGCTGCCGCTAGACCTACCGGGTGTTGCCGGCGGCCGAGCGACCCGTGACTCGCTGCTCAAGCAGCTCGACGACTACGTCATCCCGCGGCTGCGCTCCCTGGACGCCCCGCTGCTCGCCGTCGTCGGTGGGTCGACCGGCGCGGGCAAGTCGACCTTGGTCAACTCGATCGTCGACGCGCAGGTCAGCCGATCGGGTGTCCTGCGTCCCACGACGACCACCCCTGTCCTGGTCCACCACCCCAAGGACGAGCGCTGGTTCCTCGACGACCGGATCCTGCCCGGTCTGAGCCGGGTCACTGGTGCGGCCACTGACGGCGACGGCGAGGGCGCGCTGCGGCTGGTCGCCTCGAGCTCGCTGCCTCCGGGCATGGCCCTGCTGGACGCTCCCGACATCGACTCCGTCGTCAGCGCGAACCGCGCCCTGGCCGGCCAGCTGCTGGCGGCCGCTGACCTCTGGCTGTTCGTCACCACGGCGGCCCGTTACGCCGACGCCGTGCCGTGGGACCTCCTGCGCCAGGCGTCCGAGCGCGGCACCGCCATCGCGATCGTGCTCGACCGCGTGCCTCCGGAGGCGATGACCGACATCCGCAGCCACCTCGCGTCGATGTTGCGCGACCAGGGCCTGTCCACCGCCCCCATCTTCGGAATCCCCGAAGCCACCCTCACGTCTGTGGGCCGGCTGCCCGAGCCTGACGTCGCGCGCCTGCGCTCCTGGCTGTCGGCGCTCGCGAGCGACGCCCGCGCCCGCGCGGTGATCGTCCAGCAGACCCTCGACGGCGCCCTGGGCTCCCTCGAGGAGCGCACCGTCTCCCTCGTCGGCTCCGCCCGCGAGCAGGTGGCTGCGGTGACTGCCCTGCACGCCGCGGCCGGCCTTTCCTACCGCGACGCCCTCACCGACGTCGAGGAGGGCATGACCGACGGCACCCTCCTGCGCGGCGAGGTGCTGGCCCGCTGGCAGGAGTATGTCGGCACGGGCGAGTTCTTCAAGCAGGTCGAGTCGACCATCTCCAGGGTCCGCGACCGCATCACCGCCGCGATCAAGGGGTCGCCCCCGCCGTCCGGCGACCTTGGCGAGGCGCTGCAGTCCGGGGTCGCCGCCCTCATCCAGTCCCAGGGCCAGGGCGCCGCGGCCACGGTGGCCCGGCAGTGGCGGTTGCTGCCCGGTGGTGACGCCGTGCTCCAGACCCTCCCGGGCATGGCCAAGCCCTCCCCGGAGTTCACCGCAGGCGTCGAGCGCCTCGTGCGCGACTGGCAGGGCGAGCTGCTCGACATGGTGCGCAGCGAGGGCAAGGACCGGCGCACCACCGCCCGTGTCGCGGCATACGGGCTCAACGGAATCGGCGTCATCCTCATGCTCGTCGTGTTCGCCCACACCGGGGGCCTCCTCGCCGGGGCCGAGGTCGGCATCGCCGGCGGCACCGCGGTGCTCGCCCAGAAGGTGCTCGAGGCGATCTTCGGTGACCAGGCGGTGCGCGACATGGCCGTGAACGCCCGCCGCCGCCTCCTCGAGCGGGTCCGTGAGCTGTATGCCGCGGAGCAGCACCGCTACGACGAAGCCCTCGACGGGGTGGATGTCGGGGAGGACCGGGCCGAGCGCCTGGCTCTGGCCGCAGCAGCGGTGAAGGCAGCTCGATGAGCCCGTTGTCCATGGGCCGCAGCAAGGTCACGGGGATGGGCGCCGAGGAGCTCATGGAGCGTTCGGCCGCCCTGGGAGACGCCCTCGAGGCCGGGGGAAGCCAGCTCGACCCGGCCAGGAAGGGCCAGGCCGTCGCCGTCATCGACAAGATCACCGCCCGGACGTCCAAGTCCGGCAACCACACCGTGGTCGCGCTCGCGGGTGCGACGGGTTCAGGCAAGTCCAGCCTGTTCAACGCCCTCGTCGGTGACACCGTCGCCACCGTCGGCGCCCGTCGCCCCACGACCTCACGACCCATCGCCGCGGTGTGGGGCGACGACGATGCCACCGACCTGCTCGACTGGCTCGAGGTCGCCCAGCGCCACCACATCGTCGCCGCCGAGGCGCAGGAGGCAGGGAAGTCGGAGCACGCCGGGAAGTCGGAACACGCCGGGAAGGCGGAGCACGCCGGGAAGGCGGCCTCGGGGCAGGCCTGGAACCTCGACGGCCTGGTGCTGCTCGACCTGCCCGACTTCGACTCCCGCGTGGAGGCGCACCGCCGCGAGTCCGAGCGGGTGCTCGAGCTGGTCGATGTGTTCGTCTGGGTGACCGACCCCCAGAAGTACGCCGACGCCCGTCTGCACAACGACTTCCTCAAGGTCCTGGCCACCCACGACGCCGTGACCGTCGTGGTCCTCAACCAGGCCGACCGACTGTCCGACGACGAGGTGAGGCAGATCCGCGGCGACCTCGCCCGCCTCACCGCCGAGGACGGCATCGCCGGGGTGCAGGTCCTGGCGACGTCGGCCACCACGCGGACCGGCCTCGAGGAGCTCGGGATGCGCCTCGGCACTGCTGTCGCCGCCCGGAACGCGGCCCGGGCCCGGCTGGCTGCGGACATCCGCGCCACGGCTGGCCGTCTCCGCGTGGACGTCGCCGACTCCGAGCCTGCCGTGGCCGACACCGTCGACGTCGACCTCGTCGAGGCGCTGTCGCGGGCTGCCGGCATCCCCACGGTCGTCGCCGCGGTGGAGCGTGACTACCGCAACCAGGCATGGAGCCAGACCGGCTGGCCGTTCACCCGGTGGGTCCGCGGGCTGCGACCCGACCCGATGAAGCGGCTCCGGCTCAACACCAAGGACACGGTCGAGGAGAAGCTCGCCGTCACCGCGGGCGACGTGCGCTCCGTCCTCGGCCGGTCGTCCCTGCCCCCGCCCACCCCGGCCGCTCGCGCATCGGTCGACCTGGCCACGCGTGGCGTGGGCGACCGCGCTGCTGAGGGTCTGCCCCACCGGTGGGCCGAGGCCGTCTCCGACGCGGCCACGCCGCCCGGGCCCGAGCTGGCCGACGCGCTCGACCAGGCGGTCGTCGGTACGTCACTGCGGATGCGCGCCCCGTTGTGGTGGCGGGTGTTCGGGATCGCCCAGCTGTTGCTGGCCATCGCCGCAGTGCTCGGTCTGGCGTGGCTGGTCGTGCTCGTCGTCCTTGGCTGGCTCGCGCTGCCGGACATCAGCACGCCGAGCCTCGGCCCGGTGCCCTACCCGCTGCTGCTGTTCGCGGGGGGCCTGCTCCTCGGGCTGGCCCTGGCCGCGCTGGCTCGCTGGCTGGCCCGGCTCGGCGCCCGTCGCCGCGGGAAGGTCATCCGGGGGCGCCTCACCAAGGCGGTCTCCGGAGTCGCGGCCGAGCAGATCATCGGACCGGTGCGCGCCGTGCTGGCCCGTCATCGCAGGACACGCGAAGGGCTCGACCGCGCCGCAGCCTGAGCGCCGCAGCCTGAATGCCGTCGTCCACAGCCGGCCTGGTTCGCGGCGGCCGTCCACAGGTCGGTCCGCTCGTGCTTCTCCTGGGGGTCGGCCTTGACGACGCTTGCGTCCAACCCCGCTGACGGGGACAGACACAGATGAGGTGAGCGACATGAACGAGATCTACACGACGGTCGTGGGGCGAATGGTGGCCAACCCGGAGTCGAGGACGACCCGTGGGGGAGTGCCCTTCACGGCCTTCCGCTTGGCGTCCACCGTGCGCCGGCCCAACCCGCAGACGCGGGAGTACGAGGACGGTCCGACCAACTTCTTCAACGTTACGGCGTTCCGGACCCTGGGGGCCAACGTCGGCAACTCGCTGAAGAAGGGCGACCCGGTGGTCGTCTACGGGCGGATGCGCGTCAACCAGTGGATGCGCAGTGACAACATCCCGGCCACGTCGGTCGAGATCGACGCCTACACGGTGGGGCACGACCTCACCTGGGGGACGACCGAGCTGGTCAAGGTGAGCCGGGCCCAGGTGGACCAGACCGACCGCCTCTCCGACGAGGCCATCCAGTCCGTGCACGCCGAGCTCGAGTCGGCTGGTGGGCTCGACGCCGAGAACGACGAGTACGAGGTCGTGGCCCAGCCGACCGGCGTGGTGCCGCGCGACGGTGCGCAGCGCGAGCTCGCCGCGGTCTAGGGCCCGGGCCCGCGGATTCGGGCGTGGGGGCGGTGGCCGATAGCCTTGCCCCCATGCCTGAGTTCATCTACGTCATGTCGAAGGCCCGCAAGGCCCACGGCGACAAGGTCATCCTCGATGACGTCACCATCTCCTTCTATCCCGGGGCCAAGATCGGCGTGGTCGGACCCAACGGCGCCGGAAAGTCCTCGGTGCTCAAGATCATGGCCGGGCTCGACCAGCCGTCCAACGGTGAGGCGCGCCTGACGCCGGGGTACTCCGTTGGCATCCTCATGCAGGAGCCCGAGCTCAACGAGTCCAAAACCGTCCTCGGCAACGTCGAGGAGGGCGCGGGCGAGATCAAGGCCAAGCTCGACCGCTACAACGCGATCTCTGCCGAGATGGCCGAGCCCGACGCCGACTTCGACGCGCTGATGGAGGAGATGGGCAAGCTCCAGGAGGCCATCGACACCGCCGACGCCTGGGACCTCGACTCCCAGCTGGAGCAGGCGATGGATGCCCTGCGCTGCCCGCCGCCGGACGCCGATGTCACCGTGCTCTCCGGTGGTGAGCGGCGTCGTGTAGCGCTCTGCAAGCTGTTGCTGCAGAAGCCCGACCTGCTGCTGCTCGACGAGCCCACCAACCACCTCGACGCGGAGTCGGTCCTGTGGCTCGAGCAGCACCTCGGTGCCTACCACGGCGCTGTCGTCGCCGTCACCCACGACCGCTACTTCATGGACAACGTGGCGCAGTGGATCCTCGAGCTGGACCGCGGTCGCGCGTACCCCTACGAGGGCAACTACTCCACCTACCTCGAGAAGAAGCAGGCGCGTCTGCAGGTCCAGGGCAAGAAGGACGCCAAGCTGTCCAAGCGGCTCGCGACCGAGCTCGAGTGGGTGCGCTCCAACGCCAAGGCCCGTCAGGTCAAGTCCAAGGCCCGGCTCGCCCGCTACGAGGAGATGGCCGCCGAGGCCGACCGGACGCGCAAGCTCGACTTCGACGAGATCGCGATCCCCCCGGGCCCGCGACTGGGCTCGACGGTCATCGAGGTCAACAAGCTCAAGAAGGGCTTCGGGGACCGGGTCCTCATCGAGGACCTGTCCTTCACCCTGCCGCGCAACGGCATCGTCGGTGTCATCGGCCCGAACGGAGTGGGCAAGACGACGCTGTTCAAGACGATCGTCGGGATGGAGGAGGCCGACAGCGGGTCGGTCAAGGTCGGCGAGACGGTGAAGATGTCCTACGTCGACCAGAGCCGTTCCGGCCTGGACCCGAAGAAGAACCTCTGGGAGACCGTGTCCGACGGTCTGGACCACATCCAGGTCGGCCAGGTGGAGATCCCGTCACGGGCCTACGTCTCGCAGTTCGGGTTCAAGGGCCCGGACCAGCAGAAGATGACCGGGGTGCTGTCCGGTGGTGAGCGCAACCGCCTCAACCTCGCACTCACCCTCAAGCAGGGCGGCAACCTGCTGCTGCTCGACGAGCCCACCAACGACCTCGACGTCGAGACACTCGGATCCCTCGAGAACGCGCTGCTGGACTTCCCCGGCTGCGCCGTGGTCATCAGCCACGACCGGTGGTTTCTGGACCGGGTGGCGACGCACATCCTCGCCTACGAGGGCACCGAGGAGAACCCCGGCAAGTGGTACTGGTTCGAGGGCAACTTCGAGTCCTACGAGGGCAACAAGATCGAGCGACTCGGCGCCGACGCGGCCCGTCCGCACCGAGTGACCTACCGCAAGCTCACGCGCGACTGACCCACCAACGCCTCGTTGCCGGGCTGTCGAGCCTGTGGGTGATGGACCACTTCTTCCAGATCTCGATGATCGGCCCGCCAGAGCTCGACATGGTCGAGGGTTACACCGCTCTGGCCTTCGCCGCGGGCCAGACCAGCCGGATCCAGCTCGGGACGCTCGTGACCGGCGTGACGTACCGACATCCCGGTCTGCTCGCCAAGACCGTCACCAGCCTCGACGTCCTCTCCGGGGGCCGGGCCTGGCTCGGGATCGGCGCAGCCTGAAGCGAGGAGGAGCACCGCGGCCTCGGTGTGCCGTGCCCGTCCACCAAGGAGCGCTTCGAACGCCTGGAGGAGACGTTGCAGATCTGCCTGCAGATGTGGGCCGGCGACGACAGCCCGTATGCGGGTCAGCACTACCAGCTCGAACGTCCCCTCAACGTCCCTCAGAGCCTGAGCCGCCCGCACCCGCCGATCCTCATCGGCAGCGGAGGTGAGAAGAAGACGCTCCGGTTGGTGGCGCAGTACGCGGACGCCTGCAACCTGTTCGACAGCGGGCTGGGGCCGCAGGGGATCCCCCGCAAGCTCGACATCCTGCGCGGGCACTGCCAGGACGTCGGTCGCGACTACGCCGACATCGACAAGACCGTGCTCGCCCGGGTGGCCCTGGGCCGAGGTGGGTCCGGGACGGCGCCGAGCGGCGAGCCGTACGCCTCCGTCGACGAGACGGTAGAGCGCCTTGGTCGCCTCTGCGCCGCCGGCATCGACACGGTGCTCATGGGTCTGGTCGACGACACCGAGGACGGGACCTACGAGCTGGTCGCCGAGGTCGTCCGCCAGGTCGAGCCGCTCAGCGCGCGCTGAGGAGCAGGGAGGCTTGTTGGGGCGTCGGGCGACAGGACCGAGCGCCTGCCCGTCAGGTCAGCCCAGGCCCGCGTCGTGCACGACCAACGCGATCTGCACGCGGTTGTCGGCATCGAGCTTGGTGAGCAGCCGTGAGACGTGCGTCTTGACCGTCGGGACGCTGAGGTAGAGCTCGGCGGCGATCTCGGCGTTGGACCTGCCGCGCCCGATCGCCACGGCGACCTGGCGCTCGCGCCCGGTCAGGGTGTCGAGCTGGGCCTTGGCGGTCTCGGATCGGCTGGTGTCGGCTGAGGTCACCGAGGCGATGAGCTGGGTGGTCACGGTCGGGGACAGGGTGGGTTCGCCCGCGGCCACCGATCGGACGGCGTCGACGATCCGCTGGGGCGGGGTGTCCTTGAGCAGGAAGCCGCTGGCTCCCGCGCGCAGCGCCGCCACGACCATGTCGTCGGTGTCGAAGGTCGTGAGCACGATGACCCGGGTGGGGGCCAGCCGCCCTGTGGAACCCTGCGCGGCAACAACGAGGCGGGTGGCCTCCAGGCCGTCCCGACGCGGCATCCGCAGGTCCATCAGCACTACGTCCGGTTGTTGGGCGGCGATCGTGCCGACCCCCTCGACCCCGTCACTGGCCTCGCCGACGACCTCGATGTCGGACGAGCCGCCGAGGATCATGCTGAGCCCGGCCCGGACGAGCGCATCATCGTCCACGAGCACGACCCGGATCTGTTGGCTCATGCGCGCCACGGTAGCCGAGCGCCCACGACGAACTGCCCTCGCCGGTCGGTCCCGAACGTCAGCCTGCCACCGGAGAGCGCCGCCCGTTCGGTGACCCCGGCGAGGCCCATGCCCGACGGTGGCAAGGGGTGAGCGGTCGCGGCCGGCTCGGGGACCGGGTTGCTCACGCAGATGTCCAACCCCACACCCGGCCCGCCGCTCAGCGTCAACGTCACCGGCACTCCGGGAGCGTGCTTGCGAGCATTGGTCAGACACTCCTGGATGATGCGGAAAGCGTTGCGGGACAATGCCGTTGGCGCAGACTCCAGGTCGACGACGTCGATGGACGCCACGACCTCTCGACCCGACGCGCGCTCCTGGTCCACCAGTGTCTGGACCGCGCCCAGGGTGGGCTGCGGAGGCTCGACGGCGCTGCCCTGTCCTCCCTCGCTCGGATCACGCAGCACCCCCAGGACCTCTCGCAGCTCGGTCAGTGCGAGGTGGGCGTTGTCGCGGATGATCGAGGCCGTCCTCGTCGTCTCGTCCACGGACAGGTCGGTGCGGTAGGCCAGCGCCCCGGAGTGCATGGCCACCAACGAGATCCGGTGGGCCAGCACATCATGCATCTCGCGCGCGATCTGGGCGCGCTCGTTGGCCCGCGCCTCGGCAACCCGACTCACTTGTTCGCGTTCCGCGGTGTCGGCACGGTCACGCAGCGACATCACCAGGTCGCGGCGCGCCCCGATGTAGTAGCCGACCGCGATCACCAGGGCTACGAGCAGGGCGCCGGTGACGAAGGTGAGGAGGCCGACCCAAAGACCGTCGATACTGGGCCGCAGGGCCTCATAGGTGACCCCGCCGAGGAGCGAGAGCACCGCGACGACGGCGACCGGCCGCCAGCGACGGTGTGTGGACAGCGAGACCAGGGCGATCAGTGCGGCACCGGCCGCCATCGACGAGGCACCAGTGAAGACGGCTGTCGCGGCCGCGACGGGCAGGGGGAACCGGCGGCGGAACGGCAGCAGTGCCAAGGCCGCGGCTCCGAGGAAGAACTCGATGAAGGGGACGACCTCCGACACCACGGGCGCGCCGGGAGCATCGGCCTCGGTGAGGACGAGGCCGAAGAGCAGGATCCCGCTGGACAGGGCCAGCAGGAGCCGCCAGGTCTCACCCCAGACGGTGCGGGGGAGCGGGTTCGGGTTTCGCAGCAGCACGCGCCGAGCGTATGCCGCGTGCCGGTGAAGGGGCGTCATCCTCGCGTCCCCGCCACGCGAGACCAAAGGATGACCCGGCAGGGACGGCGGACCGATGCCGCCCGCCCCGTCGGTGACGAGGCTGGTCCCCATGATCTCAGTGAACAGCTTGACCAGACGCTATGGACCCATGGTGGCCGTCGACGCGGTCACCTTCGACGCCAAGCCGGGACTCGTCACCGGCTTCCTGGGGCCGAACGGCGCCGGGAAGTCCACCACGATGCGCATCCTGTGCGGGCTGACCCCCGCCACCTCCGGCACGGCCACGGTGCTGGGCCGACCGTACGCCGCCCTGCCCAACCCCGGCCGCCACGTCGGGGTCCTCCTCGACGCGAGCGCCCAGCACGCCGGGCGCACCGGTCGCGAGGTGCTCACGCTGTCCGCAGTGGTGATGGGTGTCGAGCGTCGACGCGTCGACGAGGTGCTCGACGTCGTGGGGCTCACCGAGCGCGAGAGCCACCGCCGGGTGCGCAACTACTCCCTCGGTATGCGGCAACGGCTGGGGCTCGCCCACGCGCTGCTCGGCGACCCCGAGGTCCTCGTGCTCGACGAGCCGGCCAACGGCCTCGACCCGGCGGGCATCAGGTGGATGCGCTCGCTGATGCGTGGGTTCGCCGATGGTGGCGGCACGGTGCTGCTCTCGTCCCACCTGCTCAACGAGATCGAGCTCGTCGCCGACGAGATCGTCGTCATCGGGTCGGGGCGCATCGTGGCGTCCGGGTCCACGGCAGAGCTGCTCAGCGGCGTCGGCACCGCTGTCCGCTCCACCGACGACGCAGCGCTGGAGGGGGCGCTGCGAGCGGAGGGGATGGCCACGACGCGGGCACCCCGGGGTGGCCTCGTCGTCGAGGCGGAGCCAGAGGTCGTCGGCGCTGCTGCCGCGCGGCACGGCGTCGTCCTGGTCGAGCTCCGTCAGGGCGACGGACGCGGCCTCGAGGACATCTTCCTCGAGCTCACCGCCGGCACTGCACGCGAGGAGGTGGCGGCATGAGCGCCTCCGTCACCACCGAGCAGAGGTCCCACAGGGGAGACGAGGGAGCCGCGGTCGGGCGCCCGCTCCGTACCTCGACCGGCGCGGCGAGCCACGCGCCCGTCCTGCCGAGGATCCCCGGACCGCGCCCGACGGCCGCAGTCCCGTTCCGGCGCCTGGCCGTCGTCGAGCTGCGCAAGCAGCTGGACACCAGGGCGGGTCGCTGGCTGCTGATCACCATCGGGCTGGTCATCGCCGCGATCGTCACCATCATGCTGTTCGTCGGAGGAGGCGCGCACGGCTACGGCGGGTACCTGTCCGCCACGTCGACACCGCTCATGGCGCTCGTGCCCATCGTCGGCATCCTTGCGGCCACGGCCGAGTGGTCGCAGCGCACCGGGCTGACGACGTTCGCGCTCGAGCCGCGTCGCCACCGGGTGGTGCTCGCCAAGGTGGTCGCTGCGTTGGTCGCAGCGGCGGCCTCGTTGGGCGCCGCGCTGGGGTTGGCCGCCCTGGCCAACCTGGTCGCCGTGCAGGGCCGCGGCGCCGACAGCACGTGGTCGCTGTCAGGGACCCTGCTGACCGGTGTCGCGGTCGTCCTCGTGCTGAGCCTGGCCCAGGGCGTCGGGTTCGGCCTCGCCCTGTTGAACACCCCAGCGGCCATCGTGGCCTACCTCGTCCTGCCGACCGTGTGGACGATCGTCACGGCGATGGTCGAGCGGATGCGCACGGTGGGGGAGTGGCTCGACCTCGGCAGTGCCAGCACACCACTGTTGGAGGGGGCTGCGATGCAGACCCGTGACTGGGCCCAGGTGGGCACCGCCAGCCTGCTGTGGGTGGCGCTCCCGTTGGCCATCGGCCTGTGGCGGGTGCGCCGCTCCGAGGTGAAGTAGACCCCTCCACGGGGGGTGGCGCGGGGCCTCGGCAGGAGGCGCCGCGCCATCCGGCGGCCTGCTCCCGAGTCAAGGACGCAGGGTCATCGTGCGGTGACGAGGCGGATGCCGAGGTCGGCGTAGGCGTCGCCGATCGCCTGGGGGGTGCGCTTGATCTCCGGGTCGTACCACCGGGCGACGTCGACAGCCATGGACATCAGGGCGAGCGTGGTGTCGGGGACGTCCTCGACACTGAACTCCCCGCAGGCCACGCCGGCGGTGACCACGTCGCGGACCACGGCGTCGATCTGCTTGCGCAGACCCAGGACGGCATCGCGGTGTTCCGGCGTGAGGTTGCCGAACTCGTACTGCACGATCCGAGCGACGCGGAAGTGCTCCGCGTGCCAGCGGGAGAAGGTGCCCATGATGGAGCGCAGCGCCTCCGTGGGGGAGGCTGCGGAGTCGCAGGCCTGGACCAGCAGGTCGCGCGCAGCCTCGTGGCCCTCACGGCTCAGCTGGTAGAGCAGCTCCTCCTTGGAGGCGAAGTGCACGTAGACCCCGGCAGGAGACAAGCCGGCGCGTGAGGCGATGTCGCGGGTGGTCGTGGCGTGGAAGCCCCGGTCGGAGAACGCCTCGGCAGCAGCCTCGAGCAGGCGGTGGGCGGTGTCGGTGGCCGGCTCGGCGGCGCCGGAGGGGGCACGCACGGAGATCGACATGGTTGACAGCATGCCGCAGCCATCGCAGACTAAGCAAGCGCTTAGTCACTTGGAGGATCCCATGCCCCGGAACATCTACGGCCCCGACCACGAGGCCTTCCGCAGCTCCGTCCGAGAGTTCATCGACCGCAACCTCAAGCCCCGAGCCGAGCAGATGCTCGAGGTGAAGTCGATCGACCGCGACCTCTGGAAGGAGGCTGGCAAGCAGGGCCTGTTCGGTCTCGACATCCCCGAGGAGTTCGGCGGCATGGGCGCCGACGACTACCGCTTCAACGCGGTCGCGGCCGAGGAGCTCGCCGGCTTCAACTTCGCCGTGTCCTCCTGCTTCGGCATCCACTCCGACGTCTGCCCGCCGTACATCGTCGACCTGGGCACCCAGGAGCAGAAGGAGCGCTGGCTGCCGGGCATGGCCCACGGCGACGTCATCTCCGCGATCGCGATGACCGAGCCGTCCGGCGGCTCCGACCTCGCCGCCCTGAAGACCACCGCCGTGCGGGCCGACGACGGGTCCGGCGACTGGATCCTCAACGGCTCCAAGACCTTCATCACCAACGGCTACCAGGCCGACCTCATCATCGTGGCAGCGCGCACCGACCCGTCCAAGGGTGCCAAGGGCATCAGCCTGCTCGTGGTCGAAGCCGGGATGGAGGGCTTCAGCCGGGGGCGCAAGCTCGACAAGGTGGGTCAGGAGGAGGCCGACACCTCCGAGCTGTTCTTCGAGGACGTCCGCGTCCCCGACGCCAACCGACTCGGTGAGGAGGGGATGGGCTTCATCTCGATGATGCAGCGCCTGCCGCAGGAGCGCATCGGTGCGGCCGCGGCCAACACCGCCCACGCGTTCCAGATCTTCCGCGAGACGGTGGCCTACACCAAGGAGCGCAAGGCCTTCGGCCAGGCCGTGGGGTCCTTCCAGCACAACAAGTTCAAGATGGCTGAGCTGCAGACCAAGCTCGAGGTCACCCAGGCGTACATCGACGACTGCATCGCCGCCCACGCCGACGGCACCCTCACGGCGGTCGACGCCGCGAAGGCCAAGTGGTGGTCCGCGCAGGTGCAGAACGAGGTGCTCGACGAGTGCGTCCAGCTCTACGGTGGCTACGGCTTCATGAACGAGTACCGCGTGGCTCGCGCCTGGCGGGACGCCCGCGTCTCGAAGATCTGGGCCGGTTCGAACGAGATCATGAAGGAGCTCATCGGCCGCGACCTGGGGCTCTGAGACCCATGACTTCGCACCCGAGGCACGACAACGCGGTCGCCATCGTCACGGGCGCCTCCCGCGGGATCGGTCTGGGCATCGCCGAGAAGCTGGTCGCCGAAGGCGCCCGGGTCGTCATCACCGCTCGCAAGCCCGAGGCCCTGGCCGAGGCCGTCGAGCGGCTCGGCGGCTCCTCCAAGGCCCTGGCCATCGCCGGAAACGCCGCCGACGAGGCGCACCAGGACGAGGTGGTCGCCGCAGCCCGCGAGACCTTCGGCGGGCTCGACTACCTGGTCAACAACACCGGCATCAACCCCGTCTACGGCCCCATGCTCGACGCACCGCTCGACGTGGCGCGCAAGATCATGGAGGTCAACGTCCTCTCGGCCTTCTCGTGGACCCAGAAGGTGATCGCGGCGGGCCTTGGCAGCGCGGCCAACCCCGGCGCCGTGGTCAACGTCGCCTCCATCGCCGGGCTCGGTGCGACCGGCTCGATCGGCTGGTACGCCGTGAGCAAGGCCGCGCTGATCCACCTCACGGTCGAGCTGGCCTACCAGCTCGGTCCCGCCGTGCGCGTCAACGCGGTGGCCCCCGCGGTCGTCAAGACGAAGTTTGCCGAGGCGTTGTACGAGGGCCGTGAGGAGAAGGTGGCCGCGGCCTACCCGATGAAGCGCCTCGGTGTCCCCGAGGACGTCGCGGGCGCCGTGTCCTTCCTGCTGTCGAAGGACGCGGGCTGGGTGACCGGCCAGACCCTCGTCGTCGACGGTGGCATCACCCTTGGCGGCAACCTGTGACCCTCGACCTCGCTGGCCAGGGAGTGGTCGTCACCGGTGCCGGCCGAGGTATCGGTGCCGCCTACGCGAAGGCCTTCGTCGCAGCCGGAGCCCGGGTCGTGGTCAACGACCTCGACGCTCGGGCCGCCGAGTCCGTCGCAGCCGAGCTGGGGGACCTGGCCGTGGCCGCCCCCGGCGACGCAGCGAGCGAGGAGGGTGTGCGGGCCCTCGTCGAGTCCGCACGCGGGCAGCTCGGCGAGATCGATGTCTACTGCGCCAACGCGGGCGTCGCCCGTGGCGGCACCGAGGCCGTGGTCGAGAAGGCCTGGGACGTCTCCTGGAACGTCAACGTCATGGCGCACGTGCGCGCCGCCAAGCTGCTCGTGCCGGCCTGGGTCGAGCGGGGGAGCGGCACCTTCGTCGCGACCGTGTCGGCCGCCGGTCTGCTGTCCATCCCCGGTGCCGCCCCCTACGCCGTGACCAAGCACGCCGCCTTCGCGTTCGCCGAGTGGTTGTCGATGACTTATGGCGACAAGGGAGTTCGCGTGCACGCGGTCTGTCCGCAGGGTGTCCGCACAGACATGCTGTGGAACTCCGGGGCGGCCGGCCGAGCACTGATGGAACCAGACGCCGTTGACCCGGACGACGTGGCGCGGGACCTCTTCACGGCGATGGAGCAGGGGCACTTCCTGGTCCTGCCGCACCCCGAGGTCGCCCAGATGTATGAGCGTCGCGCGTCCGACCCGGACCGGTGGCTGACCGGGATGCGACGCATGGCCGGCGCGTTGCCCGCGGCCACCCTGGGCACCGACTGACCCCCCGACCAGCAGGAGACACCGTGCAGGCATGGCAGGTCACGACCCTCGGTGAGCCCTCCGACGTCCTCGTCCTCGGCAACATCGCCGTGCCGGAGGTGCCTGCCGGGCACGTCCGCGTGCAGGTGCTTGCGACGGCGCTCAACTTTCCCGACGTGCTGATGGCGCGCGGGCACTACCAGGTGCGCCCGGCGGTGCCCTTCGTGCCCGGGGTGGAGGTCTGCGGCGAGGTGCTGGAGGTCGGGGCCGTGGCGGGAGGCGTCACCGCCGCCCCGCACATCCGCGTCGGCGACCGCGTGGTCGGCACCACGGCGATGCCCCACGGAGGACTGGCCGAGCAGGCACTGCTCCCGCTGGGTGGAACGTTCGCGGCTCCGCCGGCGCTCGAGGACGCCGAGGCCAGCTGCCTGACCGTCGGCTACCAGACGGCATACGTGGGGCTGGTGCGTCGCGCTGCGCTCACGCGCGGTGAGACGTTGGTCGTCCACGCGGCAGCCGGTGGCGTAGGCAGTGCGGCGGTGCAGGTGGGCAAGGCGCTCGGTGCGCGCGTGGTCGCCGTCGTGGGCGGCGAGGCGAAGGCGGAGGTCGCCCGGGCGGCTGGCGCGGATGTCGTCGTGGACCGGAAGGCCGGTGACCTCGTCGCCCACCTCAAGGACGCCGTGGGCAGCTCGGGTGCCGATGTCATCTTCGACCCTGTCGGAGGAGCGTCGTACGACGCCTCGACCAAGGTGATCGGCTTCGAGGGGCGCATCGTCGTCGTGGGCTTCACCAGCGGCACGATCCCGGCTCCGGCGCTCGGCCATGCGCTGGTCAAGAACTACTCCATCCTCGGCCTGCACTGGGGGCTCTACCTCCAGCGCGACCCGGCCGTGGCACGGCAGGCGCACGAAACCCTGTCCCGATGGGCCGCGGAGGGCCGAGTGAGACCCGTGGTCTCACAACGGGTTCTGTTCGGCGACGCCCCAGCTGCGCTGACCCGTCTGGGTGCCGGTCAGACCACCGGTCGCCTCGTGGTCACCGCCGCCTCCTGATGCGGGCCAGCTCGTTCTCAGGGGACCTGTCGGCCGCGGCGGAGGTCGCGCAGGCGGTCCAGGTCGTCGTCGGTGAGAGCCTGCCGGGGCAGCACGTAGGTCCGCAGGTTGCGTGCCCGCAGGGCCACCCCGTCATCCGCGACGAGGACGGCTCGCAGCTCGGAGGCGTCGAGCCGTGAGGGGAATCCGGGGAGGTGGATCGCGAGGCCGCGGTCATCCACCGCGACGCCCATGACGCTGCCCTCGGGGAAGAACTTCTGCGCCCCCGCCCGGGGACCTGCGACGTAGACGACCGCGACGAAGGCGAGCGTGAGGGCGAGGACCAGGGCAGAGCCCGGCGTGGGGTAGCGCGCGATGAGAACGATGGTGAGCACCGCGCAGACCGCCACGACGACGCTGAGCGGGTGTCTGACCAGGGCGCGAACAGACATCCGGTAGACCGCCCGCTGCACCGCTGCGGTGACCAGGACGGGGTGGCGCACCTCGGCGTGCTCGAGCCGGAACTCCTCGACGGGGTCGAGCCCGCCGGGGCCGGCGGTGAGGAAGGTGACGTCATCGTCGGTGAGCAGGGCTGACGGCGTCACGAAGGCCGGCTGTCTCGAGCGGGGCCGCACCACGGTGACCACACCGACGCGCTCGACCCCTCGGGCGTCGCCGCGCTTGAACTCCACCGCACCACCGGCTCGCTCGACGACGAACCGGCCGAGGCCGTCGTAGCCGGACGTGAGGCTCGCGCCGCGACCGACGACCGCCCGGATGTTGCGTTCGATCCTGGCGCGCGTGACGAGCAGCACCACCGTCGGGACCAGCAGTGCGATCGTCAGCGCCAGGGGGACCGAGCGTGTCGACATCCACACGAGGACCCCGAGGACGGTCGTGACGGCATACCGGGCCGCCACGTTGACGGTGGGGAAGGTCGCCCTCCACGCCTGGGCGGTCATGGGCCGCACCAGCCGGCCGTCACAGTCGATGGTCAGGGTCGGACGAGGGGAGTCGCCGAACTCGGTCGCGGGCATCAGTCCTGCGGTCCGCCGGCGACGTAGATGACCTGGCCGGAGACGAAGCCGGCCTCCTCGGAGACGAGGAAGGCGATCGTCGCCGCGATGTCCTCGGGCTGGCCGACCCGCGCGACGGGGATCTGGGCGGCGGAGTGCGTGATGAAGTCCTCGAAGGAGACCCCCATGCGCTCGGCCGTCTGCCTGGTCATCTCGGTCTGGATGAAGCCGGGTGCCACGGCGTTGGCGGTGACGCCGAACTTGCCGAGCTCGATCGCGAGGGTCTTGGTGAATCCCTGCAGTCCCGCCTTGGCCGCGGCGTAGTTGACCTGGCCCCGGTTCCCCAGGGCCGACGTGGAGGACAGGTTGACGATGCGGCCGTACCTCGCCTCGGTCATGTGTCTCTGGACGGCTCGCGTCATGAGGAAGGAGCCGCGCAGGTGGACGTCCATGACGCAGTCCCAGTCCTGCTCGGTCATCTTGAACAAGAGGTTGTCTCGGGTGATCCCGGCGTTGTTGACCAGGATCGTGGGCCCTCCGAGCTCGTCGGCCACGCGCTGGACGGCGGCCTCGACCTGGTCGGCCTTCGCAACGTCGACGCCCACGGCGAGTGCCCGGCCACCGGCCCCGGTGACCGCGGCGACGGTCTCGGCGCAGGATGCCTCGTCGAGGTCGAGCACGGCCACGGCGTTGCCTTCGGCGGCCAGCCGCCTGGCGGTGGCTGCGCCGATCCCGCGGGCGGCTCCGGTGACGATCGCGACGCGCTGGGTGGTCATTCGGGTCCTCCAAGGGGTGGGACGGTGCGGGCAGGTCCTGCGTCTGCACCGCACTCTACTGAGCGGGCGCTTACCGCGGGGGCGGCCGCTGGTCTGCAGCGGGCCCCCACCTCCGGCACAATAGGCTCCGACGCGAGGCCAGTGCCGCCCTCAACAGCAGGTCGTGGCCTCGGCCACGACACCAACACGAAGGCGAAACATGGAGATCTGGCCCGGCAAGGCCTACCCGCTCGGCGCGACGTACGACGGGACCGGTGTGAACTTCGCGCTGTTCTCAGAGGCTGCCGACAACGTCGAGCTGTGCCTCGTCGACGACCAAGGGGTGGAGACCAGGTTCTCCCTCCCCGAGGTCGACGGCTTCGTCTGGCACGGCTACCTCCCCGGCGTCCAGCCGGGGCAGCGCTACGGCTACCGGGTGCACGGTCCGTACGACCCCGCGAACGGCCATCGCTGCAACCCCGCCAAGTTCTTGCTCGACCCCTACGCCAAGGCCATCGACGGCCAGCCCGACGGCGACGAGTCACTGTTCTCCTACCGCTTCGACGACCCGAGCGACGAGCCGGAGAAGGTCAACTCCGACGACAGCCTCGGCCACACGATGTTGTCCGTGGTCATCAACCCGTTCTTCGACTGGGGCCAGGACCGGCTGCCGCGCCACGAGTACCACAACAGCGTCATCTACGAGGCCCATGTCAAGGGGCTGACGGAGACGCACCCCGACATCCCGGAGGAGATCCGCGGCACCTATGCCGGCATCGCCCACCCGGTGATCATCGAGCACCTCAAGCAGCTGGGCATCACGGCCATCGAGCTCATGCCGGTGCACCAGTTCGTCAACGACTTCACCTTGCGCGACAAGGGCCTGTCGAACTACTGGGGCTACAACACCATCGGGTTCCTCGCCCCGCACAACGGCTACGCGGCATACGGCACGCGCGGCGAGCAGGTGGCCGAGTTCAAGGGCATGGTCAAGGCGCTGCACGAGGCCGACATCGAGGTCATCCTCGACGTCGTCTACAACCACACCGCCGAGGGCAACCAGCTCGGCCCGACCATCTGCTTCCGTGGCATCGACAACGCGGCGTACTACCGCCTCGTCGACGAGGACAAGGGTCACTACTACGACACCACGGGCACCGGCAACAGCCTGCTCATGCGTCACCCGCACGTGCTCCAGCTCATCATGGACTCGCTGCGCTACTGGGTGACCGAGATGCACGTGGACGGTTTCCGGTTCGACCTCGCGGCCACGCTGGCCCGGCAGTTCCACGAGGTGGACAAGCTGTCCGCCTTCTTCGACCTCGTCCAGCAGGACCCGGTGGTCAGCCAGGTCAAGCTCATCGCCGAGCCCTGGGACGTCGGCGACGGTGGTTACCAGGTCGGCAACTTCCCGCCCCTGTGGACCGAGTGGAACGGCAAGTACCGCGACACCGTCCGTGACTTCTGGCGCGGGGACAGCTCCGCCCTCGGCGAGTTCGCCTCCCGCCTCACGGGCTCCAGCGACCTCTACGAGCACAGTGGTCGCAAGCCCATCGCCTCGATCAACTTCGTCACCGCACACGATGGCTTCACGTTGCGGGACCTGGTGTCCTACAACGACAAGCACAACGACGCCAACGGCGAGGACGGCAACGACGGCGAGAGCCACAACCGCTCCTGGAACTGTGGCGAGGAGGGCCCGTCCAAGGACAAGGTCATCAACGCGTTGCGCCTGCGCCAGCAGCGCAACATGCTCGCGACGCTACTGCTGTCCCAGGGCGTGCCGATGCTCCTGCACGGCGACGAGCTCGGGCGCAGCCAGGGTGGCAACAACAACGGCTACTGCCAGGACAACGAGATCTCGTGGATCGACTGGGACCTCGACCAGGACGAGCTCGACCTCATCGCGTTCACCCAGAAGCTCGTCGAGCTGCGTCGTGACCACCCGGTGTTCCGCCGTCGCCGCTTCTTCGCGGGCTCGGCCGACCACGGTGGCGAGAGCGCCGTGGGCGACATCGCGTGGTTCGAGCCCGGTGGCAACCACATGGACGAGGAGTCCTGGGCCAACGG
>JBDSKZ010000051.1:0-45373 GCA_039916625.1 Pedococcus sp.
ACTGGTTGAGCGGTCCCCACAGCCTCGGCAAGCTCCGGTCGCTGACTCGGATCTCCACCGAGGACGGTTTCATCGCGACGCTCGCCATCGACCACCCCGAGAACTACCTGGCGATGATCGATCCCGACTGGCGCCAGGTCACCTCCGCCCAGGCCACCCGTAGCAAGCTCGAGCTCATCGGCGCCCTCGCTCCCCACGCGAGCGCCTTCCTGGTCGACCCGCTGTGGTCCCTGGCTCAGGGCATCGTCACGGGGGTCATCCCGGCGAGAACGGGGATCATCACCGGTATCGAGTCCCTCAGCTACCAGCCGGACGGCGGTTTCGGCACCACGACGGCGGTCCGCGAGCAGTGGAGCGTCGAGAAGATCAAGACTCTCGGTGCCGACGCCGTGAAGATGGTGGTGTGGTGGCGCCCTGACGCTGGTGACGCCGACGAGATCCGCAGGCTCGTCTCCCGCCTCGTCGAGGACTGTGAGCATCATCAGATCCCGCTGGTCGCCGAGCCCCTGTGGTACCCGGCAGACGGCCAAGACCCCAAGAGTGAGGCGGCGCGCGCCGATCGGGTGGAAACGCTCGTCGGGGCAGCCAAGGAGTTCGTCGGACTCGGCATCGACGTGCTCAAGTCAGAGTTTCCCGGTGACCTCGTGGTCGCACAGGACGACACGAGTGGCGAAGGTGCCTCTGCGCAGGCTGCGCGCGCGATCGACGCGGCCTGTGCCGGGACCCCCTGGGTCATGCTGTCCGGCTCCGGCACCTACGAGGTGTTCCGGCGCCAGCTGACGATCGTCGCCCGGGCCGGGGCCTGTGGTTTCATGGCCGGCCGCGCGATCTGGACCGGTGCCGTCGGCGGTCCCGACGAGCAGCGTCGCGAAGCCGTGCTGCGCTGCCAGACCCGCCTCGACGAGTGTCTGGCCATACTCCGCGCCGACGGCCGCCCCTGGCGGCAGGCGCCGGCCGTCGACGATGTTGCCGAAGACCTCCCAGCCGGGTGGCACCAGCGGTACCTGGAGTCCTGAACCTTCGGGCCGTGCCGGTCGGCGTCAGCCCAGCTCGTCGAGCCACTTCCGGATGGACTCGTTGTGGGCTCCCAGCGCGGGAGGGGCATCGTGCACCTCGCGGCCCCCGGCGAACGCGTTGTCGTCGAAGCGGATCGGCGGTCCCGGGACCTCGATCCGGCCCAGCACGGGGTGGTCGAGGTCGAGGACGAGCCCTTGGGATCGGGTCTGGTCCCAGTCGTAGACGCGGTCGATCGTACGGACCTCGCCGGCCGGGACGCCGATCTGGTCGAGCTGCGCGAGCAGCTCGACCAGCCCGATGTCGGCGAACGCGTCGTCGAGGATCTGGGTCACCTCGTCGCGTCGGGCGACCCGCTCGCGGTTGGTGGCCAGGCCCGGGGCGGTCGGGTCGATGCCGAACGCCGTCGCGAGTCTGGCCCACAGCGCCTCACTGCCGCAGGCGATCTGGACCATCCCGTCCGCGCAGGTGAACAGTCCGTAGGGGCAGATGGAGGGGTGGTGGTTGCCCTGCCCGTGGCCCACCTCGTGGGCGACGGTGTAGCGCGTGCCCTGGAAGGCGTGCACGCCGACGATCGCCGCGAGCAGCGACGTGCGCACCACCCGGCCCCGACCCGTGGTGGCGCGCTCGTGCAGCGCGGCGACGACGCCGTAGGCGCCATACATGCCGGCGAGGAGGTCTCCGATCGGGACGCCCACGCGCATCGGGGACTGGGGGTCCGGCCCGGTGAGCGACATCAGGCCGGCCTCGCCCTGGGCGATCTGGTCGTATCCCGCGCGGCCGCCCTGCGGGCCGTCGTGGCCGAACCCGCTGATGGACAGCACCACGAGGCGAGGATTGAGCTCGTGGAGGCGCTCGACGGTGAAGCCCAGCCGGTCCAGGACGCCGGGGCGGAAGTTCTCGATGAGGACATCGCCGTGCCGGACCAGTCGGGTGAGGACGTCGCGTCCGTCGTCGGACTTCAGGTCGAGGGTGAGCGACTCCTTGTTGCGGTTGCAGGACAGGAAGTACGTCGAGATCGGGTCGTCCTCGGGACCCACGAACGGTGGCCCCCAACCGCGGGACTCGTCCCCGGTACCGGGCGTCTCGACCTTGATGACGCGGGCTCCCATGTCTGCCAACATCATCCCAGCGTGCGGGCCGGCCAGGGCGCGCGACAGGTCGATGACGGTGATGTCCTCCAGTGGTGCGGTCACGCGGGGACTCCTCGCGCGCTGGCGGCCGCAGCCGACCGGCACAGGCGGACGAGCAGCCAACCGCCACCGGCCAGGGCAAGCGCCAAACCCGTCACGGCGCCGACGTTGATGCCGATCTCCTTGCCGGTGAAGGCCCAGCCGAGGGCCGGTAGCGCTGACATCAGCAGCGCGGCGACCGGGGTGAGCAGCGACAGGGCGACCTTCTGGCGGGTGGACCAGAGTGGTGAGAAGAGCACGAGGACGGTGGCGGGTAGCCACAGCAACCAGCTGGAGGCCAGAGCCACCGCGAGGTTGAAGACAGGGTTGGCGTCGTAGGCGATCGTGGTCTCTGTCGTGGACGACCCGCCCGTCGGGCCATCGACCACCGTCCCGGTCCCGGGGTCGACCGGCGTCGCGGCGGACGAGCTGATGGAGCTCGTGGAGTAGCCCGAGGTGGCGCTGACGACGAACGACGCCAGGACCAGGGCCAGACCGAGCAGGATCCCCACCGTGATCGGGACCCAGCCGCGCGTCATGGCCGGCATCCGGTCCGCAGGCACCGCAGGCACCGCAGTCGCGGCAGCTCCGGCAGTCGCGGGAGCGGGGCGGCCGGCGTAGGCCTCGTCCGCGACGGACTGGGGGCTGCCCAGCTCGGTGAGCACGCGGCGTACGTCGGCGTCGGTCGCACCGGCCGGCAGCGAGCCGTCGAGGTGCTCACGGACGCCCGCGAGGACCTCGGCGCGCTCACCGGGTTCGATGCCCTGCAGCAGCTGCTCCAGGTCGCGCAGCCAGGCGTCGACGAGCGGATGGGTGGTGTGCGAGCTCATGAGGTGCCCCCTTGGAGTGCGGTGTCGACCGCGTCCCTGAACGGTTTCCAGGTGCGCTTGAACGCCACCAGTGCCTCGGTGCCGGCGCCGGTGAGTGCGTAGTAGCGACGCGGGGGTCCTTCGACGGACTCGCGCCAGCTGCTGTCGACCAGGCCTGCCTTGCGAAGCCTGGCCAGCAGTGGGTAGAGCGTTCCTTCGCTGGCCATGAGGACCCCGTCGGCCGTGAGCCGACGGGCGATGTCGAGGCCGTAGAGCTCCTGCTCGGTGAGCATGGCCAGCACGCAGTACTCCAGCGCACCTCGTCGTAGGTGCGTCAGGATCCCATCGTCGCCGGGTACCATGCGACACAAGGTAGCGCTCGACGCGAGCGATGGCAAGCGACCTGAGGACACCCTTCGCCGGTCGGGTCAGGACCCGAGACATGCCTCGAGCCTGCGGAGGGTGCCGTCGACATCGGTGAGCTTGTCGAGGCCGAAGAGCCCCAGGCGGAAGGTCGAGAAGTCCTCACGTTCCCCGCACATCAGCGGGACCCCGGCAGCGACCTGCATGCCGCGCCGCCTGAACCGCGCCCCCGTGCGGACCTCGGGGTCGTCGGTAAAGGCGACCACGACGCTGGGTGCGGTGAACCCCTGCGCCGCGACGGAGGGGAACCCGCGCTCTGCCAGCAGGGCACGGACCCGGGTTCCGAGCAAGGTCTGGGCCTGGCGCAGCACATCGAGACCAACCGCCCGGGTCTCGAGCATGAGCGCGGCGTTGCGCGCGAGGGAGTCGGTCGGCATCGTCGCGTGGTAGGGCGTCTGGCCCTGGGCGTAGGCCTCGGTGACCGTCAGCCACTTCTGCAGGTCGACCGCGAAGCTCGTCGAGGTCGTCGACATGACGCGGTCGCGCCCCGCCTCGGAGAGCATCACGAACCCCGCGCACGGCGACCCGCTCCAGCCCTTCTGCGGCGCACTCAGCAGGACGTCGACGCGGAGGTCGGTCATGTCGACCCAGAGGGCTCCCGATGCGATGCAGTCGAGGACGAAGAGCCCACCGGCCGCGTGCGTCGCGTCGGCGATCGCGCGGACGTAGTCGTCGGGCAGGAGGATGCCCGCTGCCGTCTCCACGTGCGCCGCGAAGACGACCTCGGGTCGGTCCCGCTCGATGGCCGCGACCACCTCGTCGACCGGAGCGGGCGCCCACGGCGCCTGCGGGTCGTCGGAGACCGGGCGGGCACGGCACACGGTCGTCTCACTGGCCACCGAGCCGGCGTCGAGGATCTGCGACCAACGGTAGGAGAACAGTCCGTTGCGGACGACGAGGCACCGCCGGCCGGTCGCCAGCTGGCGGGCGACGGCTTCCATCGCGTAGGTGCCGCCACCCGGGACGAGCGCGACGGTCTCGGCGCGGTAGGTGGTGCGCAGGACGTCGATGATGTCCTGCATCACCCCGACGAAGCGTTGCGACATGTGGTTGAGGGACCGGTCGGTGAAGACCACCGAGTACTCGAGCAGTCCATCGGGATCGACGTCGGGGCGAGGAAGAGTCACGTCAGCAGGTTGCCATACCGGACGCCGGGACGCGCCCGGAGGGACGCGTGGAGGGACGTGTGGAGGGACGCCTGGACCAGGCAGAGCTCACAGCCAGTCGACGTCGGCGTTGGTCTGCCCGCCCGCAAGTCGCGCGTACCCGGGGCCGCGGTCGAAGAACGGCTCCTGCTCCGGTCGGGCCGTCCGTAGCTCCGCGCGCAGGGCGTCGCTGGCCCCGGTGTCGACGACCGGGGCGTCCTTGTCCCCGGTGGCGACGACGCCATAGTCGCGACGGGCGCCGTCGAAGGAGACCTTGCCCCAGCGCAGGTCGCGCTCGACGTCGTCGTACGGCCGCTCGAGCGGGTCGCCCCAGCCCCCACCGCCGGTGGTGCGGATGCGAATCACCTGTCCTGCCCTGATCGGCTCGGCATCAGCGAGCGCGTCGACCTCCCGCTCGTCGGGCCCGTCGAGGTCGACGGTGACGTTGAACGACATACCGGCCTTGCCGCCCTTGACCCCCCAGCAGGCGAGGATCGAACGGTCGGCGATGGACATGAAGTGGGCGTCCTTGAGCATGCGGATCTGCTTCTCGTAGCCCAGGCCGCCGCGGTAGCGCCCTGCCCCACCGGAGTCGACGGCGAGACCGAGCCGCTCGACGACGAACGGGAAACGGCTCTCGGTGAACTCGGTGGGCAGGTTCCGCGAGTCGGGGACCACGTGGATGGTGTCCTCGCCGTCGGCGTAGTAGCGCCCGCCCGACCCCCCGCCAAGGACCTCGCGCATGAGGTAGTCGCTGCCATCGCGGTCCTTGCCGTAGACGCCGGTGTAGCGGATCGTCTCCTGGTCGGCGGGCATCCTCCCGTCGACCGCCTTGGCCACGACGCCGGCGAGGACGCCGAGCAGGCGCAGGATGACGAACGTCCGGGCGTTGGTCGGCGCCGGGAAGATCGGCGTCAGCAGCGTTCCCTTGTCGGGGAAGCGCATCTCGATGAGCGGCACGACTCCCTCGTTGACGTCGAGCTCGGCCATCCGCTCAGGGGTGTCGGCGAGGTTGCGCAGGATCGGGGCCAGCCACTTCTTGAGGAAGTTGCCCCCGACGTAGTCGCCGCAGTGGTTGATCGGACCCTTGGCCTGCGCAGCGGTGCCGGTGAAGTCGATGATGAGCCGCGGACCGGCGGGACGACCGTTCTCGGGGTCGGCTGGAGCATCGCTGACCTTGGTCAAGGTGATCCGCTGGGTGTGCAGCCTCGGGTCGTCGACGCCGTCGTGCTCGGCGTAGTCCTCCCAGACGTAGGTGCCGTCGGGGATCCTGGAGAGGATCTCGCGGCGGTAGGTCTCGGTGGTCTGGTCGAGGATTGCGTCGAACGCCGCCTCGACGTGGTCCCGGCCATAGCGTGCGAACAGCTCACCGAGCCGGCGCGCGCCCATCAGGCAGGCCGAGCACTCGGCGTCGAGGTCGGCGGCCAGGGAGTCAGGCATCCGTGAGTTGCGGGTCATGATCCGCAAGGCGGCCTTGTTGGGAGCTCCCTTGTCCCACAGCTTGATCGGAGGAACTGACAACCCTTCCTGGAAGACCGTGGTGGCGTTGCTCGGCATCGACCCGGGGACCGCGCCCCCGATGTCGTCGTGGTGGCCGAACGCCTGGACGAACGCCACGACCTCGCCACCGTCGAACACCGGGACGGTGACACACAGGTCGGGTAGGTGGCCGATGCCTCCCTCGGACTCGTAGACGTCGTTGTGGAAGTAGACATCGCCCTCGGCCATCTCGGCCAGCGGGAAGTCGCGGACGATCGGGTGCACTAGCGCGGAGTACGAGCGCCCGGTGAGCTTGCGCAGCTGTCGGTCGTGGATGCCGGCCCGGAAGTCGTGGGCGTCGCGGATCATGGGCGAGCGGCTGGTGCGGGCGATCGCGGTCTCCACCTCCATCTCGACGCTCGCCAGGGTGCCCTGGACGATCTCGACGAGGATCGGGTCGACGGTGCTGCCCGGTGGAGTGAGCCGCCCACCGTGCTCGTATGCGGTGGGCAGGCCGGCGTTGTTCATCGGTCCCCTTCGCTGGTGTCCCGGCCGGCGCTGGTGTCATTGCTGGCGCTGGAGTCCCGGGTGATGACGAGGTTGCCGATCGCATCGACGCGGACGGCGAAGCCTGGATGGACGGGGACCGTGGAGCCGAACTCCTCGACGATGGCCGGTCCGGACAACGTGTCGCCGGCCCGCAGGTGCGGTCGCCAGTGGACCGGGGTGTCGACGGGGCCACGGTCAGCGTCGAAGCAGACGTCGCGTCGTCCGCTGAGGGCGCGGTCCTCGAGGGTGTCGGGCCCTGCGACGCTGGACACCGAATCGAGGTCGCGCAGCTCCGGACGGGTGATCGGACCGACGCCGGTGACCCGCAGGTTCACCCACTCGACCTGCTGGGTCGGGTCGTCCCGGAAGTCGTAGCCGTACAGGGCTCGGTGCTCGGCGTGGAACGAGTCGGCGACGGCGACGGCATAGGCGTCGTCGATGCTGGCGTCCGGGGCGGCGACCCGGACCTCGAACGCCTGCCCGAAGTAGCGCAGGTCGACCGTGCGCGAGTAGCGATGGGATTCACGCGGAAAACCCTCTGCATCAAGGGCTTTCGCAGCACGACCCACCAGCTCGTCGAAGGTCTTCTGGACCGCCGCGTGGTCCAAGGCGTCGTGCCTGGCGACAGCGGTCTGGACGTAGTCGTTCTTGACGTCGACGGTGAGCAGGCCGAAGGCCGAGACGTTGCCGGGGTTCAGCGGGACCACGACACCCGCGAGGTCGAGGATGTCGACCAGGCGGCAGGCGAGCAGCGAGCCCGAGCCGCCGAAGGTCGCCAGCATGAAGTCGCGGACGTCGAGGCCGCGCTTGACGCTGACCTGGCGCAGGGCGTTGGCCTGGTTCCAGGCAGAGATCTCGAGGATGCCGGTGGCACAGCGCACCGGGTCGAGGTCGAGCCGGTCCGCCAGCGCGTCGATGCCTCGACGGGCGGCGTCGACGTCGAGCGGGATCTCGCCACCCAGCAGGTGCGTGGGGATCCGACCGAGGACGACGTGGGCGTCGGTGATCGTGGGGTCGGTGCCGCCCTTGGCGTAGCAGAGCGGGCCGGGGTCGGCGCCGGCCGACTGGGGGCCGACCTTGAGGGTGCCCTCACGGGTGACCCAGGCGATCGAGCCCCCACCGGCCCCCACGGTCACGACGTCGATCATGGGGATCTTGCTGGGGTAGGCGCCGACCGTGCCCTCGGTGGTGAGCGTCGGCTCGCCGCCGAGCACGACACTGACGTCGGTCGAGGTGCCACCACCGTCGCAGGTCAGCACCTTGGGAAAGCCGGCCCGCTGGGCGATCAGTCCAGCGCCCAGGGCCCCGGCAGCGGGGCCGGACAGGACGGTGGTGATCGGCTGCTTGACCACCTCGTCCGCGGAGAGCACACCCCCGTTGGACTTCATGATGAAGAAGGGAATGCGGTGGTCGGTGAGCGCGTCCAACCGGCTGTGGATGTTGGCGACGTAGCGCGAGACCTTGGGCTTGACGGCAGCGTCGACGAGCGTGGTCATCGAGCGTTCGTACTCGCGGTACTCGCGCAGCACCTCGCTCGAGATCGAGACGACGGCGTCAGGGTGCTCCCGGCGCAGCACCTCCCGGACCGCCAGCTCGTGGCTGTCGTCGGCGTAGGAGTGCAGGAGGCACACGCCGATCGTCGTGATGCCGTGGTCCCGGAACCACCGGGCTGCCGCGATGGCCGACTCCTCGTCGAAGGGACGGATCTCGTTGCCCTCGAAGTCGACTCGGCCTCCGACGGTGCGGACCATGTCCGCCGGGACGATCCGCGGCGGCTTCACCCAGAAGTAGGAGTTGCCGTAGCCGTCGGGGACGGCCTGGCGGGCGATCTCGAGGATGAACTCGTAGCCCTCGGTCGTGATGAAGCCGAGCGACTCGACCTTGCCCTCGAGCAGCTGGTTGGTCGCGACGGTGGTGCCGTGGCAGACGGCGGTGATGTCGGTGCCGCTGGCGCCCATGAGGGCCAGCACCTTGTGCACACCGGTGATGAACCCGTCAGCGGGGTTGGCAGGCGTCGACGGCGTCTTGGTCGTGACGAGCTCGCCGGAGTCCTCGTCGAAGGCCACGACATCGGTGAACGTGCCGCCCGTGTCGAGGCCGATCCGGATGCGCCGAGGGGGGTGTGTCGTCACGGGATGATTCAACCCACCCTCGATGTTGGATGCGTCGGCACAAGTTGCCAACCACCCTGCTCAGGACTGTGCAGGCAGACCGGGGCCGCGCACCGCGACGCTCACGGGGTCGGGACCGTGCAACGGCACCTCGCGCCAGCCGAGGTCGACCGTGCCGTCGGTCCGGGTCCGCACCGCGATGGTGTGCGGGGTCTCGATGAGGCGCAGGTCCGCGGCGAACGTCCCGTCCTCCTGCCACCCACCGGCCGCCACGACCGGCAGCTCGGCACCACCCAGCACCAGGGTCGACTCGGCCCACTCGCCTTCTCCCACAGCCACGGGCACCTTGGTGCCGTCGTGGTCCAGGACCAGCTCGTATGCCGCCGCGCAACGGCGCGCGAGGCTCACGCCGGCATACGCCCGGGGGAGGGTGCTGTCTGCCGACCTGGACCACGACGCCTCGTCCGGGCCGGTGCCGGACGACGCGAGGGTGGGGACGTGCAGGTCCCGGAGTCGCCCGGCGAGCTCGGCGTCAGCAGACTCGTCACCCTCGCGGTCGACAGCGGGCAGGAGGTGTTCCCACACGAGGTCGAGGACGGCCTGCATGTCGGTCGCCTCGGACGTGATGGCGATCGTGACGTCCTGCTCTGGCAGGACGATGGCGAACTGGCCGTAGGCGCCGTCGCCGCGGTAGCCGTGGCGGGCGTTCCAGAACGAGCAGCCGTAGCCCTGGGCCCAGTCGGGGTTGGGGTCGGCCTCGGTGTTGGGCAGTCCGGTGGGGGCGATGGCGTGGGTGACCCAGTCGGAGGAGAGCAGCTGCTCGCCCTGCCACCGCCCGGCGTCGAGGTGGGTCTGGGCGAGGGCGAGGATCGCATCGCTGCCGACATGGATGCCGGAGAAGGCCAGCTCACGCCCGGTCGCGGTGCGGTGCCAGCGCACGTCGGTGGCCCCCAGGGGGCCGAGCAGGCGCGGTCGGGCGAACTCGAGCAGCCCCTCGCCGGTGACGGCGCGGACCACGGCGGCCGCGAGGTAGGTGGCGATCTGGTTGTAGGCCCAGACGGTGCCGGGCTCCTGCTCCGGCGCCGCTGCGAGGATCGCTCCGAGGACCGGGTCGGTGCCGTCTTCGGACGGGGCCTGGGCTGCGGCGCTGACAGCGGCCGTCCAGGCATCGGCCGTGTGGCCGGTAGCCATGGTGAGGCAGTGCCCGAGGGTGAGTCGCTGGTACCTCTCCTGGACCTGCGCGCCATCCGGGATCTCGGCTGCGGGGATCAGGTCGAAGACGCGGTCGTCGAGGCGTACCCGGCCCGCGTCGACGAGCAGCCCGATGGCCGCGGCGGTGAAGGACTTGCTCAGGGAGTAGACGAGCTGGTTCCGCTCGGCGGCATACGGCGCCCACCACCCGCGCGCGACGTCGTGGCCGTGGCGCGCGACCAGGAGGCTGTGGGGGTCGTGGCCGCCTGCCTCGAGGGCGTCGACGAGGGCGAGCACGCCACGGGCGTCGACGTGCTGGGATGAGGGCGAGCTGGTCGGCAAGGACACCCAGCGAGGCTAACCCGGCGCAGGTCGTCGGACCAGCCCGGAGTCGTGGCCGCGTGGCTGCGTGACCGCGTGCCGCCGGCACCTGGCCGGTACGCTCCCGTTGTGAGCTCATCGAGTGGTTCGCCCACCCCTTCATCCCCTCGGCGTCCAGCCGGAGAGACCAGCACTGCGTCTTGACGAGCCACGAACCCACCCGGTCGGGCAGGGCGGACCTGTTCAGACCAGTCAGGCTGGACCAACCGACGCACGGCAGCATGGCCGCTCGCGGTCTGTGGGGGATCGTCGGGACTGCCTCCCAGGGCAGCCTGAGGTTCGCCAGCAACCTGCTCGTGGGGCGCATTGCCGGACCTGTTGCCCTGGGCGTCTTCCAGGGCTCGATCTCTGTTGCCCTCTTCCTGTCCCTGCTCTGGCCGACGTCGATCGGTTCTGCCGCAGCCAAGTTCCTGGCCCGTTCGCGAGGCGCCGGGGACCAGGACCAGACGCGTGCGGTGGCGGCGCACCTCGGGCGCCGCAACGTCCAGGTCACCGCGCTCCTGGCCCCGCTTGCTGGTGTGTTGTGGTTCCTGCACGAGCCGGGCTCGGACGTGGTGGGTGCGCTCAGTGTCGCGATCCTCCTGGCGGGGTACAGCGGGTACGCATTCACCCGCGGCGTGCAGTACGGCGTAGGGCAGGTGCGTCGGGGCACGTTGTGGGACGTGATGGCCTCGGCACTCGGTCTCGTCGGCATGCTGGCCCTGCTGCTCCAGGGGGTCCGCGGCCCGGTTCTGCTGCTTCCGCTCGCGGCCAGCTATGGGGTGTACACCCTTGCGTGCTGGCCGCATGGCGTGAGCAACAGTCTGCGCGGGGACCTACGACGAGAGATCGACGGCTTCGTCACGCTGGCGGCTGTCGGTTCGGTGGTCAGCTCGGGCTTCCTGCAGCTGACGATGATCGTGGCCAAGGCGACGGTCACGCCCTCCGAAGCGGGTCTGTTCGCCGCTGCGCTGACCTTGGCGACGCCGGCCTCGCTCCTTGCGGGCTCACTGAGCCTGGTCCTGTTCCCCACGATGGCGGAGGCCTGGGGCAGCGGGGACAAGGTGAGGTTCTCTGCCCAGACCGACCTCGCGACCAGGGGGATCTTCGCGGTGATGATCGCGATCTTCGGGTCGCTCGCACTCTCCAGCCGGTTCATCGTCCATACCCTCTGGGGAGAGAGGTTCTCCGGCTCTGCCGAGGTGCTGCCCATCCTGCTCGCAGCCGTGTGCCTGACGACGCTGGGGGTGTCGAGCGTCAACGCGGTGATGACCGTGGGGCAACGGGGGATGCGCATCACCACGGCCGGGGGATTCGTCGGGGTCGCGGTGGGCGCGCTGGTGTGGCTGGTGGCGGTGCCGTCGTACGGGATCGTGGGGATCGCACTGGGCTACCTGGCGGGGACGTCGGTGCTCTTCACGATCGCCTTCGCCCTGTGTTGGCGACAAGGCGGCCACCGCTGGGGCTGGCTCGTGGCGCGGACCGCCGTGGGCATTGCAGCGGTCGGGGCACTCACCCTGTGGTCGGCGCAGGAGCAGTGGGGCACCTCCGCGCAAGTCCTCCTCACTGCCGCGTTCCTCGTCGTGTGGGGCGCCGCGAGCATCCGGGACCTGCGCAAGGCACTGCGTGGGCGCGGTCGCCGTCGCTAGCCGGGAACCTTTCCTTCCTCCCGAAGGCACGTCCGCACGCGGCGACGGGGCCTGCCGGCCCGTCTCAGCTCACGCGAGCCCTGGGGTCGCTTGCCTCGGCGATTGCGAGCAACCGCTGCACGTTGGCCAGCACGACGTCCTCGGCCCAGATCAGCTCCATGAGCTCCCGCCGCCGGACAAGAGCCACACCGGAGACTGGTGTCCGTGGCAGGGAGTCGGCGCTGTCGATGTCGACGACGTCCAACCCCGCGCGGGTGAGGAACGAGAACAGGGGGTTGTCCCGTGCGAGGTAGACGTGGGCTCCGGAGTACAAACCGATGCCCACGTTACCCAGGCCTTGCTGCCGCTTGTGGTTCATGACGAGCACCACGCACTCACGCGCACGTTGCTGGTAGTCCTCGAAGGGCATGGGGGCGAGGAGGGGGTCGAAGGCCTCACCCAGCAGCTGCCTCCCGCGCGCCACGACAGCTTCCCGGTAGGTCGCGTCGCCGTAGGCAAGGGGGGTGAAGACCTTGCGGCCCACGAGCTCGAAGGCGCTCAGCCATTCGAACGCCTCGAGGTGGTTGTTGGCCGCCCGAGCGGAGTTGCCGAGCAGGATGTCGGCCCCGACCGGCACATCCGAGCTGGTCGCGAACGAGGACATGTCGGCGTAGTTGAGCTGGTGGTAGGTGCCGGCGAACCCGGGGAACCGTTCCGTCATGACGGCGAAGTCGTCGGGAATCGGTGCGGAGAAGGCGTCTGCCCGCCGGGCCGCCTTGTCGACCAACCACTGGGTGAGCAGCTGCACGGGGCGGCCGCCGCGCGGGCCACGGGTCAGACCTAGCTCCCGCGACAGGCGCGCGGTCTGCTCGCCGTAGAGGTGGTACCCGGACTCGGTGCCGTCGCCGTAGTAGTCGACTCCCCAACCGCTCCAGACGGTGTACGTGCTGCGCCGGGCCGCGACGATGGCCAGGGCCGACGGCAGCGTGAGCATGTGGGCCACCACCACGTCTGCGGCTCGAGCGCGGCCGACGACGGAGGCGAGCAGCCTGGCGTAGGTCAGTACTGCGACCAGCTTGGAGCGGATCCCGGGTGTGCCCGCCGACGAGGGTAGCCGGACGACGGTGTTCTGGCCCGGGGCGGCCTGCTCGAAGTACCCCACCAGGAAGTCCACGAACTGCGATCGCGAGCCCACGTGCAGGATGCGCATGCGAGCCTTCCTATCGCTTCCGGCGTGCGGGGACGCCAGCGTACATCGAGAGGGGCTCGATGCTTCCGAGTACACAGGCGCCCGCAGCCACCACGGCGCCGGCTCCGATCACCAGTGGCTCACCTGGTGAACCGTTGAGGATCTTGGCACCGGTCCCGAGGAAGGCTCCGGGTCGGATGTGCACCCAGCCCGCGACGGTCACGCCCGGTGAGATCGTCGCGAACTCGCCGACGACGACATCATGACTGAGTGTGCTTCCGACGTTGATGTGGGCGTGGTCGTGCACGACAACGCCTACGGAGAGAACGACGCCGGGACCGATGATGACATCTGTTCCCAGGTGCTGGACCCCACTCAGGTCGACGCTGGGGTGCACGACCCGGGCAGGCTGCAGTCCGGTCGGGCCGAGCACCTCGACGGCGCGGCGACGCGTCGAGATGTCGCCGACCGCGGCGACCCACTGATCGTCTGGTTCGGGTCGAAGATCCGAGACCAGCTGGACGCCCAAGGGGTTGTCGGCCGGAATGTGCCGCCGGTCGTCGACGACGAAGCTCACGGCGAGAGCGGTGCCCCAGCGGGCACGGGCGAACCAGGCGGCTTCTCGACCTTGGCCCCCGGCCCCGAAGATGTGGAGCCTCCCGGGTGGGTCACCGACGGTGGTCACGCCGCCTGGTCCACTGCCGCACGAAGGATGCGACCGATGATCGTGATGTCGGCAGGGCTGACTGCAGTCCCGGTCGGGAGCACGATGACGCGGTCTGCGACCTTCTCGGTGTTGGGCAGCAGGAGTCCGGCATGGGGGAAGAGCTCGCGGTAGGGCTGCATCCGGTGCACACCCGGCCAGAAGTACTTGCGCGCCAGGACGTTGTTCTCCCGGAGGCAGGCGACGAGGTGGTCCCGCTCCCGCGCCGATCCCGACTCGACCTCCATGACGACGTACTGGAAGTTGTTGCGCGCCTCGAGGTCGAACGGCAGCAACCTCAGGCCGCGGATGGGGTCCACCACGGCGCGGTAGGCCTCGAAGTTGCGCGCGTTGGCCGCCTTCACCTCTTCGATCTGTTCGAGGTTGGTCAGCCCCATCGCAGCGGAGAACTCGTTCATCTTCCCGTTGGTGCCCAGGTGGACCACATTGTCCTCGCCCGCGAAACCGAAGTTGCGCATCAGCCGCATCTGTTGGGCAAGCTCGGCGTCGTTGGTGAGCACCGCCCCGCCTTCGATGCTGTTGAAGAACTTGGTCGCGTGAAAGCTGAGCACCTCTGCTCGTCCCGAGCTGCCGACGAGGCGCCCGTCGAACGCGCAGTCGAAGGCGTGGGCCGCATCGACGATCAGCACCAGACCCCTGCGTTCGGCCAACGCCTGCAGCTCAGCGACCGGGGCGGAACGGCCCCACAGGTGGACGGCGATGATGCCTGTGGTGCGCGGCGTGATCATGCGTTCGACGGCCCCGACGTCCAGCTGGTGGGTGTCGGGATCGATGTCGGCGAACACCGGGGTGATGCCCTGCCACTGGAGCGCATGGGCGGTCGCCACGAAGGTGTAGGAGGGCACGATGACCTCTTCGTGCATCCCCACGGCGCGAACGGCGATCTCCAGTGCAACCGTCCCGTTGCACATGGCGATGCAGTGCGCGACGCCCATGCGTTGCGCAACCTGCTGCTCGAACTCACGGACCATGGGCCCGTCGTTGGTCATCCAGCGTCGGTCAAGGATCTCCCCGACCCGGCCAAGGAACCGATCGCGGTCGCCGATGTTGGGTCCGCCGACGTGGAGCGGGCGGTCGAAGGCAGGACTGGGCATGCCCACATGCTATTTCCCTCCCAGCGAGTTCGGGTGGGCGAACCGCGGGCGGTGGAGCTCGACCGCAGACCTCGGGTCGGACCCGGGCACGGCGACCACTCCTGGAACAGGCCCGGTCCGCAGTTTTGCGGATCGGGGCGGTCACTGACCGTTGACGATCGAGAACGCGTCGAACATGTGGGTCCCGGGGGCGTCCCCGACCTGGTGCGCGGCATCCCGGACAGCGACCAGCTCCTCGACCGTCATGTCCAGCCGCGGTTCGTCGGGCTGGTAGGTGGTGCCTCGCGGGTAGTCCACGCCGGGCGTCCGGGTCATCTCGATGTGACATCCCACGACGGCGGTGACGGGTCGACTCTCTGCGACCGCCACGAGCGAGTCGAGGGTGGCGCGGAAGGCGGCCGGGTCCTCGACGTAGAGCCGGCCGCGGCAGACGGTGTCGCCGGTGAGCAGGAACCCCGTGAGCGGGTCGTACACGGCGATCGACGACGCCTCGTGACCGGGGACTCCGGTGACTTCGAGCCGCCGGCCGCCGAGCTCGAACGACACCGTCTCGCGTGGCCAGGACGCGAAACCGAAGTACGACGAGACCTCCTGCGGCGAGTGGCCCACCACGCTCGTGTCTGTTCGTGACGCCAGCTGGGCGTCGCCGCGTACATGGTCTCCGTGGGCGTGGGAGTGCGCGACCACCAAGGGGTAACGCTCACGGGGGTGCTCGACCAGCCACTGGTCGAGCAGGGAGTCGACCGTGACGCGTAGGGGCATCACGGCGGGATCTGCGACATCGCCGGTGTCGAGCAGCAGGGCACGCTCGGAGCCCAGGAGCAGGTAGAGGAAGGCGCCCTCATAGGTCAGCGCCTTGCTCTGCCTCAGGACGTAGGTGGCCTCGTCGACGCGGTGCACCTGCAGGGGCGGGTCCTGGCAGGGCAGGCCTTCAGGTGCCCCGTGGATCCACGCCACGTCGAGGGAAGCCATGGCGTCAGTGGGGGAAGGAGGTCTGGGCGGGTCGTTCGAGGTCGTCGCGGTGGTTGCGGATGAGGTCGAGGTTGCGGTCGCGCAGGTGGTCGAAACCCTGGCCGATGTTGGATCCCGGCGTCAGTGAGCCCAGCGCGGTCTCGGGGTCGAGACGCGCCGACACCCAGCCCTCGTGCGAGGCCGCCTTGGCGACGATGTGTCCGACGGGGGTGACGATGTGGGAGTTGCCGAAGAAGAGCACGCCCGCCGCGTCGATGCCGGTTGCGTTGGCGCCGATGACGAACACGTGGTTGTCGTAGGCGCGGGCCCGGGACGTGAGATCCCAGAGGTCCGCGGAGCGCAGCAGCGCCGATGGGCGCAGGATGACCTCGGCGCCCTGGACGGCCTGGATCCGCGACAGCTCGGGGTAGTCGCCGTCGAAGCAGACGATCATGCCGATCCGCCCGAGGGGGGTCTCGACGACGGTCACGGTGTCGCCGGGGGTGACCCAGCCACCGCCGTCCACGTGCTCGGTGCAGAACGGATGGGTCTTGCGGTAGACCCCGACGACCTCACCGGTGGGGGCGACGAGCACCGAGGAGTTGTAGACCACGCCACGCTCGGGACCGCGTTCGTAGGTGCCGAGGCAGACGTGCACCCCGAGGTCTCGGGCCACCTGCTGGACGGGTTCGGTCACCGGGCCGGGGATCTCGGAGACGAGGTCCCAGAGCTCCTGCGTCGAGCAGTCGGGCGTGAAGCCGGTCGTCGCCGTCTCGGGCAGCACGACGAGCTCGGCGCCGGTGGCGTCGACGCAACGCCGGGTGAAGTCGACGCACTTGTCGAGGTTCTTGCGGACGACCTCCGGCGACAGCGGTCCCTGGACCGGTGCCACCTGTATGGCCGCGGCGGTGAATGCGCGCATCAGCCCCTCCTTCCCAGCTTCCACCCGACGATAACCCCGGCGAGGGCCACCACCCCACCCGCAAGGACGCCATACGCCCAGTCGAGGTCTTGCGAACGGCTCGCGTCTGCCCTGACCAGCTCGGCCGCGGGCGTGGCAGCGACGCCGGCATAGACGGCCGAGCCGGCCGGGGCCCCGGCCGCTCGGGTGAGCACGGGGGACTCGATGGGCTCGGGGCGGACTCCCGCGATGTCTGCATCGACGGCGGCGAAGAACTGGCCGGCCATCTTGCGCGTCACTCCGGCGAGCATCCGCTGGCCGACCCCACCGATGACGCCACCCACGGACGCCTCCGCGTCGTAGGCAAGGTCTGTGCCGCCTCCAGTCCCCGAGGTGAGCCGGACCACCACGTCGGCATCGACCGTGCCCGGCCCCCCGACCCCGGTGGCCTTCATCGTGAACTGCCCCGGCGGCTGGGGGTCACGCATGGCCACCCGACCGTCATACGTCCCCTTGATGGCGGCGATCCCGGCGGTGACGGTCATGGCGTACTCGTCCTCACCCACCTGGGTCAGCGACTCGCAGCCCGGAAGGCAGCGCGCGAGGACAGCCGGGTCGTGGAACGCGTCCCAGACCTGCTGCGGGGCCGAGGTCAGGGCTGCCGTGCCGGAGATCTTCATGATGTCCTCGTGGTCGTCGGGCCGTCGTGGTCGCGCAGGGAGGGGATCTCACCGGCCGCGTGCCGCTGGCGCAGCTGCCAGAGCTCGACCGGGGAGATCGGCATCGACGTGATGGCGAAGCCCTCGGCGTCGGAGATCGCCGAGGCGATGACGGCGCTCACCGGGATGCAGCCGGCCTCACCAGCGCCCTTGATCCCCAACGGGTTCAGCGGCGACGGGGTCTGCAGGTGGTCGGTCTCGATGTGGGGGATCTCGGACGCGTACGGCATGAGGAAGTCCATGAACGACGCGTTGAGCAGCTGACCCGACTCGTCGTAGACCATCCGTTCGTACAGGGCTCCTCCGACGCCTTGAGCAACGCCTCCGTGGACCTGGCCCTCGACGATCATCGGGTTGATCATCGTGCCGCAGTCGTGGATGACGCAGTAGCGCAGGATGTGGATCTCGGCCGTCACCGGATCGGTCTCGACGATCGCGGCATGCATGCCGTTGGCGAAGGTCGCCTGGGTGGGGGAGTAGAAGTCGCGACCCTCGAGGCCGGGTTCGTCGTCCTCGGCGACCGGCGGTCTGTCGGGGTCGCTGTTCCCGGCGAACTGCGTCGCCGCCTTGGCCGCCTCGTCGAAGGCGTAGCGCAGCGGGTTGGACATCACCGACACCGTGCCCAGCGACATCGACGTGTCGGGCGCCCCCTTGACGCGGACGATGCCGTCGACGATCTCGAGGTCGTCGGCCGCCACCTCCAGGGCGTCGGCAGCGATCCGCAGGGCCTTCGCGCGAACGTTGCGTGCCGCCAGTGCTATGGCGTTACCGCTCATCACCGCCGCACGCGACGCGAAAGTGCCTACGGCGTATGGCATCCGCCGTGTGTCACCGGTGGTGACGAAGACGTCCTCGATCGGCACACCGAGCTCCTGGGCGACCACCTGGGCGAAGGCCGTCTCATGGCCCTGGCCCTGCGACGTCAGCCCTGTCGAGACGTTGACCCGCCCACTGGTCTCGATCTGTACGTGCCCACCCTCGTAGGGGCCGACACCGGTCCCCTCGACGTAGCAACCGATCCCGAGCCCCACCTTGCGCCCCTCGACCTGTGCGCGGTCGCGGTAGTCGGCGAAGTCGTCCCAGCCGACCAGGGACTTGAGCTTGTCCAGCGAGGCGGGAAAGTCGCCCGAGTCGTACTTCAGCGGGCGGCCGTCCTGGAACAGCAACCCGTGGTCGTAGGGCATCTCGCTCGGGAGGATGAAGTTGCGCGACCGCACCTCGGCACGGTCCAGCCCCAGCTCGTCGGCGATGGCGTCCATGGTGCGCTCCATCGCAAAGCATCCCTGCGGGCGGCCCGCCCCGCGGTACGGCGTGACGAGGACCGTGTTGGTGTACAGCGACCAGAACTCGCAGCGGTAGGTCCCGGGCTTGTAGGGACCGAGGAGCTGGGTGGAGGTGATGATCGGGACGATGATCCCGTATGGCGTGTATGCCCCGTTGTCGTGCCAGAACTTCACGTCGAGGGCGAGCAGCCGACCGTCGTCGTCGAAGCCGACGCGCACCTGCTGGAGCTGGCCACGCTCGTGGGCCGAGGAGATGAAGTGCTCGCGGCGGTCCTCGACCCACTTCACCTCCACGCCCAGGGTCTTCGCGACCCACGGGACGAGAACCTCCTCTGGCCACGGGTGGTTGATCTTGACCCCGAACCCACCACCCACGTCGGGCGCGATGCACTCGACCTTGGCCAGCGGCATACCGAGCTTGGCGGCCACAGCCGCGCGCACGCCGGTGGAGGTCTGCGTCGAGGAGTAGATGCGCAGCTCGTCGCGGTCGACGTCCCAGCGGGCATACACCCCCTTGCCCTCCATGGGCATGCAGGCGCTGCGTTCGATCGCGAGGTCGAGGTCGAGGACGTGCGGTGCGCTGGCGAGCGCTGCCTCGACGTCGCCGACCTCCTGGAGCATGTGGGCCGCGATGTTGCCCGGGACGTCGTCGTGCACGAGCAGGTCGGCGGTGCGGGCGGCCTCGATGCCGACGACGGGCGGGAGCGGCTGGTAGTCGACGCGGATCCTCGCGCAGGCGTCCTCGGCCAGGTAGCGGTCACGGGCGACGACCATGACGACGGCCTCGCCGACGTGGTTGACCTCGTCCTTGGCCAGGGCGTGCTGGGTGCGGCCATGGGTCAGCGTCGGGTGGGGGATCAGCAGGGGCAGTGGTTCGCCGACGCGCCCGGGCAGGTCCTCGTGCGTGTAGATGGCGACGAGGCCCTCGACGTCGAGCGCCTCGGTGACGTCGATGTCGACGACCTTGGCGTGGGCGTGCGGGCTGCGCACGAAGGCAGCCGCCAGGGCGCCACGGCCGAGGTCGTCGAGGAACTTGCCGCCGCCGGTGACCAGGCGGGGGTCCTCGCGGCGGCGGATCGGGGCGCCGAACATCTGGGTCGTCACGCGTCGACTCCGTCGGTCGCGGCTTCGGCCCTGGTCCCGGCCCTGGTCTTGTTCTCGGCCCCGGCCCTGTTCTCGGCCTTGATCTGCGCGGCGCGCAGGACCGACTTGACGATGTTCTGGTAGCCGGTGCAACGGCACAGGTTGCCCGAGATCGCCTCGCGGGCCTCGTCCTGCGTCGGGTCGGGGTGGTCCTCGAGGTAGGCCGTGATCGTCGTGACGAAGCCGGGGGTGCAGAAGCCGCACTGCAGGCCGTGGCACTCGGTGAACGCCTGCTGGACCGGGCCCATCGCGTCGATGGTGCCGAGCCCCTCGATCGTGGTGACCGCACAGGCCTGCGCGCTCACGGCGAACATCAGGCAGGCGCGCATCGGGGCTCCGTCGACGAGCACCGTGCAGGCACCACACACGCCGTGCTCGCACCCGACGTGGGTGCCGGTGAGGCCGAGGTCGTGGCGCAGGAAGTCGGACAGCAATCGTCGGGCCGGCACCCGCGCGTGCCGCGGGACGTCGTTGACGGTCACGGTGACGTCGAGCAGCACCTCGGGCACGGGGTCGCTCATGCGGCCGGTCCTGCGAGGGTGGTGGCTGCGAAGGTGGGGGCTGCGACGCTGGAGGTGCTCGAACTCGTCTGCGCCGCAACAGAGTCACGCGCGGCCTCGGCAAGGGTGAGGTGGGCCAGGCGGGTGGCCAGCATGGCGCGGTACTCGGCCGTGGCGTGGATGTCGGCCTCGGGTGAGAGGTGCCCATGGATGAGGTCGTCGCAGACCGACCAGTCGAGGTCGTCGGTTGCCTGGCCCTGCACCGCCTCGGTGACGTCGAGGGAGCCGGGGACCTCGGTGACGGACACGAAGGACAGCCGGGCCGAGGTCACGACACCGTCCTGCACGGCAACGGCACTGGCGACGCCGGCCAGCGCGTAGTCGCCGTGGCGGCGGGCTCGTTCGGCGAACGCCGTCCCGGTGGCGCCAGGCAGCCTCGGGAAGCGCACGGCCACCGCCAGCTCGTCCACGGCGAGGGAGGTCTCGAGGGCGCCGAGGAAGAAGGCGTGCCAAGCGATCTCGCGCGAACCTGCGGGCCCGACCACCTCGACGACCCCGTCGGTCAGGGCGAGGATCGCCGGCATCTCACCGGCGGCATCGGCATGGGCGATCGAACCCACGGTGGTGCCGCGGTTGCGGATGGCCGGGTGGGCCACGTGCCGCACCGCGCGCCGCAGCAGCGGCGACGCGGCATACGCACCCTCGTGAGCCTCGAGGCCAGCATGCCGGACCAGCGCGCCGACCCGCACGGTGTCGCCGGTGACGGTGACCTCGTCGAGGCCGACCACGCCGTTGATGTCGACGAGGTGGGCGGGGCAGGCAAGGCGCATGTTGAGGATCGGGATGAGGCTCTGCCCACCGGCGAGCACCTTGCCGTCGCGCCCCACCTGAGCGAGCACCGCGACGGCTTCCTCGACGGTGCGAGGCGCGTGGTGCACGAACGGCGCGGGCTTCACGGACTGATCCTGCCTGCTCGGGGGACGGGTGGGAAGGGTGGCGACGATGGCGCGGCGGGGACCATCATCCTCGAGCGCGGTCGGGGCCGCTGTTGGCTGGGGCAGCTCAGCGGCGCGGCTCCAGGTCGTCCTCGCCGTCGCCATACGTCTCACGCCCCACCATGAGCACCGAACCCTCGGCCCGCGCCCGCAGGTCGGCGGGAGCCAGGGCCTTGGCCAGGTGGTAGGCGCCGACGGCCACGATCGTGCCCAGGGCGATGCCGGTGAGCGAGAACTCGTCGCTGAACACCAGGGCGACGTTGCCGATGCCGATGACGATGCCTGCGGCAACCGGGACGAGGTTGATCGGGTTGCCGAAGTCGACGCCGTTCTCCTTCCAGATCTTGGCGCCCAGCAGGCCGATCATGCCGTAGAGGACCACGGTGATCCCGCCGAGGACACCACCGGGCGTCGAGGCGACCAGCGCACCGAACTTGGGCGAGAGCCCGAAGATGACCGCCACGATCGCGGCCACGTAGTAGGCCGCCGTGGAGTAGACGCGGGTGGCCGCCATGACACCGATGTTCTCCGCGTAGGTCGTCGTGGGGGAGCCCCCGACAGAGCTCGCCAGCACGGTGCCGATGCCGTCGGCGGCGATGGCGCGGCCCATGACCGGGTTGAGGTCGGTCTTGGTCATCTCGGCGACCGCCTTGACGTGGCCGGTGTTCTCCGCGATGAGGGCGATCACGGCCGGGAGCACCAGCAGGATCGCCGCGATCGAGAAGCTGGGCGTGTGCCAGCCCACGACCTCCTTGCCGGCGATGAGCTCGGTGTGCGGCGGGAACCCGAGCCAGTCGGCGGCCCGGATGCTCTCGAAGTTGGTGCGGAAGTGGGTCGTCACCTTGCCGGCCCCGGCGTCGAACGCGGTGATCTGGCCGAAGGCCCGGTCGAAGACCCAGGACAGGACGTACCCGAAGACCAGGGCCAGGAAGATCGCGATGCGGCTGATGAAACCCTTGAAGGCGACCGCGCAGATGATGGTGAAGCTCATGACGAGCAGCGCGACCCACTGGTCCTGGGGCCAGTAGATGTTGGCGACGACCGGGGCGAGGTTGAAGCCGATGAGCATGACCACGGCGCCGGTGACGACCGGGGGCAGCACCTTGTGGAGCACGCGCGAGCCGGCGAAGTGGATGAGGACACCCACGAGGGCGAGCACGACACCGGCCACGAGGATCGCGCCGGTCACCTCCGCCGAGTCGCCGCCCTGGGCTCGGATCGCGGCGACGGCGCCCACGAACGAGGCAGACGTGCCGAGGTAGGAGGGCACCTTGCCCTGGACGATGAGCAGGAACACGATCGTCGCGATTCCACTCATCATGATGGCGAGCTGGGCGTTCAGGCCCATGATCAGGGGGAAGACGAAGGTCGCCCCGAACATCGCGACGACGTGCTGGGCGCCCAGACCGATGGTCCTGCCCCACGAGAGTCGCTCGTCAGGAGCGACGACGTCGTCGGGTCCCATCGTGCGACCGTCACCGTGCAGTTTCCAGCCCAATGCCATGAGGACTCCTTGTCGACTGCCGCGTCGTGGACGGAGGTGGTGGAGCAGCGGTGCTCGGGGTGGAACGCGGCGCGGCGCGGATGTGACCTTAGGGGACCCGGGGCGCCCCGCGATAGACGATCCGCCGGCACGCGCCGTTCATGGTGATCACTGGGCGTCGCAGGTCAACGTCGCCGACCGCGCTCAGTGATCACAGTGACCGGTGGGGTCAGCCGCGCTCGGGGAAGTGCTCCCGCCAGGCGTCGGTGACGCTGACGGCTTGCCCCCGCTCCCGCAGCACTGCCGCCACGCGCTGGACCGTGGCGCCAGGGGTCGCGTACACGTCGCCGGACAAAGCGACGACCAGCCGCCACCCACGACCGTCGAGGTCCTCGCGTCGACGCACGTCGCGCACCCACTGGCTCGAGCTCTCGGCGTGCTGGCGGCCGTCGTACTCCAGCACGACCAGCAGGTGCGGCCAGCTCAGGTCGAACCGGTAGGTCCAGCCGCCGTCCTCGTCGCGCAGGACGTGGTTGACGACAGGTTCGGGGAGCCCGGCCAGGACCACGAGCAGCCGCAGCCGCGTCTCCATGGGCGAGTCGACGCCGACCCGGACCAGCGCGGCCGCCCGCCGCGCCAGAGCTGCCCGGGGGCCGCGGTGGGTGCGGGCGGCGCCGACCAGGTCGGCCGGGGTGGTCCTGCACGCCTTCACCAACGAGTCACCCAGCACCACGAGGTCGACCAGGTCCAGGGTCGCCCCGAGGTCGAGGAAGGTCCGTTCGGGACCGGCCAACGGGAGGCCGTTGAGGCGTCGCGGCTCAGGCATGCGGCGCGACCTGCGGACCTCGAGCTCGGGCCGTCGGATCGGCCGCGCGTACGGCACCGTCACCTGCACCCGGGACCGTGGCGGCACGACCGCCCCCCACAGCCTGGCGGCGGTCTCATGACTGAACACGGCGCCCATGGGGAGCACGAGCAGGACTGCCCTGCAACGCATACCGAGGTTGTCGTCCACGCAGGCCTTGACGTGCACCCCGCGCAACACCTGCCGGAACCGCGGCCCGCGGAGCACACCCGGGGTCACCGCAGCCTCGGCGGCGGTGAAGGGGGCGACGGGGTCGGGAGCCATGTATCCGAGGGTGGACCACGCGCCGATAGGACGACCGGCGTTGTCCACAGGCATCGGACCACTCACTGTGATCACGCAGCGCGCTCTGGCCTCGGCCTGGACGGCGTTCCGCGGTCACTGTGATCACTGGGGGTCGTCGTCGGCCGGCCGCCCCACCGGTCAGATGCCGCGCATCTGGTGGACCTTGAGGGCCAGCGCCAGCTTGAGCCGCAGCTCGGGGTCGGAGGTGAACGGGCCGAGCATCTTCTCGAGCTTGGCGATCCGGTAGCGCAAGGTGTTGTAGTGGAAGAACAGCAGGCGGGCGGTCTCCGCGACATTCATGTTGGTGTCGATGAGCACGCTCAGGGTGGTGCGCAGGTCGGCGTGCTCGCCGACGTCGTCGCCCGCCAACGGCCCGAGCGACTCCTCGACGAACCGCCGCAGGTCGGCGCTGTCCGGGATGAGCGAGAGCAGGCGGAAGACGCCGAGGCCGTCGAAGTGCGTCAGCGCCGAGGCGCCGTGCAGCTGCCGCCCCACGCTCACCGCACTGAGCGCCTCCTCGTATGCCGCGGGGAGGCCAGCAAGGGAGTCGATCGGCCTCGACACCCCGGTCGAGAACGTGCGGCGACCTCCGCCGCCGTCGCCGCGCACGACCCGGACGACCTCGCCGACCGCACGCATGATGGCGTCGGTGTCGGCGTCCGCCGGCACCGACTGCAGGGCGACGACCTCCTGGCTGAAGCCCACGACCGGCGCCAGCGGGTCGCGTACCCCCATCGCCTGGCTCCAGGCCCGCGCGAAGCGCTGCTGCAGCGAGCTCACCTCCACGGGGGAGCGGGTGGTGTGCGCGTCGTCCTCGTCGGTCTCGGCGACCACGACGACGAGCCGGCGGTCGATGTCCCACCCCAGGGCGGCGGCGTGCGAGACCGCTTCCGCGGGCGCGCCGGCTCGCCCGGAGAGGGCATCGCGGAGGAACTCGGCGCGGTACTTGCCCTCGACCGCCGACACCGCCTGCTGCTTGGTGATCGCCAGGGCGGCCACGGTCGCCGCACGCTCGAGCAGGTGCACGTCGTCGGCGGTGAGGGCTCGGTCGACGACGAACGCGGACAGCAGCCCGTGGTCGAGCTGTCCCGCCACGATCCGCACGAGGGCCCGACCGGCGTTGTCGCCGCCGGGGTCGCGGATGCCCACGGGTTCACGCTCGGTGACGAGCCGGCCGGTGCGGTCGAAGCAGTCGAGCGCCAGGGCTGCCTGGAGGTCGGCGTCCGAACCCGCCCGGACGAGCACCCGGCCGTCGTTCGTGGTCACCATCGTCGCACCCCCGAGGAACCCGGCCAGCCGCTCGCACAGGTCCTCGAGCCCGCCGCCCGCGAGCACGATCCCGACGAGGATCTGGTGCGCCTGGTCGTCGCGGGCGAGGATGCCGGACTGCTGGTCGAGCAGGGCACCGAGCACCTCGGTGACGACGAGCTCGGCGCTGGCCTCGCGCACGAGCACCACCGGCAGCCCGGCCCGCTCGCCGACGCCGCGCCAGCCGGGTCCGTCGGTGCCGCCGTTGCCCGTGACCACGAGGGCCGCGGCGCCCCTCGCCGCGATGGACCGGACCGTCGCGGCCACGTCCGTGCCGGTGGCGAGCTTCGTCGGGTCGAGGCAGACGAGGTGGTGGTCGACCGCGAGGAGACCTGCGGATGCGCCCGCCCCGCCTGCTTCGTGGAGCGAGGCGCGGGTGACGACCGTTCCCAGATGGTCTGCGTCCGCGAGCACGCAGGCTCCCGCCAGGGACGGCAGCTCGAGCACGCGAGCCAGGGGCAGGCCGGACACGAGCTCGCGAGTGGGCAGGGCTGTGCCCGCCGGAGCCTGCTCGGCTGGCAACTCCGCGTCATGTACGCCGCGATCATTGGCAACATTCACCATGCGGGGACTGTACCGGTAGTCGGTAGCGTCGCTGCTCTGAACCGCGCGGGGCTCGTGGGTCCCCTGCCTGCGAGCCCCGCACGGCTCGTCCCCGATCGGTTTCGTGCCCTGCGTGGTTGCCCAGCCTGAGCGACCCGATGGCCAGGAGGTGCACCGCGCATGTCCGCGACGTGGGGTGCGACGACCTGGCCGGCGGCGGTCTCGGAGCGCTCGGCCTCCTTGCTGGCGGCCCCCGCCCGTGCGGCGACAGTGCTCGCAGCGTTCCCCCAGGCCCTCTACCTACGCCTTCCCGACGACGTGGCCCCCGACGACCGGGCCCCCGACGACCGGGCCCCGAGTGACCGCGTCCTCCCGGTCGTGTCGGTGAGCGGTCTGCGCCTCCCCACGGCGATGGTCCTCGCGACTGACCTACCCACCGTCGGGTGGGGTGTCCAGCCCGGCGACGACGTGGCGGTCGGGGACGGGGAGGTACACCTGCCGCAGGTGAGGATCCGCGGGGTCCGCCTGTGGCGACCCGCCCAGGTCCCCTGTGCGGACCGACCGTTGGATCCGGGTGCCGTGCGCGCACTGACGGCGTTGGCGTCGCCGACTCCGGTCGAGGCGGCACGCAGCCTGGTCACCACAGTGCTCGCCGGTCAGGACGTGACCCGCCAGGTGTCGGTCATCGTCGGCGCCGGCCCCGGCCTCACCCCGAGTGGTGACGACGTGCTGTGCGGTGCCCTCATCGCCCTGCGCCTCGGCGGTGCATCCGAGGCCCGCGCTCGCCTGTGGTCGGCGGTCACCCCCCGACTCGGCTCGACGACGAGCCTCTCGGCTGCCCTGCTCGCTGAAGCCGCAGACGGGTATGCCGTGCCAGCCGTCGTGCGCCTGGCCGCGGCGCTCGCGGGTGGCACGGACACCGCGCGCGAGGTCGGCCCTGCGGCCCGGGAGGTGCTGGGCGTCGGGCACACGTCTGGGGCCGACCTGCTCTCGGGTCTTTCGGGAGGACTCGTGGCGCTGCGGTGCGACCGAACCAGCGCCCAGATGCATACCCCTGTCCTGCAGCCCTTTTCGACCGCGAACGCAGGAGTCCGTCCGTGACCGACCACGTCGAGCTGAGGGCCGGGGTCTACGTCGACTCGGTCAGCCTCATGCAGGTCTCCCGCCAGGTGGCGGCTGCTCCCGGAGTGGAAGCCGCGCAGGTGGCGATGGCCACCGAGCTCAACCTCGACGTCCTGCGTGACCTGGGTTTCGTCGTGCCGGACGAGTCCTCGCCCAACGATCTCGTCGTCGCCCTTCGCGCAGCCGACCACACGGGCCTCGACGCGGGTCGTGCTGCCGTGGAAGGAGCCTTGACGGCACTGCGGTCGACAGGAGCCTCGGCAGGAGGCTTCGGCGAGGCGCCACCGCCGCGCACGCTCGGGCGCGCCATCGACGCCGTCGGCGCCAACCTCGCCCTCGTCTCCGTGCCCGGTCGGTACGCCGCGGTCGAGGCGCTGGACGCGATCGACCGCGGCGTGAGCGTCATGCTGTTCTCCGACAACGTCGACGTCGAGACCGAGGTGCTCCTCAAGGACGCGGCGGCTGCCCGGGACGTCCTGGTGATGGGTCCCGACTGCGGCACTGCGGTGGTCGGTGGGGTGGCGCTGGGCTTTGCCAACGTCGTCGCCCGCGGTCGGGTCGGCCTCGTCGCAGCGTCGGGCACCGGTGCGCAGCAGGTGATGTCACTGCTCGACGCCGCGGGCGTCGGCATCAGCCACTGCCTCGGTGTGGGGGGTCGTGACCTGTCCTCGCGCGTCGCCGGCAGGTCGACCCGCCGGGCGCTGGCCGCCCTGGATGCCGACGAGGGGACCGACCTGGTCGTCGTCGTCTCCAAGCCGCCGGCTCCCGAGGTGCTCGCCGAGCTGGAGGCGTATGCCGTGGGCCTGGGTACGCCGGTCCACTGGACGACGCTGGGCCCTGGTCGTCCCGACCTCACGGCCTCGGTCGAGGTCGTCCTCGCCACGTTGGGCGTGACGCCCCCGACCTGGCCGAGCTGGGACCTCCCGCAGCAACAGGTCCCGAGGGGGTCGCTGCGCGGGCTGTTCTGCGGTGGCACCCTCGCCGACGAGGCGATGCTCGTGGCGGGGGAGACGCTGGGCGACATCCGGTCCAACATCCCTTTGCGTGCCGACCTCGCGGTCGGCACGCAGAGGCGCGCTGAGGGCCACGTGGTCCTCGACCTCGGCGATGACGACCTCACCCGTGGGCGGGCCCATCCCATGATCGACCCCAGCCTGCGGCTCGAACGCATCGCCGTCGAGGCAGCAGACGACGGCTGCGGCGTGTTGCTGCTCGACCTCGTCCTGGGCCACGGAGCGCACCCCGCTCCGGTCGGCGAGCTCGCCGACGCGCTGCGCGCCGCCCGAGCCACGGCGTCCGAAGCGGGGCGAGACCTGCCGGTCGTCGTGTCGCTCATCGGCACCGGACGTGACCCGCAGGGGCTGACGCGGTGCGCCGAGGCCCTGCGTTCGGCGGGAGCGTCGGTGTTCCTGTCCAACGCCGCCGCCACCCGACGAGCGGTGTCCCTCCTGCCGACCTCCGAGGAGGCCTGAGATGGGTGACCTTCACGGACTGCTGGCCGACGACCCCGTCGTCGCGACCTCCGGGGTGGGTCTGCTCAGCGATGCCCTGCGCGACCAGGCCGTCGTGGTGGCCGAGACCACGTGGCAGCCTCCGCCGGATGCCTCGGTCGACGCGCTGGTGCGGGTGATGGCTGACCGTCGGCGGTCCCCCGCGAATACCCTTGCGCTGCAACGGATGACCTCCGCTGGCGCAGATCTGGTCGACGTGCGACCAGCCCACGAGGCGCTAGGGCTCGAGCGCGGTACGTTCCTGCACGCCGGTCCGCCGCTGGAGTGGGAGCGTGCCTCTGGGCCGATGCGCGGCGCCCTGATCGGCGCCATGCTCTTCGAGGGCATGGCAAAGGACCCGGAGGCGGCCGCGGCTGCCCTTGCTGCCGGAGACGTGGCGCTGGAGCCCTGCCACCACCGGGACGCCGTCGGCCCGATGGCCGGTGTCATCTCCCCCTCGATGTGGCTCTACGAGCTGCGCGACGAGGTGCACGGCAACACCTCGTGGTGCTCGCTCAACGAAGGGCTCGGCAAGGTGCTGCGCTACGGCGCGTACGGCCCGGAAGTGGTCGAACGGCTGCACTGGATGAACTCCGTCCTCGGTCCCCTCCTGCAGCAGGCCGTCCGCGGGGCGGGCCCGGTCGACATCAAGGCGATCATCGCCCAGATGCTGCAGATGGGCGACGAGGGCCACAACCGCAACCGCGCCGGTTCGCTGATGCTGTTGCGCGAGCTGCTGCCATCGCTGATCACTGCGGACGGTTCGTCGAACGACATTGCCGAGGCCGTGCGCTTCTCCGGCGCCAACGAGCACTTCTTCCTCAACCTCGGCATGCCCGCCTGCAAGCTGTCGACGCTGGCCGCCGAGGGCATCGCGGGGTCGAGCGTCGTCACGACGATGGCGCGCAACGGCACGGACTTCGGCATCCGTACCGCCGGCACCGGCGACCGCTGGTTCACCGGACCGGCCAACACCCCCGAGGGGTTGTTCCTCGGCTCCTTCGGACCCGACGACGCGAACCCCGACATCGGCGACTCCGCGATCACGGAGACGGCCGGCATCGGCGGCTTCGCCATGGCGGCGGCCCCGGCCATCGTGAGGTTCGTGGGCGGCGACGTCCCCCTCGCGCTGCGGACCACACGCACGATGTACGAGATCACGGTCGGCGAGCACACGGCATACCAGGTGCCCATCCTGGAGTTCCGCGGAACCCCCACGGCCATCGACGTCACCGCGGTGGTCCGGACGGGGATCCTGCCGCAGATCAACACCGGTATGGCGGGCCGGGTCGCCGGCATGGGCCAGGTCGGGGCCGGGCTGGTCGTGCCGCCGGCGGAGTGCTTCACCCAGGCACTGGACGCGCTCGCCGCAGCCCTCCCCGACGCGGCCCACACCGTGGCGGCAGGTTGAGCCCCTGGGCGGTCGGGGGACGGCGCAGGCCAGCGTGGCAGGATACGGGACCGTGAGCGCACGCATCCTGGACGGTAAGGCAGTACTCGCGACGATCAAGGAGGAGCTGCGCGGCAGGGTGGACGTCCTGCGTGAGCACGGGGTGGTCCCGGGGCTGGGCACGGTCCTCGTGGGCGACGACCCGGGCAGCCACTGGTACGTCAACGCCAAGCACAAGGACTGCGCCGAGATCGGTGTGACCAGCATCCGGCGCGACCTGCCTGCCGCGGCAACCCAGGCCGAGGTCGAGGCCGTCATCGACGAGCTCAACGCCGACCCCGACTGCACCGGGTTCCTCGTGCAGCAGCCGACGGGTCTCGACGAGATGGCCCTGCTGTCGCGCGTCGCGCCCGAGAAGGATGTCGACGGCCTCCACCCGACCAACCTCGGCTGGCTCGCTCTCGGCAAGCCCGCCCCGCTGCCCTGCACGCCGATGGGGTGCATCGAGCTGCTGCGGCGGTTCGACGTGCCGATCGCCGGCGCCAACGTCGTCGTCATCGGCCGCGGACTCACCGTGGGTCGCCCGCTCGGCCCCATCCTCACGCGCAAGAGCGAGAACGCCACCGTCACGCTGTGCCACACCGGCACCCGTGACCTCGCGGCCGAGGTGAGCCGGGCTGACATCGTCATCGCCGCAGCCGGGGTGCCCGGCATCGTCACGCGGGACATGGTCAAGCCCGGTGCTGCCGTGCTCGACGTCGGCGTCAGCCGGGTCGACGGCAAGATCGCCGGGGACGTCGCCCCCGACGTGGCCGAGGTGGCCGGCTGGGTCAGCCCGAACCCGGGCGGTGTCGGACCGATGACCCGCGCCATGCTCCTGACCAACATCGTCGCTGCCGCAGAACGGCAGCTCGCGGCCACGGTCGCGGCCTGACCCCGTGATCGTTCCCCGCCTGGGCTGGTGGTGGGTGGCCACCCCGATCCTCGTGCTGGGGCTAGCGGCCTTCGCTGTCGGGCAGGTGCGGTTGGCAGGGTTCGTCATCGCGGGAGGGCTGGGGATCGCCGCACTGATCCGGGCCGTGCTCCCGACCGAGCGCAGCGGCGGGCTCGTCGTGCGCTCGCGCGTCGTCGACGTCCTGACCATGGGACTGTTCGGTCTGGCGCTTGCCGTCATCACCGCGAGCCTCGACCTGAGCCCCCGCGGCTGACCCGTCGGGCCGGTCACTGTGATCACTGCGGGTTGCGGGTGGCCGGGGTCGTCGACGCTGACCGGTCACTGTGATCACTGGGGGTTGCGGGTTGACGGGGTCGTGGGCTGACGCGGAAACGGCCGGTCCGGGGTGACCCGGGACCGGCCGTTCGTCTGCCGTGCGTCGTGCGCGGAACCTGGTGCGGGAAGGGTCAGCCGAGCAGCCCGAGGCCCTTGACGGCCTCGCGCTCCTCCTCGAGCTCCTTCACCGAGGCGTCGATCCTGCTGCGGGAGAACTCGTCGATCTCCAGACCCTGCACGATCGACCACTGGCCGTCCTTGACGGTCACGGGGAACGAGGAGATCAGACCCTCGGGCACCCCGTAGGAGCCGTCGGAGCAGACCGACATCGACACCCAGTCGCCGTCGGGGGTGCCAAGGGTCCAGTCGCGGGCGTGGTCGACGGTCGCGCTGGCCGCCGATGCCGCCGAGGACGCGCCACGGGCCTCGATGATCGCGGCGCCGCGCTTGGCGACGGTGGGGATGAAGGTGCCGGCCAGCCAGTCCTGGTCACCCACGGCCTCGGCGGCGTTCTTGCCGGAGACCTCCGCGTGGAACAGGTCGGGGTACTGCGTGGCGGAGTGGTTGCCCCAGATCGTCATCTTGCGGATCTCGGTCACCGGCACGCCGAGCTTGGCCGACAGCTGCGAGATGGCGCGGTTGTGGTCCAGGCGGGTCAGCGCCGAGAACCGGTCACGGTCGATGTCGGGGGCGTTGCTCATCGCGATCAGCGCGTTGGTGTTGGCCGGGTTGCCGGTCACGGTGATGCGGATGTCGTTGGCCGCGACCTTGTTGAGGGCCTTGCCCTGCGGGGCGAAGATGCCGCCGTTGGCCTCGAGGAGGTCACCGCGCTCCATACCGGGGCCACGCGGGCGGGCACCGACGAGGAGGGCGTGGTTGACGCCGTCGAAGATCTTCTCGGCGTCGTCGCCGATCTCGACCTTCGCGAGCGTCGGGAACGCACAGTCGTCGAGCTCCATGACGACACCCTCGAGCGCCTTGAGCGCGGGGGTGATCTCGAGCAGGCGCAGCTCGACCGGGGTGTCGGGGCCGAACAGCGAGCCGCTCGCGATACGGAACAGGAGGCTGTAGCCGATCTGGCCTGCGGCGCCGGTGACAGCGACCTTGACGGGGGGAGTGCTCACGGTGGGCCCTTCACGTCGGTGGGGTGGGACAGCTGTGCACGACGCTAGCAGGGCCGCGCTGCGTCAGTTTCCGGTGGTTAGGGTCGAGGGCATGCCCACTCCGGACTTCATCCTGGCCCTGCGCGAGAAGGTCGGCACCGACCTCCTCTGGCTCACCGGCGTCACCGCTGTCGTCCGCAACGACCGCGGTGAGGTGCTCCTCGGCCGCCGTGCCGACAACGGCCAGTGGGCGCTGGTCAGCGGCATCCTCGAGCCCGGAGAGCAGCCGGCGGTCGGCCTCGTTCGTGAGATCGAGGAGGAGACGGGGGTGGTCGCCCGCATCGAGGCGCTGACCTCGGTCCGGACGTTGCCCGAGCAGGGCTACCCCAACGGTGACCGGGCGCAGTACCTCGACCTGTGCTTCCTGGCGCGCCACGTCTCCGGGCAGGCGCGGGTCAACGACGACGAGTCGCTCGAGGTGGGCTGGTTCGCCGTCGACGCCCTGCCCGAGCCGCTGATGGAACGCGCCCGGGAGCGCCTCGAACGGGCGCTCGCCTACGACGGCAGCACCTGGTACGCCGACGTGCCCAGCTTGGACGCGCCCGTCCCGAAAGCCCTGGCTGTGCTGCCCGCCGGTGACCGCGAGGTGGTCCTGCGGCGGGCCGTGCGAGCCGATGTGCCGGGGATCGTGCACCTGCTCGCCGACGACGTGATCGGTGCGGGACGCGAGGGAGGGCGCGACCTCGCTGGCTACTCGGCGGCGTTCGAGGCCGTTGACGCCGACCCCGCCCACCTGCTCGTCGTGCTCGAGGCCGACGGCGCGGTCGGCGGGACCATGCAGCTGACCTTCCTGCCCGGGTTGTCGCGAGGCGGTGCGCTGCGCTGCCAGGTCGAGGCGGTGCGGGTGGCGACGAGGCTGCGCGGCCTCGGGGTGGGCGAGGCGATGCTGCGGTGGGGGATCGAGGAGTCCCGGCGCCGAGGCTGTGCGCTGGTCCAGCTCACCACGGACAAGCGGCGCAGCGACGCCCAGCGCTTCTACGCCGAGCGGCTCGGGTTCGTCAGGTCGCACGAGGGCCTCAAGCTCGACCTGTCAGCGGCTGGGACGGAGTAGAACTGGACCTGAGGGCATGACCCGGACCAACCGAGGACGAGGTGGACGCGATGGGCAGCGGAACCAAGGACGACCCGTGGACACTGAAGACGCCTCCGGGCAGCGGTGACTACACGATGTACCGCGACGAGGACGCCGACCCTGCCCAGCTGGTGTGCCAGGTCGGCTCCACCCGGCTGACCTATGACGCGCGCCTGGTGCAGGACCTGCACGCGTGGCTCCTCGGTCAGGGTGACTGGGTGCCGCTGGGATCGGCCGACGAGCAGAAGCCCGCCAAGGACGGGACCGTCGAGGCGTGGGCCCGTTCGGAGACCAACCCGGTCGGGGGGTGGTACGGCCTGCGCAAGGGCTACCGAGGTCGCGTCGGCATGTACCTGCCGCCACTGCTGGAGGAGCTCGGCCTCGCCGAGGTCGAGCACCAGGCGAGGAACAACCGGATGCGCGCTCGCTGACCGATGCAGGCGCACGGCGGCAGCGCCCGGGAGGAGTCAGGCGGCGGCGCGCTGCTCGGCGGCGAGGACCATGCGGCGGTGCATCCACGTGTAGAGCGCGACGTCGCCGAGCCGGGTCGTCTCGCCATAGAGGCGGCCGGTGATGCCGTCGGGAGTGAAACCGTGGCGCACGGTCAGCTGTGACCCGTCCCCGTCGGGGGTGACCACCGCCTCGAGGAACGCCTGCCCCGGTAGCCGGGTGTCGGGAGCCAGCACGATCCGGTGCCCGGCTTCGAGCGCGGTCACCGTCCAGAAGTCGACGCGGTCACCGAGCCGCAGCGGCCGGTCCGGTCGGTCACGACGGCGCCCCGGTCCGCCGAGCAGCCGGTCCACCCCACACCGGGCCTGCCACACGACCTCGGGGGTGAACCAGCCGGTGTCGCCGCCGACCGAGGTCACGACGTCCCACACCACCCGGGGTGGGGCGAGCACGTGCGAGGTGTGGGTGCCGCCGATGACTGGGTTCACCAGCCCACCGTAAGCGGCGTGGCCCCCGGCCGCCTTGCGTGCGGCGCGCGCCCGGGTCGCTGCCGAGCGCCGGGTCCCCCAGACTGGCCGCGTGAGGACCCCATGACGCGGCGCTGGCTGTTCGCCGACCAGCTCGGCCCGCACTTCGACGTGGGCCGCGACGGGGTGCTGCTCGTCGAGAGCAGGGAGGCGCTCGGCCGACGGCGCTACCACCGCCAGAAGCTGCACCTCGTGCTTTCCGCCCTCAGGCACCGGGCCGACGAGCTCGGCGACTCCGCGGTGCTGCTGCGGACCGCCACCTACGGCGAGGCGCTGCGCGAGCTCGGCGAGCCCGTCCGGGTCTACGAGCCCACCTCGCGCTCCGCGGCAGACTTCGTCTCGCGCCAGCTCGAGGCAGGGCGGGTCGAGGGGGTCGACCCCACGCCCGGTTTCAGCCTGCCGCGCGCCGAGTTCCAGCGTTGGGCCGGGGACCGGCGCCGGCTGCGCATGGAGGACTTCTACCGGTTCCAGCGGCAGCGGCTGGACCTGCTCGTCGAGGGTGACGGCGACCCCGTAGGGGGCCGGTGGTCCTTCGACGAGGACAACCGCAAGCCCCCGCCCAAGGGCGCTGAACGCCTCGACGTCCCAGCGCCGTACCGCCCTCGCGAAGACGACATCGACAGGCAGGTGAGGGAGGACCTCGACCGGTGGGAGCGTGACGAGGGCCTGGTGACGGTGGGCCGCGACGGACCCCGGCTGTTCGCCGTGACGCGGCGAGAGGCGCTCGCTGCGCTCGAACGCTTCGTCACGCAGCGCCTCGGCGCGTTCGGACCACACGAGGACGCCATGCTCCGCGGTGACTGGGCGATGGCTCACAGCCTGTTGTCGGTGCCCCTCAACCTGGGCCTGCTCGACCCCGTCGAGGTCGCCGAACGTGCGGTGCAGGCCTACCGCGACGGCGATGCCCCGCTGGCCTCCGTCGAGGGCTTCGTGCGGCAGGTGGTGGGTTGGCGTGAGTACGTCTGGCACCTGTACTGGCACTTCGGTCCGCAGTACCGCAGCCGCAACGCGTTGGCTGCCCACGAGCCCCTGCCGCGGTGGTTCGCGGACCTCGACGCCGACGCGGTGGAGGCCGCCTGCCTCAAGGACGTGCTCGCCGGGGTGCGCGACCGCGGCTGGGTGCACCACATCCCACGCCTCATGGTGCTCGGTAACTGGGCGGCGCAACGCGGCTACGACCCCGACGCCCTGACCGAGTGGTTCCAGACCAGGTTCGTCGACGGCTACGACTGGGTCATGCCCGCCAACGTCGTCGGCATGAGCCAGTACGCCGACGGGGGCGCGATGACGACCAAGCCCTACGTGTCCGGCGGGGCCTACCTGCACCGCATGTCGGACTACTGCGGCGGGTGCAGGTACCGCCCCACCGTCCGGGTCGGCGAGGACGCCTGCCCCTTCACCGCGGGCTACTGGGCCTACCTCGACCGCGCCGCGGAACGGCTCGAGGGCAACCCCCGTATGGCGCGGGCGCTCGCGCAGCGCCATCGCCTGACCGACCTCGAGGCAGCCGTCGACCAGGAGCGTGCCCGAGGTGCGTCACCACCCTGACCCCTCGCGCGGGTCACGCAGCACGGGGGGCCAGGGAGCAGCGCGCTCAGCGCAGCGCGCTGAGCGCCTCGTTGAACGTCGCGGACGGGCGCATCACCGCGGAGGTCTTGGCGGCGTCGGGGCGGTAGTAGCCACCGATGTCGGCAGGGTGGCCCTGGACGGCGAGCAGCTCTGCGTTGATGGTGTCCTCCTGCTCGGTGAGGGTCGAGGACACCTGGCTGAAGGCTTCGGCGAGGGCGGTGTCCTGAGTCTGCCGGGCCAGCTCGTTGGCCCAGTACAGGGCGAGGTAGAAGTGGCTTCCGCGGTTGTCGATCTGGCCGACCTTGCGCGCCGGGCCCTTGTTCTCGTTGAGCAGCCGCTCGGTTGCCTTGTCGAGGGCTTCTCCCAGCAGCGCGGCCCGCGCGTTGTCGGTCGTGGTGGCCATGTGGCGCAGGCTCTCGGCCAGCGCGAGGAACTCACCGAGGCTGTCCCACCGGAGGTAGTTCTCCTGCACGAGCTGTTGCACGTGCTTGGGGGCCGAGCCGCCGGCACCGGTCTCGAACAGACCTCCACCATTCATCAGCGGCACCACCGAGAGCATCTTGGCGCTGGTCCCGAGCTCGAGGATCGGGAAGAGGTCGGTGTTGTAGTCGCGCAGCACGTTACCCGTGACCGAGATCGTGTCCTCGCCCCTGCGGATGCGCTCGACGGAGAGCTTGGCCGCCTCGACCGGGGAGAGCACCCGGAGGTCCAGTCCGTCGGTGTCGTGCTCGGGGAGGTAGGCCTCGACCTTGGCCATCAGGTTGCGGTCGTGGGCGCGCTCGCTGTCCAGCCAGAACACGGCCGGGGTCTTCGAGGCCCGGGCGCGGGTCACGGCGAGCTTGACCCAGTCGCGGATCGGGGCGTCCTTGGTCTGGCAGGCACGCCAGATGTCACCGGGGGAGACCTCGTGCTCCATCAGCACCTCGCCTGCGGTGTTGACGACCTGCACCCGACCGGACTCGGCGATCTCGAAGGTCTTGTCGTGGCTGCCGTACTCCTCGGCCTTCTGCGCCATCAGGCCGACGTTGGGGACCGATCCCATGGTGGTGGGGTCGTAGGCGCCGTGCTCGCGGCAGTCGTCGATGACGGCCTGGTAGACGCCGGCGTAGGAGCTGTCGGGGATGACGGCCAGGGTGTCGGCCTCTTCGCCGTCCGGCCCCCACATGTGGCCGGAGGTGCGGATCATGGCCGGCATGGAGGCGTCGACGATGACGTCGCTCGGGACGTGCAGGTTGGTGATCCCCTTGTCGGAGTTGACCATCGCGAGCTTCGGGCCGTCCGCCAGACCCTGCGCGATCGCGGCGCGGACCTCGTCGCGGATGCCCTCGGGGAGGGCGTCGAGCCCGTCGAGGACAGAGCCGAGGCCGTTGTTGGCCGACAGGCCGGCGGCGGCGAGCTGCTCGCCATACCGGGAGAACACCTCGGGCAGGAAGGCGCGGACGACGTGGCCGAAGATGATCGGGTCGGAGACCTTCATCATCGTGGCCTTGAGGTGCACGGAGAACAGCACCCCTTCGGCCTTGGCGCGGCTGATCTGCTCGGCCAGGAAGGCGTCGAGCGCCGCGACGCGCAGGACGGTGGCGTCGACGACCTCTCCCTCGAGCACCGTCAGGCCGTCCTTGAGGACGGTCGTGCCCGCGTCGGTGACGAGCTGGATGGTCAGGGTGTCAGCGGCGGGGAGCACGACGGACTGCTCGTTGAAGCGGAAGTCGTCGGCGCTCATGGTGGCCACCTGGGTCTTGGAGTCCGAGCTCCAGGCGCCCATGGAGTGCGGGTGCCTGCGTGCATAGTTCTTCACGGCGGCAGGGGCGCGGCGGTCCGAGTTGCCTTCGCGCAGAACCGGGTTGACGGCGCTGCCCTTGACGCTGTCGTACCGGGCTCGGGCGTCCTTCTCCTCGTCGGTGCCGGGCTCGTCGGGGTAGGCCGGCAGGTCGTACCCCTGAGCGCGCAGCTCGGCGATGGCCGCCTTGAGCTGGGGGAGGGACGCCGAGACGTTGGGGAGCTTGATGATGTTGGCCTCGGGCGTGGTCGCCAGCCTGCCGAGCTCGCCGAGGGCGTCGCCGGTGCGCTGCTCCTGCGGGAGGAGGTCCTCGAACGCCGCCACGATGCGACCGCCGAGGGAGATGTCCCGGGTCTCGACGTCGACGCCGGCGGTGGACGCGAAGGCCTCGATCACCGGCAGGAAGGAGTAGGTCGCCAGCATGGGCGCCTCGTCGGTGAGGGTGTAGATGATCTTGGCCATGTCGGCGGCTCTCTCCCTGGGCTCGTCGTGCTCGCGCCGTTCGTGCGCAGGCCTGCTCAGGCTATCGAACCGCCTTGACGCCGCAGGCCCCGCACCACGCGCTGGCGCCGGGCCCACGCGAGGGGCTCGAGCCACCACGCCGGCCACGGGCTACGGTGAGCGGTGTTCCGGGCTGACTCACCCGAACGGCTGATGGCGCCCTCATCCGTTCGACCGGACGAAAGGGACAATCGTCTCGAAGAGGACCGCCAGCCCGACCGGACTTGACCAACTACTGGCGAAACACCTGTCGTTCCTTTACCTTTCAGGTGTGCAGAGCGGGCCGCAGGGGCTCGGAGTCGCAAGAAGTCGAGGATTCCGCACTGGACGACCGTCCTCGGCCGCTGGGGGGCGGCTGAGGACGGTCGGGGGGACCATCTCAGTCGTCGATCCCACCCGGAAGGACGTTCACCTACCTCGTCGAGGACCGGCCGCTGGCCCAGGTGACGAAGTCTCCGAGGTCGATGCTCTGCTGGAGCCGCGACGGCTCGTGGACGTACACCATGGAGCCGGCCTCCATGCCAAGGCGTAGGGCCCGAGGATCACGTCCATCGACGGGTCGGCGTCCCGGGCCTCGGCGTTGCCGGCTGCCGGGCGTCCGGTGAACCGGCTGTCGAGGCGGCCGACGGCCAGCTGCCAGGACTCGCTGGCGATGGACCTTGGTGAGAGCCAGCGGTTGTGGCGCGTGGTCCACCACCGGATGAGCCACCGACGATCTCGATGTCAGCGGTGAACCCGTGATGGTCATTGGCCTTGCCACCCTCGACGGCGCGCGGGTAGCCCGTCGACACCAGGTCGATGAAGACCAGGTCCGACACCACCAGCAGCGACTGTGGGCTGTCCAGCAGGCCGTAGGGCGGCGGGGTCCGGGCCAGGGCGTCACCGGAGTCGACGCGGGCGCGGTCCGAGCGGTGGGCCATCGGACGCGACCCGCCGTCTAGAGGTCGCGTCCGGCCGGTCCTGCGGCAGACACGACGAAGCACTCCGGCGAGCGGAATCCCTGGCCGTCGAAGGCTTTCTGGACTGTGGACTGGATCCGCCCCGCGTCCTCGCGACGCACCAGGGCGATGGCCGACCCGCCGAAACCACCGCCGGTCATCCGGGCGCCGAGCGCCCCGGCCTCGGTGGCAGTGGTGACGGCGGTGTCGAGCTCGGCGACCGAGATCTCGAAGTCGTCGCGCATCGAGTCGTGCGAGCTCAGGAAGAGCTCGCCGAGGCGGTCGAAGTCGTCGGACCGCAACGCCTCGCGGGCCTGCTGCACCCGCGCGATCTCGGTGACGACGTGCCGGGCACGCTTGCGCAGGAGGTCCGACGACAGCAGGTCGAGGGCCGCGTCGAGCTCGCGGGCATCGACCTCGCGCAGGGTCTTGACCCCGAGCTCGCCGGCCGCCTGCTCGCAGGAGCTGCGGCGCTCGGCGTACTGGCCGTCGACGAGCTCATGGTCTGCACGGGTGTTGACGACGAGCAGGGCCAGGGCGTGGTCGTCGAGGTCGAACGGCACCTGCTCGGTGGAGAAGTCACGGCAGTCGAGCATGAGCGCGTGGTCCTGTGCGGCGAGCAGCGACGCCGACTGGTCCATGCCACCGGTGGGTGCCCGGGCCACGATGTTCTCGGCCTCGACGCAGACGGCGGCCAGGGCCACGCGGCCAGTGGCCGACTCGAGCAGCCCCAGTCCGAACACGTCGCTCAGGGATGCGGCGACCGCGCACTCGAGCGCCGCCGAGCTCGACAGCCCCGCGCCGACCGGCACCCGACCGTCCACGGCGACGTCGAACCCGCCGACCGCGTGACCAGCGCGCTCGAGCGCCCACGGGACACCGGCGACGTAGGCCGCCCAGCCCGCGGGGCTGCCCGGACCCACGACGTCGAGGTCGAGCTCGACCACGGCGTCACCCTGCGCGGACACGATCCGCAGGTGGCGGTCCTGGCGACGGCTCACTGCTGCGTACGTGCGCTGGGGAAGGGCGATGGGCAGGCAGAGGCCACCGTTGTAGTCGGTGTGCTCGCCGATGAGGTTGACCCGCCCGGGGGCCGACCAGACGCCCTGCGGCTGCGCGCCGAAGGTCTCGCGGAACAGGCGGGCGGCGGAGTCGGGCGCCGTCACGGTGCGACCTCGCGCAGGCGTGCCGCGATGCCCTCCGGCGGCACGTCGTTGACCCAGCCCCCGACACCGGACTCTGACCCGGCGAGGTACTTGAGCTTCTTGGGGGAGCGCAGGACCGACATCACCTGCAGGTGCAGGCGTGACACGTCGCGGCCCTGCCTGGCCGGCGCCTGGTGCCAGCCGGCGATGTAGGGAAGGCGGATCGGCGAACCGTCCTTGGCGACGTAGTAGCGGTCGAGTCGCCGGAGCAGGTCGAGGTAGACCCGGGCGAGGTCGTCGCGCTCTTCTTCGGTCAGTGACGCCAGGTCCGGCACGTCGCGGTGCGGCGCCAGGTGCACCTCCACCGGCCAGCGGGCGGCATACGGCACGTAGACGACCCAGTGCTCGGTGTCGATGACCACGCGCTCCTTGGCGTGCAGCTCGGCGGCGAGGATGTCGGCACCGAGGAGGCGACCGGTCCGGGCGTGGTGCTCGGTCGCCTGGGCGAGGAGCGTCGCGCTGCGCTCGGGGAGGTAGGGGTAGGCGTAGATCTGGCCGTGGGGGTGGTGCAGCGTGACCCCGATCTCCTGACCGCGGTTCTCGAAGACGAAGACCTGCTCGACCTCGGGCAGCGCGCCGAGCTCGGCGGTGCGGTCGGCCCACGCGTCGACGACGGTGCGGGCGCGTTCGGGCGTCAGGTCGGCGAAGGTCGACTCGTGGTCACTGGTGAAGCAGACCACCTCGCACCGGCCGAGGGCGGGCCTGCTCTGGACGAGGCCACCGTCCTCCTGGTGTCCGTGGGCGTGCCCCGAGACGGGGGCATAGCTCGGGAAGCGGTTCTCGAAGACGACGACGTCGTACTGCGCTTCCGGCACCTCCGAGGGCACGCTGCCGGTCCCGGTCGGGCACAGGGGGCACTCGTCCTTCGGGGGGAGGAAGGTGCGGTTGCTGCGGTGACCGGCCACCGCGACCCAGTCGCCGACGAGCGCGTCGTAACGGATCTCGCCGGAGGCGGCCCGCTCCCCCAGGGGACGGGTGTCCTCGGCAGTGCGCTCCGGTGCGTCCGGGGAGTCGTCGAAGTAGATGATCTCGCGGCCGTCAGCCAGCCGCCGGCTGGTGCGCAGGACTCTCATGCGTGCCTCTTGCTCGTCCGGGCCGTGCGCACGGGACCGGGGGTGGCGAGCATGATCTCGACCCCGGCCTCGCTCACGGCGGTGCGGGCCCGCGGGCCGATGCCTGCGTCGGTGACCAGGAGGTCGACCGACGACAACGGGATGATGGTGCTGAAGCCGACCGTGCCCCACTTGGTGTGGTCGGCGAGGACGCACACCTGTCGAGCGGTCTGGACCAGTGCCTGGTTGGTCTCGGCCTCCACGAGGTTGGGGGTGGTCAGGCCGGCACGCTCGTCCATGCCGTGCACCCCGAGGAAGAGCCGGTCGACGTGCAGCATCCGCAGCGCGGCGACCGCGACCGGTCCGACGAGGGCGTCGGAGGGGGTGCGGACGCCGCCGGTGAGCACGACGGTCTGGCCCGGGGTGCCGGACTCGTGCAGCAGCTGGGCCACCTGCACCGAGTTGGTGACGACGGTGAGGTCGGGGACCGAGCGCACGGCGCGCGCGAACTCGTAGGTCGTCGTGCCCGCGGAGATGCCGATGGCAGCACCCGGCTCGACGAGTCCTGCGGCAGCCTGGGCGATGGCGTTCTTCTGGGACTGCATGAGCGCCGACTTCGCGGTGAAGCCTGGCTCCTCGCTGCTGCGGCTCCCGACGGCGAGGGCGCCGCCGTGCACGCGTTCGACGAGGCCCTCGGTGGCCAGCTGCTCGATGTCGCGACGCACGGTCATGTCCGAGACGCCGAGCTGGTCGACGAGCTCGGACACGCGCACCGCACCACTGTCCTCGACGAGGCCGAGGATGGTGGCGCGACGTTGGCTGGCCAGCAACTAGGCCTCCCTGATGACGGCGACGGCACCCGCTGCGAGCGGGGTGTCGGGGGTGAACGGGCGGTCCGCGACGAGGTCGTGTCCGCTCACGGGAATCAGCTGCTGCGTCGTGGTGTCGTTGACGAGGAACAACCAGGAGCCATCTTCTCCACTGCGGCGGACGGCTTCGACACCGGGAGGCACCGGCGCGGTGATGGCGACGCCCCCGGCCTCGGTGACCTGGTCGAGCAGCGACCCGAGGGCCGGGTCATCCAGCAGGGTGCTGAGGTACCACGCGGCACCCGTCCCGGTGCTGCGCCGGGTGACGGCCGGGCGCCCCGTGAGGGGGCCCGCGGCATACCGGTCGAGGACCTCGGTGTCGACGGCGGTGACGTCCTCACTCCACAGGGAGCCGGTGCCGCCGCCCTCGAGCTGGCTCTGCTCGTCGGTCATGAGGGGGAAGAACTCCTCGACACGCACGCCGAGCAGGTCGCGGAACGCGCCGGGGTAGCCGCCGAGGCGGACGTGGTCGTCGGTGTCGCTGATGCCCGAGAAGAAGGTGACCAGCACCTGGGCACCGGCCTCGGCGGCGGCCGCGACAGCTGCTGCGTGCTCGTCGCTGACCAGGTAGAGGGTGGGCACGACGACGACCTTGTAGGTGCTGAGGTCGGCACTGGGGTGCACGACGTCGGTGGTGATGCCACGCTCACGCAGCACGCGGTGCACGGCATGGGCGGTGGTGGGGTACTTCAGGGCGCTGGACGGCATGGCCGGACCCTGCGCCGCCCATTGCGCCTGGTAGTCCCAGAGGATCGCCACCTGCGCCTCGACGCGTGAGCCGAGGACCTCGCCCAGCCGCTCAGCCACCAGCCCGAGCTCGACGACCTCACGGAAGCGGGCGCTGTCGCGACCGGCGTGGGGGACGAGGGCGGAGTGGAACTTCTCCGAGCCGGAACGCGACTGCCGCCACTGGAAGAAGCCGAGGGTGTCGGCGCCCCGGGCGACGTGGGCGAGGCTGTCGCGCAGCGTGCCGCCGGGGAGCTTGGCGGGGTTGATGGGCTGCCAGTTCACCGCGCTGGTCGAGTGCTCCATGAGCAGCCACGGGCGCCCGCCGGCGAGGCCACGGGTGAGGTCGCCGCTGAAGGCCAGCTCGGCCTTCGGGTGCTCGAGCTCGGCGACGACGTAGTGGTCGGTGCTGATCACGTCCTGCTCGCCGGCCCACTGGTGGTAGTCGAGGTGGTCGAAGTGCGCCAGCGTCATGAAGTTGGTCGTCACGGGCACTCCGGGCGACAGGTCCTCGAGGATCGCCTTCTCGCTGCGGTGGAAGTCCAGCAGGGCGTCGGACTGGAACCGCTTGTAGTCCAGCACCTGGGTGGGGTTGGCGAACGACGTCGTCAACCGCGGCGGCAGGACCTGCTCCCACTCGGTGTAGCGCTGGCTCCAGAAGGCAGTGCCCCACGCATCGTTGAGCCGCTCGAGCGTCTCGTGGCGGCGGCGCAGCCAGACGCGGAAGCCGGCGGCACAGGTGTCGCAGTAGCAGGGGACGTTGTGGCAGGCGTACTCGTTCGAGACGTGCCACATCGCCAGGGCCGGGTGGTCGTGGTAGCGCTGCGCCAGCTGGGTCGTCAGCGCGAGCGCGTAGTCGCGGTAGACCGGCGAGCTCGGGCACCACGCCTGACGGCTGCCCGGCCACAGGGTGTGGCCCTCGTGGTCGACGGGCAGGATCTCCGGGTGCGCGACCGACAGCCAGGGGGGAGGTGTCGACGTCGCCGTCGCAAGGTCCACGGCGATGTCGTTCGCGTGGAGCATCTCCATGATGTCGTCCAGCCAGGCGAAGTCGTACTCGCCCTTCGCGGGCTCCAGCCACGACCAGGAGAAGACCCCCAGGGTGACGAAGGTGACGCCGGCCTCGCGCATCAGCTCCATGTCCTCGGGCCAGAGCTCGCGCGGCCACTGCTCGGGGTTGTAGTCGCCACCCAGGGCGATTCGACGGTTCGGCCATGAACGCATGGCGCTCAGTGTTGCGTTGCCGGGATGGAGATGTCAACAATAAACAACATCGGCTTGCCGTCGCCCGTGAACCGCCTCCTCGATGGCGCGCGCTCGCCGCGCACCGCGGGACCCGGCAACAGTTGCGCGTCACACATAAGTGCGCTTCATACTGCGTTTAGGCCAGTTTCATCCCGCTCGGCTGGTGGGACGCGCGGGGTCCAGCCGGTCTCCACCGTCTGGTGGCGGGGTGGCCCCGCGACCATTTCGTGATGGACAGGCTCTTGACAGGTGTTGGTCGGGCGGCCCATCCTTGGGAACTGTTGATGGTTTTTGATCGAATCTGTCGGATGACGGGTTCGGCCATCGCGCCGGTGCCACCCGTGTCAAAGGAGACCCGAATGACCCGCCCGAACTCCGAGTCCGAGTACCTCGCAAGCCTCGTACCTGCCTCTGTCCGCGGGGTGAGCCGCCGGACCGTCCTGCGCGGCGCCCTCGGCGCCGGCACCCTGCTCGCAGCCCCGTCGCTGCTGGCGGCGTGCGGTGGCGGCGGCAGCTCCTCCACCGCAGGCGGTCCCGCAACCGGCACCGTCACCGTGGGGTCCAACCAGTCCGACGCCGTGCCGAAGGCGGCGATCCAGTCGGTCATGGACGCCTTCCAGAAGGCGAACTCCGGCCTGACGGTCAAGACCAACACCATCGACCACAACTCCTTCCAGGAGAACATCAACAACTACCTCCAGGGCTCCCCGGACGACGTGTGGATGTGGTTCTCCGGCTACCGCATGCGCTTCTTCGCCTCCAAGGGCCTGGCCGGCGACGTCAGCGAGGTCTGGAAGGACCTGCCCGGCATGTCCGACGCCCTGAAGGCGGCGTCCACCGGAGACGACGGGAAGCAGTACTTCGTCCCCTCGACCAACTACCCGTGGGCGGTCTTCTACCGCAAGAGCGTCTTCGACAAGTACGGCTACACCGAGCCCAAGACCCTCGACGAGTTCAAGACCCTCGGCACGCAGATGAAGAAGGACGGGCTGGTCCCGATCGCCTTCGGCGACAAGGACGGCTGGCCGGCCATGGGCACCTTCGACCAGCTGAACATGCGGATCAACGGTTACCAGTACCACATCGACCTCATGGCCGGTAAGGAGAGCTGGAACAGCCCGCAGGTCAAGAAGGTCTTCG